>JABDFW010000109.1:2470-9593 GCA_013286305.1 Bacteroidota bacterium
GCTTTCTGCTAAAGCGAATAACTTAACTGCCCTTGCAACTTCTTTTACTACAAAAGCCTTTATTTTTCAAAAACAGCGGCGATTTAATGCCGCGGCATCGCTATTCAGGCTGGCAATTAAAGAGCGGCTAAGTCTGAAAAACTATAAAGATGCGTCATATAATTACAATGATTTAGGAAACCTGTACCTGGATTGCCTAAATAATTATGCAAAGGCTAAACAATGTTATTTTAAAGCCATTGAGTTTGCTGAAGAGGGGCATGATAATCTATTGCTCGCAAAGGTAAATGTCAATCTTGGGCAGGCCAGTTTCGATCAGAGAAATTATACTGCTGCGGCACAGTATTACCTTAAATCTTTGCAGTACTTGAATGTCAGTTGCAAAGATATTTTGGAAAACCCTGCTGCACAGCATTTAAATCTTATCGAGACAAAGGAGCTTATTCTTACCATTATGGACAACAAAACTGAATTGCTGCTGCGCCTTTATAAAACAACAAATGAAAAGAAATATTTGGACGCCTGTTTGCAAACGGCTTTAGTAACAGATACGGTTATTAATCAAACACGGCATGAGCAATCAGGGGAACAAAGCAAGCTTTTTTGGCGCGGGTTCGCAAAAATTTTTTATACGCAGGCTCTTGATGCTTGTTATTTTGCAAAAGATAAGAAGCTTGCTTTTTATTTTATGGAAAAAAGCCGGGCGGCACTATTGAATGACAAGTTAAATGAGCTTGGGGCAGCTGCTTCTTTACCCGCTAATGAAGCAGCAAATGAACTAACATATAAAAGTAACATAATAGAGCAGCAACAAAAATTAGCAGAGTTAAATGAAACATCTGCGGGGTATGCAAATCAGCAATTAAAACTAGTACAGGCGAGGGATGATGATGAACAATACATTAAATCGCTCGAAGAAAAATACCCTTCGTACTATCAATACAAATATGCAGATGATGTTCCCTCGCTAAGCGATATGCAAAAATTTCTTTCCCGTGATCATCAATCGTTCGTACATTATTTTGTAAGCGATACAATGGCATTTATTTTAGCCACGACCCCTGTGGGTGTGAAATTCATAAAACTATCTGCTAACGAATTTAACAGTAAAGGTATAACAGATTTTCAGCAGTTTTGTGCTGATGAGCAGGCGCTTCAAAACAACTACCCAGCTTTTGCAAGGCTGTCAAACAGTTTGTACAAAGCATTATTTCAGCCATTGCAAATACCGCCGGGAAATGTGATAATTTGCGCCGATGATTTCTTAGTCCCCTTTGAAGCTTTTTGTGCCGACACCACCGGCAAAAAATTCTTAGTTTATAATTATGCTTTCAGCTATGTTTATTCGGCAAGCTATTTATTAAAGAAGCTAAATACACAACAGGCGGATGGAAACTTTTTGGGTATTGCGCCTGTATCGTTTGCAGCGTACAGCCACCTGCCTGATCTAAATCTTTCTGCAGATGCCATAAAAGCGTCTGCCCAATACTACCCCGGCAATAAATTATTTTTATTGGAGGATGCCAGCCGTAAAAACTTTTTTAAATACGCCGCCAATTACACTGTTGTAACCGTTTTTTCACATGCCAGCGGAGATACCAGTGATAATGAGCCCGTTATTTATATGAAGGATTCCCTTATTCATTTATCGGAACTTTTATACCTTAATAAACCTGCAACCCAACTGGCAATATTAAGCGGCTGCCAAACTGATGTGGGCAAAAAAGCAACAGGGGAGGGTATATACAGTATGACGCGGGGGTTTTCGGCAGCAGGCATACCCGCAGTGGCTGCCACTTTATGGAATGCTGACGATCAGGCTATCTATACTATTACAGAAACATTTAACCACAACCTTTCGCTGGGCATGCGTAAGGATATTGCGTTGCAACAGGCAAAGCTTTCTTTTTTACAAAACGGTAATGGGCAAAACCTATTGCCCTACTATTGGGCGAATATGATCATTGCCGGCAACGTACAGCCTGTGCAACTTACCACTCATAGTTATACCTGGCTTATTATAATAATAGCTGCGTTAATTATATGTACAACCGCATTTGTGGTTATAAAAAAGTCAGCATCTTCTTCAATTAACCCCAGCTTTTAAGCTAATGTTGTTTAGTTAAGGAAAAATGGTCGTAATTTATTGAATAATTGTTTGACTATTGAACCCCTTACAGGGGTTCATGAAGCGATTCTACCTCCACTCCGGATAAAATCCGGGGCTATTCAGTCAACCCCGTTGGGGTAGAAGGCAGGCTAAGTTAAACATTTTGACATTTCTTCTAACCCTGAAAGGGTTGAATTTGATTAGCCTCGAATGAAATTCGGGGGATAAGAATTTAAAATGACATAGAACCCTAACGGGGTTCAATAAAAACCCATTATTCCATAAATAAATTCTCTTAACTAAATGACATTGGCTTTTAAGCTGGGGTCAGACGTTGGGCAACGTGTATTTTTAAATAAAAGTTTAAACAGTCTCTAAGGAAACATCTTTTTTATTTTGAAAAGCTCGCAAATCTCCATAATATTATAGGGCATAAAACTGCCTGCAATATGAAAGCCCGCAACATAACCATCCCTTTGTGTATTACATTATTCCTGGCTGCTTGCCAGCCGAACAAGCAACCCGCTTCTGATTTTGCAAAACAAGTTAATGCAGCAAGAAGAATTGAGATAATAGACAAAGAAGCGTTGAATGTGATTGATTCATCGGCAGCCATCGAAGTTATTGACAGTGGCTATAAATGGTCTGAAGGGCCGGTATATGTTAAAGATGGGGATTACCTTCTTTTCTCAGATATTCCAAACAACAAAATAATGAAATGGAAAGAGGGGATGGCCTCTTCTGTTTACTTATCACCTTCGGGCAATACTGGTGGCCGCAAGGTTGAGAAAGAGCCGGGTTCTAACGGGCTTACACTTGATGCAAAAGGTAACCTGATTTTATGCCAGCACGGCGACAGGCGTATTGCACGAATGGATGCGCCATTGAATAACCCAATATCCAAATTCGTCACCCTTGCTGATAATTATCTTGGCAAAAAATTAAACAGCCCCAATGATTTGGTGTATAGCGCCAATGGCGACCTCTATTTCACTGATCCTCCTTATGGCCTGGATAAAAGATTAGAGGACACGGCAAAACAATTGGATTTCCAGGGTGTCTATCGTCTTAAGCCATCAGGGCAGCTTGACCTTGTAACCAAAGAATTAAAACTTCCAAACGGGATAGCATTTTCGCCGGATGGAAAAATATTGTATGTTTCTAATTCAGACTCTTTGAATATGATATGGATGAAGTATGAACTGAATG
This sequence comes from Bacteroidota bacterium, assembly GCA_013286305.1. Classification (GTDB taxonomy): domain Bacteria; phylum Bacteroidota; class Bacteroidia; order Chitinophagales; family Chitinophagaceae; genus JABDFW01. Next base: position 5,790 of record JABDFW010000109.1, read on the forward strand.
ATGATGGCCTTATTAAAAACGAAAGCCTGTTTTATCATGCCAAAGAATATGATGGCACCAATGCAGGAAATCCCGACGGCATGAAAGTTAACAAAAGTGGTTACATATTTGCCGCCGGCCCTGAAGGGCTGTGGCTGTTTAACCCCGCCGGAAAACTGCTGGCGCGAATTTATACCGGCACTAAAACTGCCAACTGTGCTTTTTCAGATGATCAAAAAACTATTTATATAACCTGCAGCAGTTATGTTATGCGGGTAAGGTTGAAATAATTTTTTCAAGCTGGTTAATTCAAATCATCATCCTGTAAACAATAAATCCAGAACGCTCTGCTACTTTATCGTAAAGCCTCATAGCTGTTGCATTTGTTTCGTGTGTTTGCCAGTACAAACGGGGTGACCCGGCAAGCGCAGCCTGCTTATGCACTTCATTTATCAGCGCCCTTGCTATTCCTTTGCCACGTTCTTCAGTCGCCGTAAATAGGTCCTGCAAATAACAAACAGGTGTGATAGATATGGTGCTCCGGTGGAAAATATAATGTGCCAGGCCAACGAGTTTACCATTACTCTCAGCAACAATGCCGTGAACGGGCTCATATGCATCAAAAAAACGCGACCAGGTCATTTGAATAATTTCAGACGACAATGCAGTTTCGCCCGCTCTCACATAAAATGTGTTATACCCTTCCCACAGTGTAAGCCATTCGTCATGATCGCTTTGGGTTACAGGCCGTACAGATATGTTGGTTGACATTTTGATAGATTAAAATAATTTGATAAGCTCTTTTTAAAAACTGGCAGATCTTTGTACTGTTCAAAAATAAACATTGTTGTGACCTAATAAATATAGTAAGTAAAATAACCTGGACAATGAGTCACGGGAAATTGTATAAGGATCGAAAATTATTACACTGTAAAGCCCGAATGGGCTGACATTATTATAGAAAAGGGATAAGCAAACTGGAATAAACCCGCCGCGGCGGGTGACATATAAAACATACTACACTTAAAACAAGATATATCAGTATTATCCCCAGTTAACGCACCTTACCGGTTTGAATGTTTTATTATTAATTTATGCGTGAGACTATATCACCACGTTGGGGTTCATGAAGGGGTTAAAATAATTTACTGGTCAATATCAAATTCGACCTATTGAATACACGCTAAGGGTGCATTTCAAATTTTCGCTCATATATGTGCCGTAGGCACTACCTGTTTGTAGAAAATATACAAAAACATTCTCCGCGTTGCCCCGCCGCGGCGGGGCTACCCATTTACATAAGGCGTAGCCCCGATGGGTAAAAATACAATTACATATCCGGGTTACTACAAACAGGCAGGCCGCCGCGGCGGAGCAAAGCTTCAATATCGAAAATTTGAAATGCACCCCACGCTAATATTCATAAATCTGCTATCTTTGGTAAGTAAGTAATTTGTGACTTAACATTATCCACATCAACAGCCCACCTGTAATACAAATATGTTAAACAGGAAACCTATATGAATATAAAAGACTTCCCGGAAGGGAAAATTATCACGCTCTCAAAACCGTTTGATACAAGGGGTAAAATTTTATATATCATAAAATTTTCCTGTTTCTCAATTGCGGCAATAGCCTTTGTTGTGACTATGTTTGCAAGCTCAAACAGCATTGGTCTAATAATTTTTGCTATAGTATTTGGTGCCGTTTATTTAATTGCGGGATATAGATTTATAAACAAGGCTCTACAAACAGAGAAGTTATTTATCATTAAGGATAGCCTGACAATATCCAGGCGCGGCTTTCTTTCACATAAAGCAAGTACATACGCAACAGCGGGGATTTCGAATTTTCGAAGCCTTGATAAACCGGAGACAACCGCGCACCCATTAGCCGGGCAAACCTTTGATTATTTAGGTTTTCAAACCGAGCAAAAGGTTATAAGTGAAATGCATGGCGATAATAGAATTGCGTTTGACTATAATGGCAAAACTGTAAAATTTGGAGAGAATATTTATAGTTGGGATTTCGATGAAATTGAACGGTTGATATGCGAAGTAACAGGGATTGATTTTAGACGCGGAAAAAGAAAAATACCTCATCCCATGGAATAAATATTTTCTTGTGCCTTTTTTTCTTTAACTGCTCACCCTTCATCACTTCTTCACTTCAAATGCGAGCAATACATTACCAGTTTTTTCGCCAAACTGTGCGTAACCTGAATTTACAAATAACATTCCGTCAGCCATTACAGGCGCCGCACAATCAAGCGAACCGCCATTGCCCTCTATGCCATCCGCTGCTGTATATTTTTGTATGGTATTATAATCCCACAAAATATGCCCGTCCTCTGTAGAATAAGCCCTTATGTACCCGTCTAAGCTTCCTGCAAACACAATACCCGGTATAACGGCCGGCGCTGCGGAGTTAGCAGTTAAATAACTTTGTTTGCCCTGCACAGACGGTGTAGGTGCAGCCCAAACCACTTTGCCGCTTACTATGTCAAGCGCGTATATACCCGGTGTAGCCTGTATGGTTGAATCATCCGGATTTAGTGCGAGCTTATTATCAGCATTGGCTGCATATATGTTTCTTCCGTCCGTGGCCATGCCCCAGTGTATGCCGCCCAGCATACCACCCTTGCCTACACGAGTTTTCCAAAGCAGTTTTCCATCGCCCGGAGATAAAGCATATACCACCCCGGCTTTTTGGCCTGCCAGCAGCCTGTCTTTGCCATCAGTACCGGTTATTAGAACCGGCGCCATACCAAAATCAAGGTCTCTGCCATTCTTATCGGGGCAATTTACCAATGCAGGGCAGGCTACATTGTACATATCATGCGGTGTTGCCTGGAAATTCCACACGAGCTTGCCTGTTTTTATATCAATCGCCTGTATGGCGTCGCTGGTATTGGTTGCGGGCTCAGTGTAGTTCTCGCCGGTGCCAATATACAACAAGCCTCTTTTTGTATCAATGGTTGGGCTGCACCAAACCGGCCCGCCCGAGGGGCCATAAAAAAGCTTTCCATTCCTCTTTTTACTTCTTGCCGTAGCACTGTCTGTAATAACACGGTGATACCATAAAATATTTCCTGTTTTAGCATCCAGCGCTGTAACCCCGCCTGATGTAGTACAGCATTTATAATTTCCGTCTGCTGCAGCTACAACTTCCAAAGAGCTTAAAGGCACAAACACCCTGCCGCCATAAACAGCTACAGTACCGGTGCACATTGAAAGAGGGTCAACCCCGGCACGGGCGCTCCACAAAATTTTACCGCTTTTAACATCAACAGCATATACATAAGTTGAACCATCGGCAAAATAGGCAACAGGTTTATTAGCGTTTTTCGCAACTACTATACCCCCTCTTATACTTCCCGTTGCCGTAACATGCCATCCTATTTTACCTGTTTGCCTGTTTAATGCATACACTTCACCCGGCTCGCTGCCTATTATCAACCAATCGCCGGTAATAGCAGGTTTACTGCGCATTTCGTTAGCGTTAGGAAAAGCGAATGACCACTTTAACTCAAGTGTTCCAACGTTTGCCGGTGTTATCCCTGCTTGCGCAGCCGTCCTGAAACCGGTGCCTGTAAGGTTGCCACCCCAGCCGGAATAATCATGCAACGTATCGCTTTTGCCATAAGAAAATGTGGTATATGCTTCTTTAGGCAGTGTTATTTTTTTAAGTAATTTGTTGGTGATGAACTGTGCTACTGCCTCCCTTTGTTGTTCTGTAAGCGAAAAATGCTTTTTGCATTGCTTTTTGGAATGCTACTTTCAAGGTATAATAATCTATACATATATGATACCAAATCTTCATAAG
>JABDFW010000110.1:0-8905 GCA_013286305.1 Bacteroidota bacterium
TATTGATTCGTATTCGTAGATAAGAAGATAGGTGTATAACCCCCCTTTAGGAGATGGGGGCTTAATCCTTTCTCGCTGCCAGTGTAAACCCAATGGTTGTGCCTACATCAAGTTTGCTGCGTACGTGTATGCTTTGCCCGTGGGCTTCAATTATATGTTTGCAGATGGCAAGGCCTAAACCGGTGCCGCCTACATTGCGGCTTCTTCCGCTGTCAGTGCGGTAAAAACGTTCAAATATGCGGCCCAAGTGTTCTTCGGCAATGCCGATGCCGTCGTCGCTTATTTCTATCAATACATGGTTTTCGTCGGTTTTATACACGCTGGCGGTAATATGCCCGTCCTGTTTGCCATACTTGGTGGCATTTTCCACAAGGTTCATTAATACCTGCAGTATTTTTTCTTTATCGGCAAATACAGTTATAGGCTGTTCACAGCCTTTTTTAATACTGCTTTTAATATTACGCTGTGCTGTTTTTATTGACAATGTTTCAAAAACTTCTTTTATCAGGTCCTGTATTACAAAGTTCTGTTTATATAAAGGCTGTTCCCCGCTTTCAAGTTTAGTTATAGCATCCAGGTCGTTCACCAGGTTTACCATCCTTTCAACATTTTTGGCGGCATTTTCCAGGAACTTTTTATTTACTGCTTCATCGTCAATTGCGCCGTTAAGCAAAGTGTCAACATAGCCTTGTATGGCAAAAATGGGAGTCTTAAATTCGTGGCTCAGGTTTTGTAAAAATTGCTTCCTGTAGGCCTCGTTACTTTCCAGCATCTCAATTTCTTCCGTTCGCTGCTTTGCCCATTTTTCCACATCATCCTTTACCTCGTCAATGCTTTTTTGCGGAAGGATATATTTGTAATACATCTCTTCTCTTTTACTCGCCTTCGTTTGGTAAATAAACTTATAAATAAGCTTTATTTTACGGTTGATGAACGATTCAAGTACATAGCGGACAAGCAGGTAGCTGCCAATAAAAAAAATAGCCAATACCATTAAGGACATTGCCCAATTGTTTTGCAATAAATAATAACCCGTTGCTATGGGCAGTGACAATATCAGGGCAGTTAAAGCGGAGAGCTGGTTTGGTGAAAAGTTCTTTATTTTAAACATCCTTTATGCAACTTATAAGATCACTGGCAAAAATACATTAGTTTTTTGTTAGGGCTTTGTACCTGCAGCAGTAAATACCTGTTTCAGAAAAACCCAAGGCGTATGATAGGGGAAGTAAGGCTGCCCGCTTATAGTTCAAATTTATACCCCACCCCTTTAACGGTAGTAATGCAGTCAACACCTAATTTTTGACGAATTTTTCTAATATGTACGTCAATGGTTCTGTCGCCAACTATTACGTCATTGCCCCAAACCTGGCTAAGTATTTCGTTACGCAAAAAAACGCGCCCCGGTTTGGAGGCCAGCAGGTATAACAATTCAAATTCCTTTTTAGCCAGCATCACTTCTTTTTCATTTATCACCACGAGAAACTTCTCCGGGTCAATTACAATATTGCCCAATTCTATCGTTTTCCCTGCTTCTTTATGCAATCTTCTAAACACCGCATTTACACGGCTTACCAATACTTTTGGGCTTATTGGCTTATTTATGTAATCATCAGCGCCTGACTCCAGCCCCTTTACCTGCGATGTTTCGTCGCTTAATGCCGTAAGAAAAATGATCAATACATCATCAAAAGCTTCGTTTGTCCTTAATATCCTGCATACCTCTATACCGGTTTTATAGGGCATCATAATATCAAGGATAACCAGGTCGGGGTGAATTTGCCTGGCCCTTTCCAGCGCTTCGTTTCCGTCTTTGGCGGTATAAACATCATATCCTTCTCTTGTAAGGTTGTAATGAATTATTTCCAATATGTCGTTCTCATCGTCCGCAACCAGTATCTTTTGTGCCTTAGTTTCCATTAACAATATATTTACACAAAAATAATTTTACAATTCAGTTATATGCTACTTATAGCATTATATTATTGTTAAGGGGTATATTGTTAGTTTTGGTAATATTTTTGCACGCATAGAGATATTTATTTAGAATGAACAAGATATATACAGTAATTGCCTTTTTTTGCTTAGCTACCTTTGTAAACGCCCAGGTTGCTAAAAATAACACACCCCTAAGCAGGGCTTATTTTCATGAACAAATAGACCGTACCCAAAAAGATATTTTAGCGTTGCCGGGCATAACAGGCGATCTTAATTATGCTGCTACAGGCAAAATAGATTCACTGCAGGCAGCTATTGAAGCTAATGCAAAAATGGATAATAATAATAAAATAAAATTTTTGAGGGGATTGAATGAGGCTCTTGGTGAATATGTTAGCGCCTGCAGGGGCAAAAGGGATTCTGTTGCCATTTTGCCCGACCTTGTGAATGTGTTTGCACAATGCCTGCCTCTTGAACTGAACAATGAATCTATTGAGGGAATTGTAACCCAATATTCTTACCAGATAGAACAGATCATTATCAGCAATTTTGCGTATAGCAAAAATGCCGGTATAGAGGCCATTAAAAACATTGCCCTTCTTAAATATTTAAAAGTACACCCGGAAAAAATATATGATATTTTAAGAACTCACCCCGGGCTTCCTTTTACTGACAGCCTTATAATTATTGCGGCGCACCGCGATCCGCAGGCAACATACGATAATGCCGCAGCTTACGACGCTCTTGCAGATTCAATTCACCATTGCGACGACCCGTTGGTAAAAATTATAAGCCAAATGGCCCGAATGAAAACAGGCAGGCAATTGTTTCCCTTTCTTGATGACCTGTACCACGATAAAACAACCTTTGAAAAAATAGCGTCTGTTATTAACGACAGCGCTAAATATTATAAGCTATTGGTAAAAACAGAAATAGATTACGCTGACCGGGTAAGACAAAAAGACACGCCAATGGCCATGAAAGACCTTACCCTAAAACTGGCTTTTAATGCTAATGATATATATGTTAGCCAAATTAACGCTCTGCATGAATCGCCCGACAATGTACGTTTTAAGATAATTGATAATCTTAGCCCTGAAGAGTTGTATTACCTGGCAGTGCTTTGCGAGGAAGAAATTTATACATCCAGTTATGTAAAGGGCGTATATCCGCGCATTTTTAAAAAAATGCAGAAGGGCGACAGTTTGTTGATGAACGTGCGGTTTGACCATTTTAAGAAATTTATAAAAATGGCGGCTAATTATAATACGCTGGATGATTTTTTAAAGCGTATGGATAAAGATAATGCCGAATTGCTGATGAAGGCCTTTGTAAAAGGCCTTGATAAAACCAATAGCCTTGAAGATGCTGTTGACGTTGCAAACTCCTTTGCCAGCGTAAATGATAAAGCCTTGCGTAAACTTATACTTACAGAAGTGCAGTATAACCTGCAAAAAGCAAAAGATGCAGGTAATACAAGGGGCAAAAATATTTATGGCATCCTCAACATCCTGTTCCTGTCTATGGACACCACTAACCGGGTTGATGTTTCAAAATTACTGGGCATTCCGCCGGTTTATTTTGTTAGTAATAAAAACCTGCAGGATACATCGGGCAAAATAATTGTACAACAATTTACCTATGGCGACAAGGATGGGGAGACTAATTTTAATTCGTTCATCAGCAGCGTCAGCAATTCCAACTGGAAAATCACCAACAACCCGGAATGGGTAACTGTTTCCTCAACACATGGCACGCATGTGGTGATCTACACTAATAAGCCCCTGGATGAAAAGAAAAGCCTGGACGATAAAGCGCAGCACGACCTGGGCGATTATTTATTCAGCAACGATCTTAACCCTGTTATTGTTATACACAGGGGGCACAGCTATTACCTGCCTTCCACGCTTAAACAACTGGTGTCTTCTGCCCAGGTTATATTATTAGGCAGTTGCGGCGGCTACCAGAGTTTAAATAAGGTATTAACCCGTTGCCCAACGGCACATATTGTTGCATCAAAACAGGTAGGCAGCGGGTCGGTTAATGAGCCGATCATTAACGCAGTTTTAGAAACAGTAAGGCAGGGCAAAGACCTTAACTGGCCTGCCTTGTGGAACAACCTGGGGAAATTGAGCTTGTCAAAAGACCTTTTTGAAGACTATGTACCCCCTTACAAAAACCTTGGCGCATTGTTTATTATGGCTTATAACAGGATGCTGGAAAACGAATAAGCCGGCACCCTATTTATTTTAGGAAAAAACGGCATTTCCCGTATTAACCGGCAGTGCAATACAGTGGGTGCAATTTGGCAGGCCGCAAACACAAAAAAGACCGTTCCGGGTACTATTCCGGAACGGCATTTCATTTATTAAAGTTCAACAAATTAATTAAAATTCAACCCAATGCCCGCGAACCCAAAACCATGTTCCGTTAGGGTGTCTTGCCCAATAGCCTTTTATCCATCTTTGGTGTGCTTGAGGTAAGGTCCAATAGCCGGCCTTCCAGCCATAGCTATTATTTCGCCATTCCCATTCGCCATCTATCCAAACGTGGCGGGGAGAAGGTGCTGCCGGGCGTGTTTCAATAACATCCCTGGGCCGCTCTCTAACAAAAATATGCTGGTCTACAACTCCCCAATGCCCGGGTATCCATTGTGTGTTTCCGTCGTTCCTGGTTTCCCAGTATCCTTTAACCCAAATATGGTAAGGCTCCGGAATTGTCCAGAATCCAGCATGCCAAACATAACGGCCGTTGCTCCAAACCCAATCGCCATCAACCCAAACATGGCGTTCTGATGGAGGGGCAGGCCTTTCATAAGCAGGCGGGAAAGGTTGTATTTTTATCGAAATAAATTGTGCGTGGCTTATTAAGCCTAAGGTTGCCAAAAAAAGCGTTAGCAATAAAACATTGCAGATTTTTTTCATAAAAGATTGATTTTTAGAGTAAAGAGACGGTATTTAAACAAATAGGTTTATTCCGGATAGTCAATTTTTTTGCTAAAGTAATATAAACTATCATCCCCATAAAAATAAAAAGGGCTAACAAAATATTAACCCTGTTTTATTTTTCCAGCTTATAAAGGTTGTTAAAAAGGCGTAGCGGCGTGCCCCTTTTTTAAATTACCCGTCTCCAGTGGCCTGGTACCCAGTTCCAGCCACCGTATGCCCTGCGCCAATGGCCGGTAATCCAAACCTCGTGTGGCCTGGGTATCATCCAGTAGCCTGGTTGCCATATGTAATTATCAGTTCTCCAAACCCATTCCCCTTCTATCCAAACATGCTGCGGCGATGGTTGCGCTGGCCGTTCAACAACCGGTGCAACCGGCTGCACCTTTACAAAAATGTGCTGGGCATGGCTTACGGCGTTAAAACCTGTAAGCAACCCGATCATCAGTAACCCTTTAAAAATGGTCTTTTTCATATAGTATTATTTTAAATTAAACGGCCTTTCATGCTTGAATAAATTTTAGGCCCTGTTGACATTTTTACAAATTCCATGCCTCTAAAAAGCCAAAAGCAGTGGTTGCCCAATAAGCTGCAACCGTTATCTTTGCCGTGTTATGAGCATACAGGAAAATAGGTTTCAGGCGATCATTTCGCACGCAAAAGAATATGGTTTTGTATTTCAGAGCAGTGAAATATATGATGGGTTAAGTGCAGTGTACGATTATGGCCCTTTTGGCAGCGAACTAAAGAAAAACATCCGCGATTATTGGTGGAAAAGCATGACGCAACTGAACGGGAATATTGTGGGTATTGATGCCGCTATATTTATGCACCCCACAACCTGGAAAGCAAGCGGGCATGTTGATAATTTCAGCGACCCGATGATTGATAACAGGGATAGCCAGAAACGCTACAGGGTTGACCATTTAATAGAGGGCTATACTGAAAGCCTGAAAGAAACCGGGCAGGAAGCAAAAGCGGAAGATATATTGGGATTGATGGATTCGCTGATTGCCAAAGATGATTTTGCCGGTTTAAAAAAACTGATAGAAGACAATAAGATAATCTGCGCTGTTAGCGGAACAGCCAACTGGACGGATATTCGCCAGTTTAATTTAATGTTCTCCACCCAAATTGGCTCTTTGTCAGAAGAAGCCGATACCATTTACCTGCGGCCTGAAACAGCACAGGGTATTTTCGTTAACTTTTTAAATGTGCAGAAAACGGCACGTATGAAAATACCTTTTGGTATTGCCCAAACAGGCAAAGCCTTTAGAAATGAGATAGTTGCAAGGCAATTCATTTTCCGTATGCGGGAGTTTGAGCAGATGGAAATGCAATTCTTTATCCGCCCCGGCACACAAAAAGAGTGGTATGAGTATTGGAAGGAGGCCCGTTTGAAATGGCATTTAAGCTTAGGCATACCTGCCGAAAAATACCGCTACCACAACCATGTAAAACTGGCCCATTATGCCGATGCCGCCCTGGACATTGAATATGAATTCCCTATCGGCTTTAAAGAGGTGGAGGGTATTCACTCAAGAACGGATTTCGATTTAAGCCAGCACCAGTTGTACAGCAAGAAGAAAATGCAGTATTTTGACGCCGAGATTGATGAAAAAACCGGCAAGCCTTTTGGCAATTATATACCTTACGTGATAGAAACTTCCATTGGGTTAGACAGGATGTTCCTGCTGATTTTAAGCCATGCCTACGACGAAGAGATACTAATTAAAGACGATGGCAGCAAAGACAGCCGGGTGGTTTTACATATTCCGCCAGTGATAGCACCCATAAAGCTGGCTGTTTTTCCCCTTACCAAAAAGGATGGGCTTCCCGAAGTAGCAAGGGCCATCATGGACGAGTGTAAACCGCATTTCCGGTGTTTTTACGAAGAAAAGGATGCTATTGGCAAGCGTTACCGCAGGCAGGATGCCATTGGAACGCCTTTTTGTGTTACAGTTGACCATCAAACGCTGGAGGATCAGACTGTTACCATCCGTTTCCGGGATACGATGCTACAGGAAAGAATACCTGTAAAAGAAATAAAAAAGATTGTACTTAATTCAATTTGCTAATATTTATTACATTTGCAGTCCCCCCAAAAGATTTTTATTTATTTTTTCGGTAAACCATTTATTTGGCATGCCGTATGTTATTAATGCATTCGTTCATTTAAACCTAAAAATCGGAGTCTATGACACACACCATTGACATTTTTTTTGGAGACATTTATTCAATTTGGGGAGTCTTAATTTTCGGAGCTGTTGGTTTTGTTCTTGGCTTATTGGTAAGGCTTGCTATCAATGCTAAACAAAAAAGGAAAGTTTTGAAACTTGAAGATGAAATGCTGAGAAACCATTCCCGCATCCTATCCCTTGAAGAAAAAATCTCTGTTATTGAAAAAGAGAATTACGAGTTAAGTAATAACATGCCTAAGAAAGCCCAGTTAAAAGTTTCCTGATAGTTAAAGATGTTGCTAGCCATACAATTCAAAGTGAACCTCTTTTTTATCGTAACCTAAATCCTGAATCTTTTTACGGGCATCGTCAATCATATTCTTCCAGCCGCATAAATAGAAACTTGCATCAGGCTTTGCCTCCTGTATGATACTTTCATACATGGCGTGTACATACCCGATCCGCACGTTGCTTTCAGTGCTTTCGCGGGAAAAGGTAGGCAGGTAATGGAAATCTTTCATTTCCGCATCCAGTTGCTTCATTTCTTCCCCATAAAGGCAGTCTTTTAGCAGCCGGCATCCAAACATAAGATATATATTTTTATGCGCTATGTTGTGCAATTTAATGTAATGCACCATTGACCTGAATGGTGCAATGCCCGTGCCTGTGCATATTAAAAAAATATCTTTATCTATTGTTTCGGGCAAGGTAAAAACCCCCTGCGGGCCCCTTAGCGGGAATTCTGAGCCCTCTGTAACCTCGTTAAATAGGTAGGTTGTACCGGCGCCGCCTTCCAATAAAACAATCACCAGCTCAATAATATTGCTGCCATCGGGATGCGATGCAATGGAATAGCTTCTCCAGCGCTTATTCTTTTTTTCATGTATAGGCAGGTCAAGCGTTACAAATTGCCCGGGCTTAAAATCAAAAACATCTACTTCAGGAACTTGTATCCAAAAACGTTTGGTGTTGTATGTAGCATCTTCTATCCTGATAACTTTTCCGGTTCTCCAGGGTTCCATAGTTTTATTTTAATGTTAAGATAGGAATTTTAGCAGATACCATACATTCCTCATCTCTTTTAATTATTGCAGATTGGCGATTGCGGATTGCAGATTTTTTTGATAACGATAAAGGCGCCACCAATCGGAAATTGGCAATCGCCAATCTGCAATCATCTGCCCTTAATGGGCTTAACGACTATTGACTACCTTTGCCCAAAATTGCTGAATGCAAACAGACTTTTTGGTAATAGGCTCAGGGGTTGCAGGTTTAACTTATGCTATTAAAACAGCCAGGCATTTTGCGGATAAAAAAGTAACGGTGATTACAAAAGCGCGTACTGACGAAACAAACACCAAATACGCACAGGGTGGCATTGCGGGGGTTTGGGATGAGGCGAAAGACAGCTTTGAAAAGCATATTGAAGATACCCTTATAGCCGGCGATGGCTTATGCAACAGGCATGTAGTTGAGATAGTTGTTACCGAAGGCCCGGAGCGTATAAAAGAGATCATTGAATACGGCGCCCGCTTTGACAAAGACGAAAGCGGCGATTACTCTCTTGGCAAAGAGGGCGGCCACAGCGAAAACCGCATACTGCACCATAAAGATATTACAGGCAAGGAAATTGAGCGTGCCATGGTGGAAGAACTGAAACAGTACCCCAACATCGAGCTGATAAACCACTGCTTTGTAGTTGACCTTATCACACAGCATCATCTTGGCTTTTTGGTTACCAAATCGACAGCCGATATAACCTGTTATGGCGTTTATGTATTAAACCTCCGTTCCAACCTAATAGAAAAGATACTTGCCCCCGTTACTCTTTTAGCAACCGGAGGC
>JABDFW010000110.1:8915-9490 GCA_013286305.1 Bacteroidota bacterium
GAGGCAATGGCCAGGCTTACCGCACCACCACCAACCCCAAGATCGCGACCGGCGACGGCGTTGCCATGGCATACCGTGCCAAAGGCAAAATTGAGAACATGGAGTTTATCCAGTTTCACCCTACGGCGTTGTACGAACCCGGCACTTCGCCCTCCTTCCTGATAACCGAGGCTGTTCGCGGGGATGGCGGGATACTTAGGAATAAGGATGAAGAGGCCTTTATGGAAAAGTATGATGCCCGCAAAGACCTTGCCCCGCGCGACATTGTTGCCCGTGCTATTGACAACGAAATGAAACGCGCCGGTACAGAACACGTGTATCTTGACTGCAGGCACATGGATAAAGAAAAGTTCATCCACCACTTTCCAAATATTTATGAGCGCTGCCTTAAAATAGGCATTGATGTTATGCACCAAATGATACCTGTTGCTCCGGCGGCACACTATAGCTGCGGCGGCATTAAAACAGACAGCATGGGCTGCACATCCATCCTGAATTTATACGCGGCAGGCGAATGCGCTTCCACCGGGCTGCATGGCGCCAACCGCCTTGCCAGTAACAGTTTGCTTGAGGCC
>JABDFW010000111.1 GCA_013286305.1 Bacteroidota bacterium
AATTCGGGGAGAGAGTATGGCTGCCTTTTGCACTTAATTGGGCTTTGTCCTAAACATGTTACACAATGCCTTCCTTTTCACAAACCATCGCTAATGGCACACCGCGACGAAGGGAAATAAATTGGTCTGAGCGTTTGAATTATAATAGCTTAGATAGGTTCCGAATTTATGTATTCGAATAAGGTTTGTTCAACAAAATAGACTGGATTTTCAACTCCGTCAAATAAATCGTCGTTTGATTCTTTTAATTCATTAACGAACCTTTGGAGTATGATATCTCTATACCTATAAATATCTGATATTTTTAATATAGGCTCTTTTTGAAATTTGAGTTTCTGCCTTCAAAAGCATGAACAATTTTATTTTTTGATTCTTCCATATTTAGTTTTCTTACTATAGACAATTATACAAATTATTTTAGATAATTGCAACTTCCACTAAACAAATAATTTTTTTGCGTGACGGATACATAGTTACTCGTTTATTCAAATATTTACTTGCGCAATAAAGGCAAAAAAGCGGTAATAAATACCGCTTTTCAAAATATCAGTCATGCGCTCTAACCGCTTGAGCTACTGCCACCATAATGTGGAGCCGTCATTTTGGGTGACAGGCGGGATTCGAACCCAGCAACCTCACGATTCCCTTCAACGACCCCCTGCACTTTACACCGCAGACTTTATGCCAACTAAAAACGCATCCATTCTCCTGATGTTTCGATGGGCATCGCTCTGGCGCAGGTCTCCCGCCCTGTGCCTTCCCATTACTTAGTTAGCCTCAAAGCATGCTTTAATAAATGAACCTCTTTCCAAATTAAAGTTAAGTGATAGCAAAGCACAGGTCGGGAGACTTGCGTTAATCGAAATGTAATCAATTTACATGCTCATATCCAGTTTAGATTTGCGTATTGAGGGGTAAAAACCGACATGCACCTTAGAAAAAAGAAGATTGAGGCGTTAATTAATAATCACGGTATTCTTAAATCATAGCATTGAATCTAATTCGCTTATACCGTTTGGAAGTCCCTCGTGTTCTTTAATTAGTAAATCCGGCAATAACTTTGCAAATGATTTTGCTACGTTATTATTAGGGTCAAATAGGTGAATTTCTGGTTTATGGTTACTATTGTCGAGAAATAATTTCTGTATTGCCAGGTCATAAAATGGAAGACTATATCCAACTATTATCCACTTATTAGATGCTGATAAGGCTTTACTAGCTTGATCCCATTGTGTTTGTAAAAATGAAGGAGGCTCTTTTTCAGTAATAGGCGCCAAAATTGCAGCATCTCCCCTAATTGCTGGACGGCAATCATGATAATGGATAAGTTTCCCATTTTTAACCGCCCAAGAAATACTGCCATGTAATTTAATTAGCGGTACTTTGCCAGAAATTCTTATAGGTCTAATATGTGTATATGAAGGATATCCACCTCCTATTAAGTTCTCTTCTCCACATCCATAATTGAAGCCCGGTCTGTGTATCCGTGGTCGCGGCTCGTGCCTTAGTCCCCTCTCGGCTAAAATGTCATAATTAGTAGTAATTACAGTTACGTCTTCAGTTTTTTTAAAAATTGTTGTCCAAAAATTTTCATGTGTCGCGTCATTAGTTGTTCGGTTTATGTTATGTCTAATGATTGTGGGGATCGCACCAACATATTCAACACTCGCCAAAGGAATTGTAATTGCAAGAGCAACATACCATACTGCTTGCCTCCACTCTGTAGATCCTTGTTTTTCGAGATAAGCCAGAAATTGTTCAGAAGTACCTTTTGTTTGATTATACCAATTCTCCCAACTAGAAACAACTTGTGCTACTAATTTCTTACGAGTAATCTTATCTACGTTTGGTCGTTCTTCAAAGAGTTGAGAAGCTAAAGGAATACCAGCTATTCTAGAGAATCCTGCCCCAAGAAAAATTGTTATCATGAAATTGAGTTGTTATAGTATAGCTTATTTTTCTGTAAAATTCTGTTATATGAATCACATGTAAGATAAGACTTACATTATAAACAATAAAAAGCGGCTTTCTGTAATCGCAACCGCATTCTCGCGCAAGTCCTATATTAAAAATATCAAATAGTAACAGGGCTAAAGCCCAATAACTTATTCTGCTCACTAACCCCCGGCCTAAAGGATCGGGGCAATTACTTTCTCCGCAGAGTTTAGCCAAAGGCCCAACGATTTCTATGACCTAGAGTTAGTGCAACGCTCTAAGGATTTCTTTATAAAACCCAGACTCCGTCTGGTATTCATTGCGTTAAGGCTAAATGGCATATTCATGGCCCTATGTAAAACTGCTGTTAATTGCTCACGGCTTGGCCAAATTCACTCAGTAACTTCCGGCGCATAACACCAGGCCAACAGAAAGGCATTGCGGAAAGTGAAAATTCAAAACAACATTACACTAATAGTTTTAGCTTTTAATTTACTTTCTCCGCAGAGTTTAGCCAAAGGCCTTTTTGTATTAGCTGGCTAACTCTGCGGCAAGTTTAGCACTACCGCCCCAATGATTGCAAATGCCGGCACTCCGTGATCATACGTTGTATCCTGCTGTTTATACGGCCAAACCATTTATTCATAGACATCTCGGTAGTTGCGCAGGATATTGTGCTAATTTACTGCCTCGGCCACCGGCCAACTACAATAAAACAAAAATTATGAAAAGATCTGCTCTTTTTGGCAAAGTTCTTTTAGTTTGTATGCTCCTGTCTTGCAAGGCAGCATTTGCCCAGACGCCCTCTTCTGTCCAGGCAACAGTGCTCCAAAATGGATCAAATGGCAAAGCCATTATGGCTTATTATACCGCCTTTGTGAACAAAGATTGGAATTTGATACAGCCAGTTCTCGCTGACGGGTTTACTTTCTCCAGCCCGGTTGATGATCATATTAGTGTAAAGACCTTTAAGGACAAGTGCTGGCCTAACTGCTACAAGATGAAAAAATTCGAAATTACTGAGTTTGTCATTAATGGAGATGAGGCCTTTGTAATCACCAATGCTTGGACGACAGACGGCAAATTATTCCGGAACAGCGATTGCTTTAAATTTAAGGACGGGAAAATTACAGCGTATGAATGTTTCTTTGGGCCCGGGATAAATTATCCTAATTCGGGAAAATAGATGGCAGGTCACAAAGCTTTATTCGATATGCTTTACGCAATGAAGTGCCTTGCGCATGGCATTCAGCGTAAAGCATTTAATCCCTATCATCCTACAAATCTACCCTCCACAGGAGTCCATTGGACAAATCGTGGTTCAGAAAACTATCCGTACAAAAACGATGTCATTGGTGTATAACTGTCCGGATTATTTTAGGGTAAGGCCGATACCATTCTTCTAAAATATTACATCCAAAAAAATACCCCGCAAAAAGCGGGGCATTTTAATAAAGCGATGGAGTTTATTTCTCTCTTAAAAGTTTGAGCGAGCTTATTTCTTTACCATCATTTATGGTAACAATATACATTCCGTTTGCAAGGTTTTGCACCGGCAATTTTATGATGGTGTTATAAACCCCTTCAGTCTTTAACACTACTTTACCCGTGATATCAGTAACGGTTATCAATACCTTACCTCCCTTGCCGCTCACCAGCAGGTTAGCCTCGTTAACTGCCGGGTTAGGATACATTAATGCCTGCATATTACCTGGCATGCGGTATTTAGTAAGCGTATTGGCGGTATAGAAGAACTGGTCACTCATTGCTGATTTGCACCCGCCACTGGTAACCTGAACTTCATACACATCAATATTAACCGGTGAGTATTTTTGGCCTGTTGCCCCGGTTATAAGGGTGCTGCTTTCAAACCATTGATTACCGGTTGATGATGATGATACCAATGAATCGTTCAGCAGGGTTATCGTTGGTTTGGGCACTACGGTAACATGTACCACTACAGAATCTGAGAATACCGTACAACTGCCGGAATTGCTTAGCTGCAATTTATAATTGCCTGCCAGTTTAACCTCGTACTTGTTAGTGGTGGCTTGTTTAATGGCCGAGTTGTTTCTATACCATTGCATCGTTCCTGTTGAACTCGTTGACAGCCCAAGGCTATCGCTCAAACAGAAGGTGGTATTACCTGTTTTAGTAAGCACTGGTTTTGCAGGCGAAGGCAGGGTATCTACTTTAATATTGGCTGTGTCGGCGCAGCCATAGGTATTGGTTACAATTAAAGTGTAATTGCCCTGGCTTACGCTGTCTGGTTTAGGTGTACTGTATTTAACCGTTACATAGCCGGTGGTATCATACAAACCTCTTATGCTGATATAAGTGCCGGTGCATATTTTAACGGTAGTATCATTGCCCAGGTTTGGTTTCGGGTTATTGGCAACTGTAATTACAGCGGTATCCTTACAGCCGTAGCTATTGGTTACATACAAATTGTAGGTTCCTGCCACAACGCTGTCCGGCCTTGCAACACTCCATGTTGGCGTAGTGCCTGTGGTATCGTACAGGGTTTTTATATTGGTATAACTGCCAGCGCATATTTTAACTGTAGTGTCGTTACCAAGGTTAGGTTTCGGATTATTGCCCACCGTTACTACGGCAGTATCTTTACAGCCATAAGAGTTAGTAACCATTAAAGTATATATACCTGCAACAACACTGTCGGGCCTTGTTGTGCTCCATGAAACCGGTTGTACATAAGATGCGGTATTATACAGTGTAGTAATATTTCTGTATGAGCCTGCACATATATTAACTGTTGTATCCTTCCCAAGATTTGGTTTTTCATTTATAACAACGGCTTTTGCAGTATCATTTACCTTAATGGTGTCGCCGGTAAGTGCCGTAAATACTTTTATGGTATAAGTGGTACCAGGTGTGCTTAAATTGGCCAGCGTTTTAAAGGCATAAGTGACCGTTGAATCGGACGCTAAACTAAGTGTACCCACATTTTCTGTTACAACCGCGCCGCTATTTACCCTGTAGCTAATATTAAAGCCGGTTTGGGTTTTACTGCCATAATTAGTAATGCGTACTTTAACCTGCTGGGGGCTTGCAAGGCCACAGCCTGAGGCGGGTGCCGTTACTGCAGCGGCTCCAATGTCGTTTACCTGGTAAGGGCTTAATAGAAATGACCTGTAACGCACTTTAAGGGTTATAGCGTTACCCTTGCCATTGGGATTGGTGCTTGATTGTTTCGGGCCAGTCGAATCTCCCCACCAGTTGGTCCTTGCTTCAACAGTGTCCAATGTGGCGCCACTCAGGTTTTGAATACCATAAACGGCATTGCCATAAATATTACTTCTTGTGAGTGATGGCTTTCCGCTGTTAAATACCGCACCATATTTATTGTTGAAAATATTGCTTTTTAAAACAGTTAAATGGGTAGCATCCCCGTAACCATAAATACCCTTTAATTCACTGTTACGTATGCTGCTGTTATTAATGTGCAGTATCCCGTTTTCCAGTTCTATAGCCGTTTGGTCGCCTGTGTAGTAATCTTTATCGCCCATCCTGTCCACTCCTACATAAGCAAATACGCTGCTGTCGGAGGTACCGGTGCTGTTAATATCTATAAAACCGCCATGCGATGAATTGGTAGTTGTTGGATCAGGAAAACCTTTAAACCAAATGGAATCTGTTTCGGTTCCTTTCGCATATATCACGCTGGCACCTGTAACGGATATTTTATCTGCATAATTCATCGAGTGTATTTCAACGCCGGGCTGTATGGTAAGCCTGCCCGCGGTAAAGTAGTGCTGGCTTCCTTTATCGAGTATATAATAAGAACCTGTGCCGGGTTTGGATATGGTACTTGCATGCGCAAAAGAGCCGCCTATTAGGTTGATAACCGCGTTGGTGCAATTTGATATTGCGCCTGCATTATCGCTGTACAATCTTACCGGTATTGGGTTATTCACAAAAGTAACACCTGAGATAATTGGGTTTACTGCCAGGTCGTTGTATCCGTAAATGCCCTGTAATTCGCTATTACTGATAAGGCTGTTGCGCATTACAAAATTACCACCGTCTATTTCTATGGCAGCCTGGTCGCCTGTATAATAATCCTTATCGCCCCAGTTGTTAACCGAAACATATTTCATCACCGAACTGTCCATAGTACCTGAAGAGTTGATAATGATAAGGCCACCGCTTGTAGATTTAGCAGTAGTTGCATCCGCAAACCCCCTAAACCTTATTGAATCGGTTATGGAACCTGCAGCAGACAAAACACTGCTGTCATCAAGCTCTATTTTATCGGCATAATTCATCGAGTGTATTTCCACCCCGGGTTGTATGGTAAGCCTGCCCGCGGTAAAGTAGTGCTGGCTTCCCTTATCGAGTATATAGTAAGAACCTATACCGGGTTTTGATATAGTGCTGGCGTGTGTAAACGTACCACCCTGCAAGTTGATAAGGGCATTGGTGCAATTTGTTATGGCACCCGCATTGTCAGTAAAAATCCGGACAGGTATCGGGTTATTTACAAACGTAACACCTGAAATAACCGGTGTTGCAGCAAGGTCGTTGTACCCGAGAATGCCCTGCCACTCACTGTTACTTATCAGGCTATTGCGTACAGTACATTTGCCATTCTCTATTTCTATGGCCGTTTGGTCGCCGGTGTAATAATCTTTATCACCCATTGCATTCATTGACATATATGCAAATACAGTACTGTCGGCAGTGTTGGTAGAATTAATGTCGATAAAACCACCATTGTTAGACTTGGGTGTTGTGGGATCAGGGTAACCTTTGAACCTGATAGAATCTGTTGCCGTGCCAATAGCAGACAAAACACCTGCACCGCCGATGCCTATTTTATCCGCATAACTCATTGAATGTATTTCGACACCCGGTTGTATAATTAGTTTGGCATTAAAATAATGCTGGCTTCCTTTATCAAGGATATAATAAGAACCAGGGCCTGGTTTGGATATGGTGCTCGCCCTGGTAAATGTGCCACCCTGCAGGTTTACATACGCATTTGTACAATTTGAGATGCCGCCCGCATTATCGGAAAACACGCGGACAGATATAGGGTTGTTTACAAATACTACGCCTGAAATAACCGGTGTTACAGCCAGGTCGTTATAGCCAAGAATACCCTGCAATTCACTATTACTTATAAGGCTGTTGCGGATAATACATTTGCCATTATCCAATTCTATGGCTGTTTGATCGCCGGTGTAATAATCTTCATCGCCCATCCTGTCCACTGATAAATACGCCATTACTGTGCTGTCAGTAGTGCTGGTAGAATTGATATTAATAAAGCCACCGTTTGAGGAACCGGTGGTTGAAGGATCAGCAAAACCTCTGAATCGTATGGAATCCACAGCAGTACCGATGGCTGATAAAACGCTTGTACCATCAAACTCAATTTTATCGGCATAGTTCATTGAGCGTATTTCAACGCCCGGTTGAATAGTAAGCTTAGCGTTATTAAAATAGTGCTGGCTGCCTTTATCCAATATGTAGTAAGAATTTGCGCCTGGTTGGGGAATAGTTGAAGCCTTGGTAAAAGTACCACCCTGCAGGTTGATGGCCGCATTGGTACAACCGGAAATGCCACTTACATTATCTGTAAAAAAATACATGGGTACAGGATTATTGTTAAAAACAACACCAGTTATCACCGGTATTTTTGTTAGGTCGTTATAACCGTAAATACCCCTTAATTCGCTATTACTTATAACACTGTTGCGTATAATAACAATGCCTTTGTCTATCTCTATCGCAGCCTGGTCGCCGGTATAGTAATCTTTGTCTCCCCATTTATTCATAGAAACATAGGCAAGCACAGTGCTGTCAGTGTTACTGCCTGAATTGAGAAGAAGCAAGCCGCCGTTGGTAGACGAGTCTGCCACTGCCGTATTGGCAAAGCCATTAAAACGTATGCTGTCTGTAATGGTGCCAACTGCATATAAAATGCCGTCAACCTCAAATTTATCGGAGTAATTTAACGACCTCACTTCAACTCCCGGCTGAATGATCAGCTTCTGTCCTGCCGGCACAGTAATAGAACCGTTTAATATATAAGGGCTGTTAGCTTTGGTCCAGGTTCCGCTTTGGTTGCCGCTAACATTTGTTGCATACACTTTACTGCAACAAACAATGCAAACAAAATAAAAGCATAGTTGGCAAACCAGCTTTTTTTTAAGTAGTGTTGATTTCATAATTATTTTGTTTTTGATGTTTACAGGTAATTAAACTATTTGTATATGTGATTTTTTGTTTCCCGTAAATTAACGTTCGAACTTTCAGGCAATACATTGCCCCCGGCCATATTGGTATGACTGGCGTTAGCTTGTTAGCTGTAATATTTATGCACGCGGCTTTATGGAGGGAGATTTAAAAGGATATAATAATACATTGATTGCTTATTTAAGGTTTGAAGAGAATAATATTTGCTTTGAGGCAAGGTATTCAACAAGCCCGTTCCTGTCAACGCCTTCTAATAATAACGTATATTGATGAAAAGCATGGTTGCTGTAGGGCGCCCTGTACGGCGTAGTTATTTTTGGGTGATTTGCGAAGGTATCATCATAATAATCAGCCACCTTTCTTCTTGCGGCGATATAACTGTCAAGATGTGGTAGTTTGATGTTTAAGATAGCTGCCTGCAATGTATCAAGCCTTGAGTTACAGCCTACCATTTCATGATAATATCTTTTGGCTTGCCCGTGGTTGGCTATCATCCGCATTTTAACCGCCAGTTCATCGTCGTTGGTAACAATAGCACCGCCATCGCCATAACAGCCTAAGTTCTTTGAAGGGAAAAACGAGGTAGTGCCAACTGTGCCGATGGTACCCGTTTTCTTTTTGGTGCCATCTTTGTAAATATAATCGCAGCCGGTTGCCTGCGCGTTATCTTCTATTACATAAAGGTTGTGCTCCTGCGCAATTTGCATAATGGCTTCCATATTGGCTGCATGACCGTAAAGATGTACCGGAACAATCGCTTTTGTTTTAGATGTAATGGCCTTTCTTAAAGATTCAGGATCCATACAAAATGTTTTTGCATCCACTTCTACAAACACAGGTTTCAATCTCAATAACGCCACTACTTCTGTGGTAGCAATATAAGTGAACGAAGGTGTTATCACTTCATCACCCGGTTGCAGGCCCAGCCCCATCATGGCTATTTGCAATGCATCTGTGCCATTGGCGCAGGGTATTACATGCTTAACATCCATATAGGCGGCAAACGCCTCAGCAAACTGCTGCACCGGTTTGCCGGCAATAAAAGCAGAACTCTCCAGCACATCAATCACCGCTTTATCTATTTCGGGCTTAATGTTGTGATACTGTGTCTTAAGGTCAACCATCTGTATTGGCTTCATACGTTTTACTTTATTAGCGGGGCGAAATTAGTGCAAAATGGGGGAGAATTCACCCGGGATTTAGGGATTGCCCGACACAGCCAAGAGCCGGCACCATGCGAAAATAAGATCACCATCATTGCAGGAATGATCATCGTTATTGATTTATGGGGCTTATCCTGGCAATTTTGCCGCA
>JABDFW010000112.1 GCA_013286305.1 Bacteroidota bacterium
ATATTCGTCCATGCCTATCGCCAACATCTCTTTGAGTATAGCAGTGCTCAATGGGCGAAAGCCAATATGTTTGTAGTAAGTGCTGCTGCCCTGTGCGCTGCTACCCTCGGCAGAATTTAAGTGCAGGCTTACCAGTATATCGGGGTGTTGCTGCTGAAGCCATACAACACGGTCGGTATTGCCAAAAGTGGTGTCGGTCGTGCGTGTCATAATCACATCCTTAACGCCCTTTAGCTTCAGGTATTTTTGTAACGCTTTTGCAAACAGTAACGTGTAATCTTTTTCGTTTACATGGCTTGTAATTCCTTCGGCGCCAACATTGGTGCCGCCGTGGCCTGCATCAATGGCAATCCTTAATTTTTGAATGTTCAATCCCTCCGGTTGCCTTTTTACCCTTACATACAGGTAATTGCCTTTATAACCAATGGTATAACCCCAGTGCTGTGCATGTTTCAGTTCAATGGTTACACGCACCACATCATCTTCAGCCTGGTTAAAATATACATTCTTAATTTCCTTTACGTTGCTCAGTTGGCTTATCCAGTTGGTATTGCTTTCCACGCCGTATAGTTCTATCATTATCCTTGCGGGGTCAATCTCCATCCAGCTTTTATAAGGCAGGCGTTCATCCATGCTTATAAAAAGAGAGTCATCATTTGTGCCTGCCTTTTCATCCCAGGTGTTGGTAAGATAAAAAGGTTTGAGGTGTGTTGCTGTATCAGCCGTTACATCTGTTTTTGCAACATATGCGGTGTGGTATTTTGAAAGTTGTATATGGTATAAATTACCCGTTGAATCAATTACCTTAAGTAAGATGCTGGTATCAATATACCCCTCTTTTTCGCTGCCCAGCCTGTCTTGTCCAAGGCTATTAGCTAATTGTGTGAGTTTTCCGGAACTGCGTACCAGCAAATACGGCGGCCCCAAAGGCGCAGGAAGGTTTTGGGAATGGCAGGATATAAAGCACAATAAAACAATCCCCGGAAATACATATTTCATGGAATGAAGATAAAAAGAAAACCGGGTATTATACGTTGGATTGGGGGATAAGAAAATTATGAGTTAGAAAGTGATGGATTTTCTATAATATTCACGCGAACAGAGGGTATCTTTGAAAGGGATACAAACACAATCAATTGTAAGTTTTACGCCTAAAACGCCCGGATTTTCGTATTTTTATTCTAAGATACGTATGGGTATTTTGAAGAAGATGATTTATGAATAAAAAAAATGACATTGTTATGTTAAGAAAGATCATATATACAGAAGAAACTCCATTGCTTGTACTGGATCTGCCTCAAAATCTGCAGGGCAGGCGCATTGAAATAATTGCGTTTGCCATTGATGATGAAAAGCCTGCGCTGCAAAAACTACCTGCGGCAACTTTTGCCGGTACTCTTTCTACTGCTGACGCAAATGATTTGCGCCTGCATGTAGAGGAATCGCGTAATGACTGGAATAACGATTTTACTGACAGGTAAAACAATAAAAATGTGAATTATATTTTTGACACGAATGCAATTATTGATCTGCTGGAAGGCAAACTATCCCCTGCCGCCATTAATATCCTAACAAATGTAATAGCTGAAGTGTCTGTAATATCTAAAATAGAATTATTAGGTTATCATCGTATTAATCTTCATCAGCAAACAACTATTGAAAATTTTTTAAAAAAGTCAATATTACATCCACTGAATGATAATATTGTTGATGAATGTATAAAAATTAGAAAGCAAATAAATATAAAAACACCTGACGCAATTATTGCCGCAACTGCCATTGTGCAAAATCTTACATTATTCAGCCGCAATCTAAAAGATTTTAGTACAATACCAGGCCTTACAATTATTGATCCATATACTCTTTAATAAATATCCTCTTATCACTCCTCCAACCCCAGCCTCATTTGAAGCATATAGCCTGTAAACCCAGCCTTTTCATAAGCATAAATGGCAGAGAGGTTATTTGGATAAACTTCCAGCCGCATTTCGGTTACGTTTTGCGAGACAGACCATTCTTTCAATGCCTCAATAATTTTCATATTTACACCTTTGCCCCGGTGTGCAGACAATACATACATAAAACCTAAATAAGCATGTTGCTTATGCTTTAAATATGGTTTGGCATTTTCAATTCGGGCATAACCGCTGCCAATTATTTCATCGCCCAGTTCAGCAACCACAAGATGAATGTGTGGTGAAACCATCATGCCTTTTAAATCATAGTAATTTATATGCCCGCTTTGTAATGTACTATCAAACGGGCGTTCCGCCTGTATTACGCCCTGTTCAAAAACAAGCAGGGTATCCATATCTTTTAAAGTGGCCTTTCTTACCATTATTTGTTCCATCGCGTTACATTCTTGCCTGTTTAAACATAAAAGTCAGCAAAGGTAATGTGGCCACGCCGATGTTTTCATCTTTCCATCCATCCAATCCCATCAACTCTTAAATATATTTTCATTTACTTTGCCAGTATGAAAACAATTGGCATAGTTGGCGGGCTAACATGGCTTTCTACGATTGATTATTACAGGTTGCTTAATCAAACAGTAAATGACAGGCTGGGCGGTGTAACATCGGCAAAGATCATTCTTTACTCTCTTGAATTTGGGGAGATAAAAATGCTAACTGAAGCAGGTGACTGGGATGGCTTAGCTACTATTATTTGCAATGCCGCCAAACAGCTTGAGGCAGCAGGTGCTGATTGCCTGTTGATAGGCGCCAATACCATGCACAAGCTCGCTGATACTGTTCAACGATCTATACATATTCCAATCATACATATTGCAGAAGTAACGGCTGATGCAATTGCGGAAAAGCAATTTAAGACCGTAGCGCTGCTTGGCACAAAATATACCATGCAGCTTGATTTTTATAAGAACAAACTCTCAGAGAAAAATATCATCGTTATTATTCCCGAACAGGATGATGTTGATTTCATCAACTACTCTATCTACAACGAAATGGGCAAAGGTATTTTTCTACCGGAAACAAAGGCAAAGTATATAACCATCATCAACAAGCTTATTGCGCAGGGTGCAGAAGGTGTTGTATTCGGGTGCACCGAAATACCAATCCTTATAAAACAGGAAAACTGCTCCGTTCCTGTTTTTGACACTACAGCCATTCATGTTAAGGCCGCGGTTGATTTTGCGCTTGCCTGAAGGGTGATTTCGAAAGATTTTTTTTGATTGTGAGGATTGAATACTCCCCGTATAAAACTTTCTGGCATTACGGAAAGAGAGGGAAAAAAATCTCATTGATTCACAAAATTCTACACGCCGTTCACAATCAATTTGTATATTGTGTACACATCAGTCACGGCAAAGAGCTCAACTGCTTACACCATACCCAGCCTAATGCTTAAAAAACTTCAAATACTAATATGCATAACCATACTTGTCGCAGTTGCGTCATGCTTTAATAATAATCAAAAAAATGAGGCTGCAGGCAACCTGTCTGATTCTGCGCTTGCAGGCAAAAAGCTTTTTGAAGCTACTTGCGTTCGTTGCCATGGCATGGATGGCTCAGGGCTTACAGGGCCATCGCTCAAAAGGGCTAAGCTTGTACATGCCCCCGATGAAGTTGCGTTTATTGGCGTGGTGGAAGGTGGCATTGCCGGCACGGGCATGCCATCCAACTGGGCTTTTACCGATGATGATTGCAAACAGTTGTATGCCTATGTAAGCTATCTAAAAAACCAGGGTAAAGAAACACCGGCAGGCGACACTGCCGTGGGCAGGCTTGTATATGCAAGATCAGGCTGTGCCAATTGCCACATGATGAACGGGGAAGGCAACACCATTGGCCCCGACCTGTCTGAAATTGGCGCCAGCAGAAACGCTGCATACCTGCGCCAATCTTTGATTGATCCGGGCGCTGCATTGCCGGAAAGCACTGATCTTGATAATGGCTATGGGTTCTCCCTATACCTGCCTGTAAAGATCACCACGGCTGACGGTAAACAAATAACAGGCCTGCGCATAAATGAAGATACTTATACCATTCAACTTAAAGATGCATCTAATAATTACTACTCATTTAATAAAGATGAGTTGAAAAGCATAGACAAGCAGTACGGCCAATCTTTAATGCCTTCTTTTAAAACCACATTGACCGATAAGGAAATTGAAAACCTTGTGGCGTACCTCTATAAATCAGGCAACCAATGAAACGGATCATACCTCTTTTAACGCTGGCATTGAGTGCCGTACAAGCCTTTTCGCAGGTGCCTTACGAACGGATAGCCAATGCAGAAAATGAGCCCGGCAATTGGCTTACGTATTCGGGTAACTATCATTCAACACGCTACTCTGCTTTGCAGCAGGTAAATACGACCAATGTTCAAAAGCTTGCTCCTGTTTGGATATACCAGTTAAAAAGCGGTAATGGCGGTTTTGAAACAACGCCTGTTGTGGCCGATAAGATCATGTACATTTCTGAACCGCCCAGCACAGTTACCGCGCTTGATGTGGCCACCGGCAGAAAAATATGGACCTATACTCCTGATATACCAAAAGATGTAAAATTCCTTGGCTTCGGGCCCGTTAACAGGGGTGTTGCATTGTTGGACAACAATGTATATATAGGCACATTAAACGCACACCTTATTTGTTTAGATGCAAAGTCCGGTGCACTTAAGTGGAATGTACTGGTGGCTGATAATAAACTCGGTTACGCTATTACCTCTGCGCCAGTTGCCATTGACGGCAAAATAATCATTGGTGTTAGCGGCGGCGAGGCAGGCATTCGTGGTTTTTTAGATGCTTATGATGCTAAAACCGGTGCAAGGGCATGGCGATTAAATACCATACCCGGCAAGGGCGAGCCCGGCAATGAAACCTGGGAAGGTGATAGCTGGAAAACGGGTGGCGCGCCTACCTGGGTACCCGGCAGTTATGACAAAGAACTTAACCTGCTTTATTGGGGAGTAGGCAACCCCGGCCCAGACTGGAATGGCGATGCCAGGAAAGGTGATAACCTGTACACCTGCTCAGTGCTTGCCATTAACCCCACTATAGGCAAACTGGTTTGGTACTTTCAATTTACGCCGCACGACACGCACGATTGGGATGCCAACCAAGTACCTGTTTTGATTGATGCCAAAATAAACGGCGCCACCCGCAAGGTATTGGCGACCGCTAACCGCAACGGGTTTTATTACGTGCTCGACCGTAAAACAGGCGAGTTCTTAGCCGGCAAGGCCTATGCAAAACAAACCTGGGCTACAGGTCTTGATGCAAAAGGCAAACCCATAAAAATACCAGGCAAAGAGCCCACTGAAAAGGGCAACCTTATTTACCCCAGCCTGCAGGGCGCTACCAATTGGTTTAGCCCTACCTACAGTGCGGCCACGGGCATGTTCTATGTTTCAGTACGCGAAATGGGGTCATTGTATTTTAAAAAGGATATTGACTATAAACCCGGCCAATACTTTATGGGCGGCGGCGAGCAACTATTGCCCGGCGACAATGCTTATGGCGCCGTAAAAGCCCTGGATGCTGCCACCGGAACCATTAAATGGGAATTCAGGTTGCAGTCACCGCCATGGTCAGGATTGTTATCAACTGCCGGTGGCCTTGTCTTTGGTGGCAGTATTGAAGGCAATTTTTATGCACTGGATGCTGAAACAGGCAAATCAAAATGGCAGTTTCAAACAGGGGGGCAAATTATCTCCAACCCCATGGCCTTTAGCGTAAATGGCGAAGAGCGCGTTGCCATAGCTTCAGGGAATATGCTGGTGGTTTTTGGGTTAAAAGAGTAAGGCTTTATATTCAGTAAATTCTATTTTCACTGC
The DNA here is from genome assembly GCA_013286305.1 of Bacteroidota bacterium. Lineage (GTDB taxonomy): Bacteria > Bacteroidota > Bacteroidia > Chitinophagales > Chitinophagaceae > JABDFW01. The sequence goes on from JABDFW010000112.1 coordinate 5,800, forward strand.
TGCTTAAATTTGCAATAATGAAGCTTTTCATTTTTAGTTTGGCGGTTATTTTTTGCAGTTGCTCGCAGGCTTTTTATTTTGAAACACCCAATGATGTTTACAGGATGAAAGGAACTATTTTATTTAACGATAACACAAAGCTAACAGGTGATATAACAATACCATTTGAAGAGAATTACCAGGCCTATATAAATACCGGCCAATTTATTCAAATAATACCGGAGGGCAAAACAACTGAAGAACGTGTTTCGCTGAATAGTATTACAGGTTATTATATAGATAGTAATTTTTACGCTTTAAAACGGGTGTTCCTTTTTATTGATCATAACGACCACATGCTGTTTGTAAAACGTTTGACCAGCGAGCATTCTAAGATACAGTTATACATCCTGCACCAGAGCGGCAAAAGCAATCCCACCGGCGAGGAAACCGATGATTATTTTATTTCATTGCCCAAGAGCGGGCCTTATGAAGCCATAAATACCAGGTCAGCAAAACTAATTCCCGACTTTGATGCAAAAATGAGCGCTTTCGTTGCCGATTGCCCACCGATTGCAGATAAAATAAGGTCAAGAGCCGATGGCTACTTTTTGCCCTTTGTAACGATTGACCGTTTTAAACACAGAGACGTGCTCATGAAAATAATAAATGAGTACAATAACTGCCAATAAACCCTGGCTTGCCTTATATACATATTGTGATATTGTACTGTGGAGTTTTTAAGTTTTATACGGCGAAATAATTATACTGAATTGATCATGAGATTTGCAAGAGGGGGGGGTAAACTACGCATTGCGAGTTAATTACTGGCCGGGTAATAAAACTTCTCCTCAGCAAGTTACCTGTCCCGGTCAAACGGAAGCCGTCAGGCCTACACCAAAAAAAATCCTACTGTAGCAGGACTTTCTATTAATGACTTATTAACCCAATACCAATAATAAAGCAGCTCTATGCGTCAATTTTTTTGTTTAGCTCTTAATACCAGCCTCGTACTTTTTTGAGACGGGGGAATAATATTGCCAGCTACTTTGGCTTTAATATATTCAACAGTCATTTCAATGTCTTTTTTAACCTGGGCTTTGGTTCTTTTTTCCTGCGTCCCTATGAACCCTATTTCGTCCAGTTTATAATATTGTTTTTTATCTGCCATCTAAGTAATTTTTATAATACGAATTTACTAACTTTTTAGCCGCATTTCCAGAAATACTCATTCGATTTCTAAATATTAACTCTGCCCCTAAAGTATCGATATAATGCTGAATTAGCTGCGTTTTGGCAGTAAACCCCACAAAGCCTTCAAAGCCGGCGTCAAAACTCATTTTACACACAAAAGCGACTAAATTCCCAGGCACTCCTATATATTTTTTTGCCTTACCATAATTATGTGGAGCGGTTTCAATAAGATGCATTTCGATATAGTTTTCTACTGGTTGCAGGCTAATTAAACCTTGTATAGTTTCATCTCCAGGCACGATTAATTTATATAATTGCCGCTCCCGATTTTTTGATTCAGCTTTCCAGTCAAAACGCCATCCATACTTTTTATGCATGGTTTTTAGATCAATAGGTTTTATTGGTATTACTACGGTCTCATAGCTTTTGCTTGTAATAGCATCTTCAATACTATTAGTTATTTTATCAATATAGAAGGAGTGCCTGTGCATTTTAAAATTAAAATTATTGATTGAAGTTATCAGTAGGGCTTGTTTTCCCAAAACTTTTTAATGTGATATGCTTTCTGGGCTTTATTCACCTTAAAGCACCTAAAAGGTTTTTCCGTTAGTGTTTCACGTTTTAGTTGATACACTATTTCCCGGTCAGATGAAGGCCGTCAGGCTTACACCAAAAAAGCCCCGCCGAAGCAGGGCTTTCTCTTAATGACTTATTGACTACTTACTTACTGACTAATAATAATGTTATACCCTTAAGAACACATTTTTCTTATACATAAAATAGAGGAAAGCCCATTTAATGCCTACAAAGCATATAGCTAAAGCAACCGCGTTATAGGGATCGCCGAATATTTGGCCTACCCAATGAAAAAATCCGTTGGTAGTATATTCCCATTGTATAAAATGCCCCGACATATAAATAAGGATGGAATTCATACCAATAACCTTAAAGAAAAATGCCCATTTTTTATAACCAAGCACATCAATAATATAATAAAAAATAGATAATAATACCAGGCTTATTCCACCCACGTTTAATACAAAAGAACTTGTCCAAAGGTTTTTGTTTACCGGAAAATCAAGGTTCCATACCCAGGCAAGCGCAAATAAAATAACGCCTGCAATGGCCATCCGCATTGCTTTTGTTTTACCGTCTGCTTTTCCGTTCTTTAAATAATTACCTGTAATAATACCAAGCAGCCCCGTGCCAATAGCGGGAATTGTTGAGAACAAACCTTCGGGGTCATGATTGCCAAGATAAAGTTTACCGGGCATTAATGTACGGTCAATATACGAAGCAAAATTACCTGGTTGTGTAAGGTCACCCATCGGGAAGCCGGGCGCAGACGTAAATTTCATCACCAGGTAATAACCGATGATCAATCCGCAAAACCAAATTATTTGTGTGCTTTGCTTTTTGGTATATATATAAATAATGTTGGCAAACATATACGCCAACCCTATTCGGCCCAAAACGCTTCCAAAACGGATATCTGATACCGGGCGTATTACAAGGCCGTTGTTAACCACCAGGCCAAGCAGCACTAAAATAAAAGCCCTTTTTATAACGCGCATCATTACCTGCCTCTTTGTTTTGCCTTTCTCCAGTTCGCGCCCTACCGAGTAAGGTGTGGCTACACCCGCAATAAACAGGAACAGAGGGAAGATAAGGTCGTACATGTGAAAGCCGTTCCATGCAGGATGGGTTAATTGGTTGGCAAAGCCGTTCCAAAAATCCGAGCCTGTTGCTTTGGCCATGGTATTCACTATTTCTTCAGCGCCCATTATCCAAAACATGTCAAAACCACGCAGTGCATCAAGCGAGTATAACCTCTGCGGGCCGCCGCCATTTGCAGAAATAGGTTTGCTTTTGGCCGTCATTTCAGAAAAGCCGGCATTAGATAAGTTTGATTTCATTTGGCAAGTTGTTAGGCACTAAGTTAAGGGTTTGATTTATTAAAATAAACTAAGAATTTTAAAAGAACGGTTTTGAGAAAAGAGCATCCATTAACATGAGTTGGGAAAAAGCAATTATAATTGTTTAAGTTCCGTGGGAACCTAAATATTGATAGGGAGGATACCCGGTACTATTACAAACAGGTAGCCCCGCGGCGGCGGCGCAAAAGCAGGGGTGTATCATTGTACCATGTATGCGTTACCTGTTTAAATTTATGAGATGCCTTCCTGCGAAGGCATGGCGAGGCTATGTATGTTACTACTTCTTATCCCAAACCCATTACTATGCGTGCTACTATTCCTTCACCACCGTATTTTTTACCGGCGCATCAAACTTCCACTCACTCATATCTAATTTGCGTTGCTGAGGATACACTTCATCGCAGGTATTACCTTCATACAATCTTCCGTTTTTCATTACGTATTGTATAGTGTTGGTATTGCGGATGTTGTCAAGCGGGTTTTTATCGAGTATTACCATATCCGCAAGCTTACCCGCTTCAATGCTGCCAAGGTCCTTATCAAGACCCAG
>JABDFW010000113.1 GCA_013286305.1 Bacteroidota bacterium
ACCCGTTCATCGTCAGTAAAATGACCAATCATGAAGCCCCCCTCCCGTCCCCCCGGTGGGGGGAAGCCAGAGCAAAGCCCTCTTAATATTGGTGCAAGTGCCGATGCCTTTTGCAGCCTTTGTCCTTTGGATAATGATTCAATTTTTTGGCCTCCAAAAACGGGGCTTTTTTTGCCATAATTATCTTCCAGGTACTGCGCACAAATTTCAATTACTTCCAATGTGTTTATATAGCTCTCATAGGCAGTATCGCCCCATGTAAACAAACCATGTGAGCCAAGCATGATCCCGCGTATGCCGGGGTTTTCATCAAGGCATTGTTTTAATTTCAAACCCAGGTCAAAACCGGGGCGTTGCCATTCAACCCAACCTATTTTTCCATTAAATAGTTCCTTCGTTATTTTTTTTCCATCCTTTGCAGCAGCTATTGCAATAGCCGCATCGGGATGCAGGTGGTCAATATGTTTAAATGGAAGAAACCCGTGTAAAGGCGTATCAATTGAAGGCGCTTTTGAGTTAAGATCGTAAATACAGTGATTGAACAATTCAACCATTTCATCTTCGTGCTCAATACCGCGATAAACTTTGGTTAGCGACTTCAACCGGTCAACATATAATGCCGCAAGGCCGTTTCTTTTCATGGTGCCAAGGTCGCCACCACTGCCCTTTACCCACATTACTTCCGTTTCGTTACCGGTCAACGGATCTTTTGCCATCGCTTTGCAGGAAGTGTTGCCACCGCCATAATTAGTTAATCTAAGGTCTGCACCCAGAAGGTTTGAACGATATACGAGTAAACCCACTTCATCATCAGCCAGGTCTGCAGCTTTGGCATCGTCCCATAAATAACTCACGTGTTTAAATGCCGGGCCCCCATCCCCCGTCCGTACCGGTCCGGGCTGGCCTGATGGGGGGTATTGGATACCTGAAAACTGATCGTTTTTCATAAATTATATTCTTTCATTATAATTTTTTTATCGCCTCACCCTCGTTCCCTCTCCGCCCGGAGAGGCCCGCCCGGATGACCGTTCGGACGGGGATGTCCCAAGTCAATTACCTGTCTATAATTTGCATACGATACATACATGTTTTTTTTCTCTTCTCCCTTTAGGGGAGGGGTATCAGGGGCGTCTCTGCTCTCTTACCCCTAAGGTTTTAAATAGTTGCCATATCCTACCAGCAGCACGGAAAGGAAAATAGTTAAAATGCCTATCGTTATGGTTGTCCGCGTTTTTTTACTTACCCCTTTCCACTCATGCAGTGCAATACCCCACATATTGGCTACCAGGATGATGAATGCCATGTGCAGTATCCATGAACTGGCACCATTGCCCAATTTGCTTTCCCCCATACCATAAAAAAAGAATTGTAAAAACCAGGTAGTTCCCGCGAGAGCAGAAAAAATATAATTCTTAGTAAGCGGTGTTTTACTGTTTGTGTAATCCCCGAATGTTTTATTGCGTGCATTCAATATCATGCACCATATAAAATTAGTGGCTAACCCGCCCCACAAAAGGACCACATAAGTTACATTGTTTTGGAAAATAAAGTTTCCATGCTCTAAAGGATGCGCTGCCTTCCAAATATTATTGGCAACTTCTGCCATCGGTTTACCAGCTTCAATGCCAAAATTAAAACAGGCACTTAATATGCCTGAGATAACAGCGACAATTAATCCCTTCACCAGGCTAAATTCAGCTATGCTTTTTTTCTTTTCCTCCTGCGACAACTCCTTTTCTTTTAACATCCCCGCCCTGCCACAGATATAAATACCCAGTAAACAAACTATAACCCCTGCCAATACAATACGCCCCCAATTTGTGGTCAAGAGATCATTAAAGGTGGTTTTACCAGGGGTATGAACGATGTTATAATAGATGGATGGAACCAATGCGCCAAAAGCAGAGCAAAACCCCAGTACAACAGAATTGCCTAACGACATGCCAAGGTAACGCACCCCTAAACCGTAGGTAAGCCCGCCTATGCCCCATAACACCCCAAACATAATAGTGTATCTTATTACATCACCGGGAGTGTTACGAATAATATCAGCAAAGCCCGGAATGGTGAGCCATGCGGCCAATGGCGGCACAATAAGCCAGGAAAACAAGCCGCCTACGATCCAATAACTCTCCCAATGCCAGCCTTTTACTTTTTTATAGGGCATATAGAAACTGCCCGAGGCAAAGCCGCCGATAAAATGAAATATAATGCCAAACAGTATTTGCATGTTGTTTATTTTAATAAGTCCGGAAGTCCGGAAGTCCGAAAGTCCGGAAGAAAGAATAATACATTGCTAATAAGTTTCCCTTTTCTTAGCTGCTAATCTTCTTATTTAAAAATTCCCAGGCTTTTTCTTCCGGCTTTCCGACTTCCGGACTTTCTGACTTTCCGACTTTACTGACTTCCGGACTTTCTGACTTTACTGACTTCTCTCTATTTCTTCACCTCAAAATGGAATTTCCCTGAACCTGCTTTTAAAACTACATACCCATTCTCTGTTCCTGTTACCTGGATATCTTTTGAAGATGCCACAGCAACGCCACCTTCGGTAACCGCACCCGCACTCGCCGCGGGAACATAGATGCTGGCAGTAGTATTGGCAGGTATTTCAACATCTAATGTTAAGTTGCCATTATCCATTTTCCAGCCGCTGCTTACATTGCCATAGTATGTTTGCAGGTTAGCCGCGGCGCTTGTTAACCCCGTACCGGGATGCGGCATTATTTTTATATGTTTATAGCCAGGCCCGTCATCATAAGTATCTATACCTGCAACAGACCTGTACATCCAATCGCCGATGGCGCCGTAAGAATAATGGTTGAATGAATTCATACCCGGGGTTTGAAAACTACTATCAGGTTTAATGCCATCCCATCTTTCCCAAATGGTTGTCGCACCCATTTTTACGGGGTAAAGCCATGAAGGATAGGTATCCTGTAATAATAATTTATAAGCCACATCTGTGTAACCATACCGTGATAAAACATGGCATAAATAAGGTGTGCCTAAAAAGCCTGTGGTAAGATGGTTGCCATAACTTTTTACGTTTTCTGCAAGCCTCGCTGCGGCCTGGTTTCTTAATGATTCAGGAAGCATATCAAAGTTTAATGCAAGCACATAGGCCGTTTGCGTGCCAGAAACAAGGCCACCATTGGGCGTTACATACTCATTCATAAAAGCGCTCTTAATTTTATGCAGTAATTGGGTGTAAGTATTTACATCATCCGTTTTACCAAGCACGGTTGCTGCATTGATCAATAGCTGCGTTGAACGTGCGTAAAAACATTGCGCTATTAAATATTTGTTGGTTACTGCCGCCCTGCCATCGTTATCATCTTCGGGGCGATAAAACAACCAGTCGCCAAAATGAAAGCCTGTATTCCAAAGATCACTTTTACTGCTATTTTGCATATAATCAACCCAGGCCTTCATACTGGTATATTGGTTCTCCAATATTTTTTTATCACCGTATGCCAGGTACATATTCCATGGAATAATGGTACATACATCAGCCCAGCCAGTGCTACCACCCGCGCCCGCGCCAAGAACATTCGGAATAACAAAAGGAACTGAGCCGTTGTCAAACTGGTCTGCCGCAACATCTTTCAGCCATTTGGAAAAAAAGTTATTTACATTCATATTAAAGGTGGCTGTGCGGGAAAAAACCTGTGCATCGCCTGTCCATCCAAGGCGTTCATCCCTTTGAGGGCAATCCGTTGGCACATCAAGAAAATTTCCCCTTTGCCCCCATTGAATGTTATGCTGCAATTGATTGATCATTGCGCTGGAAGAAGTAAAACTGCCGGTTGGCCTCATATCAGAATAGAGTGTAACAGCAGTGAAATCATCCGGGTTTATTTCGCCGGGGTAGCCCTCAATTCTTATATACCTAAAACCATGAAAAGTAAAATGAGGCTCAAAGGTTTCTTCGCCATTTCCGCTCAGTGTATATTCATCTTCTGCTTTGGCCGCCCGTAAATTAGTGGTATAAAAATTACCGCTTTTATCTAACACTTCTGCATGCCACACTTTTATTTTATCTCCTGCATTTCCTTTGGCCTTTATTACAACCCAGCCAACAAGATTTTGGCCGAAATCAATCACCTGCTCTCCCGCCGGAGTTTTAAAAACATGAATGGCTTTAAAAGTCTCATGCTTTCTTACAGGTTCATTATAAGTAGAAACCAGGATATCATTTTTGAAGCTATCCACTTTTACACTGCTCCATTTTGAATCATCATAACCGGACAATGCCCATCCCTGTTTTATTTCCCTGTCATCAATAGACTCGCCGTTATAAATTTCAGAACTGCGGATAGGGCCAGTAGATGATTTCCATGTTTCATCAGAAACTACAGTCGCGATACTGCCATCAGCATAAGTAATATTAAGCTGAAATAATAAGGCGAGTTTTTTGCCATAAAAATTCTGCTGGCCTGAAAAACCAATGTACCCCCTGTACCACCCGCTGCCGAGTGTAACCCCAATGGCATTGCTTCCCGTTTTTACAAGATCGGTAACATCGTACACCTGGTATTGCAGTCTTTTATTATAGCTCGTCCATCCCGGTGTTAAATAAGCGTCGCCAACACGCTGGCCGTTTATTTGCGCCTCGTATAAACCGTGCGAAGTAATGTATGCGGTAGCAGACTTAATTTGTTTACCCGTGCTAAATTGTTTCCGCAGCAGCGGGCTGGGGCGCAATATAGAGTCTTCCTGTGCCACTTCTATCCATTTAGCTTTCCAGTCGCCCGTATGCAACAAGGCTGTTTGCCACCAGGCCAGGTCGCTCCATTCTGAAGGCTTCCCCTCGTTATCCCAAACCCGTACCATCCAATAATATTTCTTGCCAGATTGCAATGCTGCACCTGTGTAAGTAACATGCACCGATGAGTCTGACATCACCTTACCTGTACTCCAGATAAAATTTGTAAATTTCCGCAGCGGCGAAATATTGGTACTAACCTTTATTTCGTAAGCTGTTTGCGTTACCCCTCTTGCATCTGAAGCAAGTTGCCAGCTAAAACGAGGCTGCGAAATATCTAATCCAATTGGGTTTACAAGATTTTCACAAAGCAGGTTTTGCACTTTTACCTGGGCTGAACTTATTATGCAAAGCATTTGCATAACCACTAAAAAACAAAACAATCTTTTCATGGCAACGTTTTAAAGAGAGTCAAATTACAGCAAGTATAAAAATAAAGGTTTAAAAATAAAGAGTAGTTTTTATTAAACCATCATGCACTATGCTGGGAATAAGTTTCTGGTTTCCAGTTTCTAGTTATAAGAAGGATATTATATTAGATGAGGTGATTGCAGATTTAAGTACGAAGTACAAAGTACGGGGTACGAAGCAAAAAGCTGTTTTAGGAAAAATCTATAACAAAATAATTTAGGTTTGCAATGTAAAATAAACTGGAAACTGGAAACTGAAAACTGAAAACTTCCTGCATGCCATCTGAAAATATATATACGCTTGTAACTATAGATGAGCAGTCTATCACACCAAAATATATACAAATAACCAACTCAATTTTAAAGGCCATTGAAACAGGCAGGATAACAAAAGATTATTTGCTGCCCTCCATAAATGACCTTAGCTACGAACTGGAAATAGCAAGGGATACAGCCGAAAGGGCTTACCGCCATTTAAAGAATATGGGTATCATTGGCTCTGTTCCGGGCAAAGGGTATTTTGTTACCAAAACAGGGTTTAAGCAAAGCATAAGAGTGTTCTTGCTGTTTAACAAACTAAGCACGCATAAAAAAATAATTTATGATGCTTTTGTAGCAGCGTTGGGAGAAAACGCTGCGATAGATTTTTACATTTACAACAATGATTTTGCCTTATTTAAAAAATTGCTCAATAACCGTAAAGACGATTATACCCATTATGTTATTATCCCGCATTTTTTGGAAGGCGGCGAAAATGTACACGAGGTCATTAATTCCATTCCAAAAGATAAGCTGGTGTTGATGGATAAATTGATCCCGGGTGTTGGGGGTACTTATGGCGCCGTATATGAAAACTTTGAAAAAGATATTTATGAAGCGCTGGAACAGGCGCTTGAAAAACTAAGCAAGTACCATACAATAAAGATCATTTTCCCTGAATATACTTATCACCCCAAGGAAATAATAAAAGGCTTCAACAGGTTTTGCAGGCAATATGCCTTCAATTATTCAGTAGTGAAAAATATGGAGAATGAAACTATTGAAGAGGGCGTTGTTTATATAAGCCTTATGGAGAACGACCTTGTGATGCTGATAGAAAAAATACTCGCTTCAAATATGAAAGTAGGCAGCCAGGTGGGCGTAATATCCTACAACGAAACACCCCTGAAAAAGATCATCTTAAACGGCATTACCACCATTTCAACGGATTTTCAATTAATGGGCGAGAAAACCGCAGAATTGATCCTGAAAAAATCCGCAGAACATATAGCGATACCCTTCTATTTAACCATGCGTGAATCGTTGTAATTGAAACAATTTGCTAAATTTCCGGGTAGTCTTGTAGTATTAAAATACTCCTTTATCTTTACCCATCAATTATTTATAAACTTGATCCATGAAAAAAATTGTTTTTATATCGTTACTTGCAGCAATTGCTTTTACAGGCTACTCGCAAACCAAGCCCGATGATTCAATACCCCTTTATAAAAAAAGTACTATACCTCCTTTTAAAATAATGCAGGCAGACAGTACCTGGCTAACCAATGCCGAAATACCTAAAAAGAAACCGGTTGTAATTATTTATTTCAGCCCGGAGTGCGGACATTGCCAGCTTGCCGCACAGGAAATGGCCACTAATATTGACAAGCTGAAGAGCGCAACATTTATATGGGTCAGCTATTTTTCGGTGCCGGAAATAAAAAAATTCATTGAGAATTATAAATTGCAGGGATTTACAAATTTCTATTTTGGCAGAGACCCACAATATTTTATACCAAATTATTATAAAGTACGATTTACACCCTTTATAGCTGTTTACGATAAAAAAGGCAAGTTTGTCCAGTCCTTTGAACAAGGCACAGACCCCGATACGCTCGCAAACCTGATAAACAAGAAGCCTACATAAGGATAACAGGGTAAGTATAAACAGATCATTCCTAAATATTGGCCTTTATCAAAAGAACTATATAGCTCACTCCCTTACCTTTGCACCGCAAATAAATTTTCAACATCCCCGCCTTGCTTTATAAGAGGGGTTAAATATTGTTTATATGAAAGTTACCGTAGTAGGCGCAGGCGCCGTAGGTGCAACCTGTGCTGATAACATTGCCCGTAAAGAACTTTGCCAGGAGCTTGTTTTGTTAGACATTAAAGAAGGTATTGCGGAAGGTAAGGCGCAGGATATGATGCAAACCGCGGCCCTGCTTGGCTTTGATACTAAAATTACCGGAAGCACCAACGATTATTCAAAAACAGCCGGTTCCGACGTAGTGGTTATAACATCGGGACTGCCCCGCAAACCGGGAATGACCCGCGAAGAGCTGATTGGCGTAAACGCGGGTATTGTACGGGGTGTTACTCAAAATATTTTGCAGAATTCACCGGATGCTATCATTATTATCATCAGCAACCCGATGGATACGATGACTTACCTTTCTCTTACTGCTACCAAAATACCTAAAAACCGCATTATAGGCATGGGTGGCGCTTTAGACAGTGCCCGTTTCAGGTACCAGCTGAGCCAGCAATTAGATTGCAGCCCCGCCGACCTTAATGCCATTGTAGTGGGCGGCCATGGTGACACTACTATGATACCGCTGATACGCCTTGCTACCTGGAACAGCGTACCGGTTACAAAGTTCTTAAGCGAAAACCAGCAAAAAGAAATTATTGCCGATACCATGGTGGGCGGCGCTACTTTAACCAAATTGATAGGCACTTCTGCGTGGTATGCACCTGGCGCCGCAGGAGCATCGCTTGTGGAGAGCATTATCCGAGATGAAAAGAAACTTATTTCCTGCTGTGTGGCGCTTGATGGCGAATATGGCCAAAAAGATATATGCCTTGGGGTGCCGGTGGTTATTGGCAAGAGCGGATGGGAAAAAATTGTTGATCTTGGTTTGAATGAGGAAGAGCAAGCCTTATTCAACAAGAGTGCTGAGGCAGTTAGAAATATGAATGATGTGTTGAAAACATTATAATTGCTTTTTTGAGTAAAGGTGCCTGCAGTTTAATTATTGCAGGCATTTTTATTTTATTACTTGAGAAATGCAGGTTTCACACAAAGACGCAAAGGCGCAAAGCTTAATAAAACACATACAATTCTTGCGCATTCGTTGGTGTTCGGAAGATCATAATTATCTGAGTTCTGCCAAAACTGTAAGGTGCCGTCATGTCCCGCCTCGCGGGGCATGACGATCCGGCATTTAATCTTTAAATATTTTTTACGCCGATGTCGGTGTTTTCACCAACATCGAATTTCAGGGCATTTGTAATATATTCTTTGTTGGTGAAAACGTCAACAAAGGCAGGAATAAAACATATACAATTTTTACTTTGCGTCTTCGCGTGAAAAAATTATTATTTTACATACCCTGTAACTGCGTTTACAATGGCTTCTATATCCTGCAGTTTCATACATTTAAAATGTTTCCTGGGGCATGTGTGGGTGCCGAAATTTGAACATGGCTGGCAGGGCAGCCCCGGTACAATCATATTTTTGTACATTATTTTATTTGATGAGGCCAAGAAACGTGAGCCATAAAACGGCTCTACATCTAATTTGGGTGAGGTGCCGCCCCATATTGCAATAACAGGTTTATTAAACGCGCAGGCAATATATTGCAGGCCGGTATCGTGGGAAATTACTACGCGTGCTTTACGCACAATATCCGCCGATGCATTTAAAGTAAATTTTCCGCAGGCATTGCAAATTCCATTGACTTTTGTTTTAAAATGAATGTAGTATAAATGTCATCATCCTTCCTAAACTATAACGGCAAACTTTACCCGGCAGATAAATTACTTATCTCCCCAAATAACCGTTCTTTCAGGTATGGTGATGGTTTTTTTGAAACGATAAAGATGATGAATGGAAAAATATTATTACGCAGCCTTCATTTTGAGCGCCTGTTCTCTTCTCTTGAAACCCTGCAATTTGATAAGCCAAAACTTTTTACAGCGGATATGCTTGAACAACAGATTACAGAACTTGCTGTAAAAAATAAACATACTTTATTAGGCAGGGTGCGGTTGATGGTATTCAGGGGTGATGGCGGTTTGTATGACACGGAGGATAACCATCCCAATTACCTTATTCAAACCTGGGAGATGAGTGCGGCTAATAACAAGCTGAACGAAAATGGTTTGATGGTTGATATTTTTCCGGATGCCAGGAAAGCGTGCGACAAATATTCTGCTGTTAAGAATAATAATTACCTGGGTTATGTAATGGCTGCTTTATG
>JABDFW010000114.1 GCA_013286305.1 Bacteroidota bacterium
TGTGAGTGGTATCCCAAGCCGTAATCAACACGAAGGTTTAATTTTTCTTTTTTACTTAAAGCTACGCGCATACCTGCGCCATAAGTATAGTGAAGGCCGCTTAAATAAAAATCACTTACCTGCGGAGCAACTTCACCTGTTGCAGCGAAGCCTACAACACCCAATCTCCAGAAAAGAAACTGGCGAAACTCTGCCTGGTACGCCATTAAACATTTGTCAGTATATCTTCCGCCGTAAAACCCGCGCATCATATCAGATCCCCCAAGCTCTTCCAGCTTTCTAAAGGGCACTTCCCCCGATGCAAACCCACCCAGGCCCTGGAAAGCAAGCACTGAATTTTTGGCAACCTGTATATATTTTCTAAGGTCAAAGGTTAAAAGGTTAAAATTAAAATCACTGCCCATAAATTTATCAAACACTATGAACTGAACCTCTGAAAAAAAACCTTTTGTAGGGCTGTAGGCAGCATTGCGGGAATCCCATGTTAGTATGGGGCCAATGCCCGATGTGTTTCCTCCATGCCGGCCTACTATATTCTCCTGGTCAAAAACATCGCCGGGCGTATAAGTAACCGGTCCTGTATGTTGAAATTCATATGTGGCGCCTATATACACTTTCTTGTGTACCCGCACCAAAAACTGGGGATTTACAAAAAATTGTTTTTGGCTAAATCCTTCTTCGTCTTCTGGCTTGGTGGTATTACCGAGCCCCCAAAAATCGTCTGGGTAGTAACTATACGATGCCTGGAAACGGAATATATGGTCTTCATGCGGAAAAAATACGGTTGAGTTTAAAACTACAATCAGCTGGCTTCTCAAAGTATATAACCCAAGCAGGTTAATGTCCGATGTTCGCGTAAGTGAATCATTTTTTTTAGGTTTAAAAAAAGCGGCCGCTACGCCACCAAAACCCCAATCCGTTTCCAGTGACCTTACTACAAATGGAAATACCAAAAATTCTTTGTTGGAAACTTGTTCTATCGGTATTGTATCCTTGTTATCTTTTTGTTGGGCAACGGCGGTAATTGCATAGAACAATAAAAAGAAAATAATTAAATGGGGCTTTTTCATCAAGAAAATTAAGGTGCAAATTAATCGATAAAGTTAAAAAGTTACTCCTTAATGGTAAGAAATTAACTTTTAGTGCTATTTCAACAGCAACTTATGTAACATGATAATTGCTCTATTGTTTAGGGTAAATAAAAAAACTGCCTCCGGGTTTTGGCCTGCGGGCAGTTTCTTTGCTGTGCCTGTTTTGTTAAACCAGGTTGCTCTTAATATAATTGTAGCTCATTTTTATGCTGTCAAAAGGTGAACCCGGGCATATATCTTCTTCTACAAAAAAGTATTTTAAGCCTGCTGTATTGGCGTGTTTAAAAATATTTTTAAAGTCTATGGTACCGTTGCCAACCTCTGTAAAAAAATGTTTGGGGGTGTTATCCATATCTTTCAAATGCCAAAGCGGGTACCTGCCCGGATGTTTATTAATTATAGCAACAGGATCCTGCCCCGCTTTTGTAACCCAATACATATCCATTTCCAGTTTTACGAGGTCTTTGTCTGAATTATCAAGCAGCACATCATACGGGTAAACATCACCTTGTTTTTCAAACTCAAAGTCGTGGTTGTGATAACATAATTGAATGCCTGCTTTTTTACAAGCTTCGCCGGCGGTGTTTAATTCCCCTGCAAGGGTTTTATAGTGATCCAGGCTACCACGCTCAGTGGGCGACAGCCATGCACACACCATATACTTAAGCCCTATAGCCGCTGCATCATCCACTGCCTTGTTCCAGCCATTCAGAATGGTGCCTTTTGGCGCCTGGCCATTCGTTTTATCTTCCCCAAGCCTGTAATGTGCGCTTGGTATTGCCAGGCCATTTGTTTTTAACAAGGCTGCAAACGTTTTAGGATCCATCCCGTAAAACGTGTCAGGGCCATAGTTGCCTTCAACAGTTGTGTAACCTATTTGGGCAACTTTAGCCAATGTGCCTGCAGGGTCTTTGGCCATGGCATCGCGCACGGTATATAGCTGCACGCCAATATCCCTGTATTTTTTCTTTGCAAAGCCGGGTGCAATTAATAAACCCGCTGAAGCATACCCGGCTGATTTTAAGAATGAGCGTCTTGAGGTAACCATATATTTATTTTTAATGGAAAAGCTAACAATATGAAAGGTATTGTTTTATTGGTTACTGCCCCAAATAGTTTCTTTTAAAAAAGAAACTAAAAATATACTTAGTAATATACCGGTTACTTGTTTTTTTATTCCATTTTTTAAATTCATAAGCCTAAGAATAGCCTTCTTATAGTGCTTTTCTAACATCATTGCTAAGAGATTAAAAGAGGAAAATAAGAAAAAAGAGAATATGACAAGTCTCCTCTTTCTCTCCTTAATCTCTTAGCCCCTTCTTATTCTCTTTCTCTCTTTAATCTCTTAGCCCCTTCTATTCTCTTTCTCTCTTTAATCTCTTGGCCCCTCCTATTCTCTTTCTCTCCTTAATCTCTTAGCCCCTTCTTAACCTCTTTCTCTCTTTAATCTCTTAGCTCCTTCTATTCTCTTTCTCTCTTTAATCTCTTAGCCCCTCCTATTCTCTTTCTCTCCTTAATCTCTTAGCCCCTTCTTAACCTCTTTCCCTCTTTAATCTCTTAGCCCCTCCTATTCTCTTTCTCTCCTTAATCTCTTAGCCCCTTCTATTCTCTTTCTCTCTTTAATCTCCAGCCCCTCCTATTCTCTTTCTCTCTTTAATCTCTTAGCTCCTTCTTTTTAGCGGCCGAATAAGTTTCAAGTATCACATAACTGTTAAACTTATAATTGATAAACGGCGATTTATCATTTTGTATTTGTACCAGTTCCTCATGTGCTTTTTCAAAAGTTTCAAAATGTATTGGGTATTTTCTAAAAAATAAGGGCTGTCCTGTTTTTTCGTCATCCCGGTTTGGTGAATCCATTTCTTCAAGGCCAAAAATGTTAAAGTGAGATTTCATATTATTACTTTATTGTAAAAGTGAATAAAATATAAAGTGCATCAAATGGTAAACTCATATTCTTTTGTGAAAAAATAATGTCGCTTTGTAGAAAGTATTGCAGATATAACTGTTATTACCCAATTAATTACACTTACAGTGTAACAAATGTTTTGCCGCAGGTACCCGCGTTATACAGTTTTAAGAAACAATATATCCTTATTTTAGGCGTTTGCATAGATTTTGAGGATAGATATATAAAATACTAATAATGGAAATTACAGAATTCAGCCAGCCTGAAATTGAAGTGGTGCTTTCAAAAGTGCGAATTATTAAAAAAGAGATAGGTGCGTACCAAAAACACATGTTTACCGATTATGGTGACTATATAATACAGTTAACTAACGGCCGCATAAGGATTTACCCCGAAGAAATAAGATTTGGAAATGAACTATTACCCGAAAGGGCAAAAGATATCGCTTTCAGGTTTAGGCTCGCAAAATAAAAGACTGTTGACATGGGAAATTTTTGCTACAATTTATAGTAGAAAATATACTGTTTGGGCAAAAAAGGCTTGCAATAGCCATTTGGTAAACTTTTTGTTTTATAATGGTTTTTACCACTATATGAAACGCACTAACAGCATAGTTTTAGCTATTACTCAGCTTGAATACCGCAGGTTCACCGATTGTACTGAATTAAGGCTTTTGTTATTGAGCCTGCTGGGCGCGTTTATAGATCAGTGCAGGTATTTAAAAAATAAACGGGAATTTTCTGAATTCAGGCAGGCGTATAAAGAACTGGAAAGGCTTTATAAAAGTTTTACGGGTATAACTAAAGAAGAAGGGAGTAATGATCATAAAGCGCAGTTTGAATTTACCAAACTTAATATTTTAGATTGTGTAAACAGGTTGTACCCACAACTGCAGGTAAGTAATGTTGCTTAACAATAGTTGATATAACAGGGGACATAAAAACAAGGGATGATGCCTTTTATAAGTGCCATCCCTATTTTATTATGTGTTTAACTTCGCTATTTTGAATTAATAATTATATCGGTATGGGTTGAATTTTTGATAGCTGAATAAATAACATGGTCGCCAGGGCTTTCTAAATATTTTGCTCTTAGCCTTGTATGCAAAGTTGCGGGTTGGGTAACGCCGTTTACAACCAGCTTTTCATCATTCAAAGTAAAGGATATATTCTCAGCGCTATTCACAATATTGCTGCTCTTAAGCTCATTAATTATCGAAGCGATCACTTTATTATTTGAGAGTTTAAATGATAATGACGGAAATGGGGGAGCGGGCGCAACTGGGGGCACCGGCGGCACCGGCTCAATGGAAGACACCGGCTCAACGGGTTCAACAGGTGGAACCGGCTCAACGGGTGGAACCGGAGATTCAAAACTATAAAGATGCCGGCGGTTAGAATCTAACAGCATTTTTTCGCGTAGCAGCCTAAACTCCCTCTCCTGCTCCCTGAATTGTTCCTTCTGCTTTCTGAATTCTTCCCTCTGCAGGGTATCCATGCCTAACCTTTGCTGCTCTCTTTGTTTTCTAAATTCTTCTTCTTGCTGCCTGAATTGCTGTTCTTGCTCTCTAAATTGTTCCTGCTGTTTTCTAAATTCTTCCCTCCGCAGGGTATCCATACCTACTCTTTGCTGCTCCATGCGTTTTCTATATTCTTCTTCTTGTTGCCTGAATTGCTGTTGTTGCTCTTTAAATTGTTCCTGCTGTTTTCTAAATTCTTCTTTCCGCAGGGTATCCATGCGTACCCTTTGCTGCTCCTGTTGTTTTCTAAATTCCTCCTGTTGCTCTCTGAATTTCGCTTGCTGTTCTCTAAATTGCTGCTGTTGTATGGCAAATTGCTTTTGCTGTTCTTTTATTTGTTGCTTTATCTTTTCTATAACAGGTTTATAATCAGCTATTTTATCATCAGGTATTCTAACACCATCCACATACAATTCTGTTATTTCATCATTCTCTTCAACAATCCTGTATTCTTTACCGTCAACAGTTGTATTGATGTTAAAGTTGGAGTGGCCGCTGTTCTCTTTTTTTTCTTTTGTGGTGTCCCCGTCGTTTGCCGGTGCCGGTGGCGGCGGCGCATCTTCCTCAACAGTGTTGGCAGGCACCTCCGTATTTTGTGCCACAGGCGTTGTTGTACCTGACGCAGATGCTGCAACTTTTTTATCCGCAGCATGTAATTGTTTGGGTTGGGCAATGGCTATTGTTATAAAACTTAATATAACAAAGCCTGTTGCCAATAATGTTTTTTCCATATTATTCAATGTTTTATTGTTATTGGTAACAATGCGTTTTACGCGGTTAAGTAAATGATTTTTCCTGCCGGGAAAGCCAACAGCATAGTTTGATGCCGCCATATTGTATTCCTGGAAAGAAATGAGGGCATGGATGAATTGTTTTTTGTTTTTTACTTTATCAATAGCTATATCATCACAGCAATTTTCCCGTTCTTCTTTAATAAGCGATGATATCCATAGAACAGCGGGATTGAAGAAAAAGAGTATCTCGCAAAAATTCTGCAGCATATTTACGAGGTAATCTTTGCGGCGTATATGCGCCAGCTCATGTAACAGTATGGCTTCTATCTCATCCTGCGGTAAGGCTGTTAACACGCCTGCCGGAAGAAGGATCACCGGTTTAAAATGGCCAATTACCATGGGCACTTTTGCAATGGCCGATTGCATAAGCTTAATGGGCCTTTTAACCTGTACGCTTGCCGCAAGCTGTTTAAGCAGGCTTATCCAGTATTCGCCTGCTTCAGAAACACCTTTGCGGCGCAGGAGGTAAACACCCCTTAAGCCCATTAGCATTTGCAGGCACCTGAAAGCAATAATTAAAAACCAGGCTAATACAATTATACCGGCATTTGCATTAAACCAATTAATAACAGTTGCAACTGCGCTTAACGGTTTAGATTGTAATACTGCGTTATTTACTGATGTGTTTTCGCCGGTAACCACTGCAGCCTGTACAGGTATTTGCGTGGCAGCAGGGATAGCAGTTGAATTCTTTAGCTGCAGGCAAAATGTACAGGTAACACCCGCAACAAAAACAAACAGCAGTGCCGTAAGAATATTATACCTAACCGCTGTACGCATTTTTTTTGTAAATAATACCACCATTCCTGCTGCAATGGCAAGCAGCAAACCCTGCCAAAGCGAATGGAACAATGTGCGGCAGAGTGCCTGCACAATTTCGTTATCCGAAAATTGCATACAGAAAAATTTAGTGGTTAAACAGTTATTCTTTCTCTAATTTTTTCAACAGGTCTTTTATTGCTTCCAGTTCTTTTTTCGATGCTTTTTTATTGCCTAATAATTGTAATACCAGGCTCCCGGCCGAGCCATTGTACATTGAGTCAACAAATTTGTCAAGCAGCATGCCCTTCATTTTATGTTCGTCCATTGCAGCGCTGTATATATGTTTCATATTGCTTTCATCCCGCGTCAATAATTCCTTTTCTGTCATTATCTGCATCAGCTTAAGCGTGCTGGTATAATGCACCTCTCTTTTTTGTGCATTCAACTCGTCGTTCACAAAACGCACGGTTGAAGGGCCATGTTTCCACAAAACCTGCAGTATCTCTAATTCAGATTTTGTTGGCTCCATTTTTTTAACAGGCTCGTTTTTTTCCTTCATGAGCTAAAGGTAGGAAATTTTTCGTACGAACAAATTTTTATGTAGCTATTTTTGGAATTTTTATTTGCTTTAACAAATAGGCAGGAAATCTATTGAAATTCAATTGTATGATATACATAGCGTCTTAGCGAAGCGCATCGGGGGCTTATGAGCGATGGTATGCGCTGTGGCTGTGAGTTGAGCCTGTGATGGTCGCATGAGATAGGCGCAGCCGCCATTTGCAGGCAAGCGTGTTTAAACAAAATGTGGGCGGCCTGGCTATGACGGTTAAGTAATTCGCGATCATTTCTTTCGCCCGGCAACATTAAATTCGTCTTCTAAGTTTTTGCGGAGTACTGGTTTCATTTTACTTTGCCTTCGCCTAACTCGCCAAAATTCCCTAATTTCCCTCCTCCAATTTATTTATTAACCTGCCTGCCAAAAAATGACTGACTGCATTATGAAAAAACTTAGCCTCCTGTTTATCAGCATTGTTACCTTTTCAGTGGCTTTTTGCCAAAATGATAATACAGATGTAGCCATTATTCCACAGCCGGTTAAGCTGGTAAAGAATACAGGTTACTTTATTTTGCCTTCCAATATTCTTATCCAGGCAGATGCCAGCCCCGCATTAGAAGCAACCATTGCTAGTTTAACTACGCATTTAACCGTACCAACCGGTTATCGTGCATACGTTAATACCACAAAAGGTATTCCGGTAGCCGTACGCCTTATTCTAAATAAAATGGCTGACAATACACTGGGCGATGAAGGTTACCATTTGGTTGTTACGCAAAAACAGGTTACCGTAACTGCCAATAAACCGACGGGCATATTTTACGGGCTTCAAACATTTTATCAATTATTGCCAAAGGATATCGAAAGCAATACCCTGGTGCAGCATATACAATGGCAGGCGCCTTGCGTTGAGATAACTGATTACCCACGTTTTGGCTGGCGCGGATTAATGTTTGATGTATCACGCCACTTTTACACAAAGCAGCAGGTAGAAGATTTTATTGACCAGATGGTAAAGTATAAATACAACCTGCTGCACATGCATTTAACAGATGATGAAGGCTGGAGGATAGAGATAAAAAGTTTGCCAAGGCTTACATCGGACGATGCTACAAAGCGCGTACATAAAGAAGGCTACTTTGGAACATTTTCTCCGCCAACACCGGACGAACCCCGTACAGAAGGTGGTTTTTATACGCAGGATGATATAAGGGAAATGGTGCAATATGCAAAAGACAGGTTTGTGAATATTATGCCTGAAATAGATATACCCGGCCACAGCCTTTCTGCAATTGTTGCCTACCCGGAACTTTCCTGCACTGCGGGGGCAGATAAATACCACATCATTTCAGGCGAGCCTTTTATGGATTGGCCCGGCCCCAAAGGGCGTATTGACAATACACTTTGCCCTGCTAATGAAAAAGTGTATCCTTTTTTAGATAAGGTTTTTACTGAAGTAGCGCAGCTTTTTCCGTTTGAATATATACATATTGGCGGTGATGAATGCGCCAAGAACTTTTGGGAACAAAGCGATGCCATAAAAGCATTAATGCAAAAGGAGGGGTTGAAAACACAGGAAGAAGTGCAAAGCTATTTTGAAAAAAGGGTTGAGAAAATAATAGAATCAAAAGGCAAAAAGGTAATTGGCTGGGACGAGATACTGGAAGGCGGTTTGGCCCCCGATGCGGCCGTAATGAGCTGGCGCGGTATAGATGGCGGCATACAGGCTGCTAAAATGGGGCATGAAGTGGTGATGAGCCCCACAACATTTGCTTACCTTGATTATATGCAGGGCGATCCCATTATTGAGCCCCATGTTTACGCTACGTTACGTTTAAAAAAGACGTACGAATTTGAACCTGTTCCTGAAGGAGTAGATCCTAAATTTATTAAAGGGGGACAAGCGAATATCTGGACAGAACAAATGTTTAATATGCGCCACCTGGAATATATGACCTGGCCGCGTGCCTTAGCCATTGCCGAGTGTGTTTGGAGCCCTAAAGCAAGCAAGAACTGGGATAATTTTGAAAGCCGTGTTGAAAAACAATTTGGCCGTTTTGATGCTGCCGAAGTTAAATATGCCCGGGCGATGTTTGACCCATCGTTTGCCGTAACAAAAGATGCCAATGGCAAGCTGAGTATTACCTTAACAAATGAAGTTGACGGGCTTGATACTTATTATAGTTTTGATAATTCATTCCCTGACAATTTTTATCCAAAATACACACAACCGTTAACGCCGCCTAAAGATGCGGTAATGCTTAAGGTTGTTACCTACCGTGGCAAAAAACAGGTGGGCCGCGAAATTGCCATGCCAATATCAGAATTGCAAAAAAGGGCTGACCATAAAGGGGATGATGAATAAAGCTAAGAGAGTAAAGAGTAAAAAGAGAAGAAGAGAACATATATTTCTAAAGATACTTGCTTTCAAAAAAAACTGCTGCATTATGAAACGATCAGGCTTGCTAATGTTAAGCGTCTTTATTTGTAACTTGGCCTTTAGCCAAACGGATAATTCAGATATTGCCATTATTCCGCAACCTGTTAAACTGGTTAGGAATTCCGGCAACTTTACTTTGCCTTCTAACGG
>JABDFW010000115.1 GCA_013286305.1 Bacteroidota bacterium
TTCCATTCACGAAGAGATCATTGCCGGCGTAAAAAATATTGTACGTGATACACGCAAACACCCGGATATTATTTTAGGAGCATCTACCCGGAGTGGCATTACTTTTTTAAAATGCCTTAAAGCGTATGCCCTGGTAAACGGCAGAACATTTGTAACAGAAGATGATGTGCAGCACTTAACGCCCGCGGTAATTGATCACCGGCTTATATATCGTAATAAAGAAGCAAAACAAAAGGCGCTCGCGGGGATTTTAGACAAAGAGCTTGACAGGCTTAGCAAGTTAAAAATTGGTAAATAAGAAAATTAAGAATTGATAATTAGTAATTAATAATTGGGATGCTTGAACTTTTTAAAAATAAAATTGCCGGAATGATAGACTGGAAAAGACCGGCCAGGGTATTTATAATTATTAATTGTTCATTATTAATTATTAATTCGGTATTTGCCCAGGATAAAGCCGCTGCGCGTTACGAAATTGATGCAAAGCGTGTTGGCGTTAGGCCAACTGATAAAGATGCATTACCAAGAAGCAGGGAATTTATCCGCCTTGACAGTGCTTATTATGTGGGTTATATGTATGAAGGCATGTTTAAAGCCGACAGGAGCGCAGATTATTTGGGATACAAAAACGCCATACCTGCATTACGAAAAGCTTTTTTGCTTATGCAAAAAGATTATGGCAGCCTGTTATCAGATCTTTTTACTCCTGCTAATCTTAATCTCCAAAATTTTGCCCGCTTTAATGATTTCAACCAAATAACGCTGAACCTTAAGGAGTGCTATGATAACATTGAAATGCCGGATTCTGTTATGTGGGTGGCAAACAGCTATGATAAATACAAATTTCCGATTGACGAAATTGGCGTTAATACCATTAAAGCATGGACGTTTCACCGTAACCGTTTTTTCACTTCGGCAAAGTATTCTTTCTTAAAAGATAATGTAGCGGACAATGAACAAACAGCCCTGGCTTATTGCTATAAAGATTTTGGCAGGATAGATCATTATGATGAGACCGTGCGACCGTTGTTTGGGCCCAATGTAAGCAACACCCTGCGCATGTCAACCTACCATTATCTTGCTTTATTGCATTGTTATATGAAAAATTATGACAGCAGCGAATACTACTATCAAAAGCTTATTGTAGGTGGCCGCGTATCCTGGAACAACTATGGGGGCATGCAAAGCGAGATAGGGAATTTTGCAAATGCTGTTGAGTACTTTGAAAGAGATCGAAATAAATCTTTTCTGCCTGGTATGTTGCGCGAGCCTTATTATTACGTGCCTGAATTATACGTTTACAGCGGCCGTACTAAGGCTGCAATTAATATGGCGCAAAACATTATTACGCAAAGTGGTTCTACACCGGGTTTTGGCTGGTACAATATTGCCCTGGCGAGAGCATATTTATACGACGGGCAATTAGACAGTTGCGAAGAGGCGCTCAATAAAGCTGCAAACTTTAAAGAACTGCATATAGGCACTACGCTTACTCAAAATCAATACGATTTTACCATTAACCTGTTGAGGGTGCAGTTGGCCGACAAAAAGATAGACCAGGTAAAATTTTTAAACCAGGGATGGTGGCACAGCCCTGGAAGCCTGTATGAACTGGCCAGCTATAAAACGGAGAAAATGATGGCTGAATATGTGGTGATAAATCAGCTTATTTTTAATCCTGAAAGAGACAGGACGGTATATGATCTCTTCTGCGGCGAAGCAACCACAACGTATGATGAAGCATGGTTTTTATTAAAAGATTTCAGCTCTTCCTATTTCGTAAAGAAATACGGGCAATACCAGCAAACAGATAAACGTGCCAATATTCAGCGGTACTTTAAACTGTTTGAAGCGCAGTTTAAATTACAATCGGGCAAGGAGAGCGAAGCCCAAAAAGAAATGGAAAGTTTAAACGAATCTGTTGTGCTTGACACAGCACATGAAAAATTATTTGTCGCGCGGTTATATGAAGCCCTTGGTAAGGTATATAATGATAATGGGGATAAAACCAACCTTGCGCAGTTCCGTAACCAGCTTTTTATAGGATACCCCCAGTTGGTGCCTTTTTCAGGTTTGAAAATGGAAATGCAACTGAACACTTCGGGTGTGGACGATGCTGCAACCCGCAGTGTTATAAGTGAATTAAAAGGCTGCAATATTAAGTGGGTAACCGAAGCACAAGGCGGCAATCCAACTGCTTATATAACATTTGATAAAAGGGGTGATAAATACGAGGCACTTATTTCTGTTACTGTTTCCGGCAGGCCTGTTATCAGTGATCAGCGGCTGATATTTAAGCAAAGTGATGGAGTGGGAAAAGAAATTGCTTTGCGGTTATTTGGCAAAGGGGGTGCTTTGGTTTATGATCCTCCGCCGGCTAACAGCCATTAATAAATTTCTATTGCTCTTCATCCTTTTTTTTCTTCTTTCCAGGGGTGTATATTTTTTTGGCTTTTTCCACCATATTTAAAAACTCTGCCTGGGAATAATCGTGCATATTTACTGCTGACCTTGACAGGAGACTTATATCATTCCATGAATAATTTTTTGCGAAACCAGATTGCTTTAAAAGCTCCCCAAACATAACTAAGGCGGTAGCAAAGCGTACGCTGCTGTCTGCAGCCGAAATATCTATATAATCATTTTTTATTGGAAATTTCTGAAGTTCGTCATTACTCTGTCCCGGCAATTTATACTGTAGTTTTATTGTTGCTATTTCATCATCTTTAATTTCATTTGTAACAGCTTCTATATTTTTATCTGTTGGTTCTATTTCAAAAACCGCCATTAACGAATGCCCTGTTCCTACTTCGCCACCTTCAAGTACGCTGGTACTGTCCTGTATAGCATCTATTTTATTATCAAAGCCAATTAACCGGTATTGCTTCACCATTTCCGGGTTAAAAGTTATCCCTACATAGCAATCAGTAGCAACGGCGTATAATGTTTTTGTAAACTCAGTTACCAATACCTTTTCCGCTTCGTGCAAATTGTCTATATAAGCAAAATTCCCGTTGCCGCTTTTGGCAAGCGCCTCCAGTTTACTGTCTTTATAGTTGCCCATACCTACTCCAATACAGGTTAGAAAAATACCTGATTGCCTGTGATCACTAATAAGGTCTTCCAGCTCTTTTTCTGTCGTTTGCCCAACATTAAAGTCGCCATCTGTAGCAAGAATAACCCTGTTGTTGGCGCTATGGTTAAATGCCCTTTCAGCAAGGGAGTATGCCGTGCGAATGGCAGCTTCGCCGGGCGTATCACCATCTGCTTCAAGTTTTTCAATTGCATCATTTATCTCCCTTTTTTTTGCACCTGATGTGGGTTGCAGCCAAATACCTACTGCGCCCCCGTAAACAACTATTGCAACAGTATCCTGCGTCCGCAGGTTATTCACAAGGAATTTAAAAGCTGATTTTAGCAGCGGCAATCTGTTGGGTTGATCCATTGACCCGGAAACATCAATCAAAAAAATGAGATTAGTAGGGGGTATCTGGTCTAAATTCAGCGAAGGTGCCTGCAGGTTTATAAAAAGCAACTCATTATTAATATTCCACGGGCAGGATGTAAGCTGGGTTTTACCTATAAATGCCTGGCGGGATGTGTTTGTGTTTATACCGGGGAAACTGAAATAATTCAGCATTTCTTCTATCCGTACGGCATCCGGGGGCACTTTTGCGCCATTGTTCAAAAACCTCCTGATATTACTGTAAGATGCCCTGTCAACATTAACCGCAAAACCTGTTTGGGGGAATTTTTCAGCATCAACAAAATTATTCTCTACCAGGCTGGAATAACTTTCACCCCCATGGTAATATATTTCATCGTGCTTTACATCCTGCTTGTCCTTTGTAACAGATATCAGCCGCAAATGGTTTAATCTGGCATTAGCAGGCAGCATTTTTAATGTAAGCGATTGAAATTTGTTGGCATCAACAGCACATTTAAGTGTTTCGTAACCCTCAGACTGAAGAGTTATTGTATCAACCGGTATGGATGTAGGTATACCAAAAGCGCCGGAGTTTCCGGTATAGTATGGATAAGTGCCTTTTGAATAGAGTTGAAGCTTAACATTATACAACCCCTTACCCTTTTCATCATGCACTATACCACGCAGGTAAAATTGCGATGACGCATTTAATACGCAGGTACAGAAAATCAGTATAAAAATTGGTTGTTTCAAAAAGGGTTACACTTTTGCACATTAAATGTAAATCCATCTTTGCTAACAACCAACGCATTGTGTGTTAAAACTGTCCCCTTTCCTTTAATTGATATATTTCTTTCAGGTTACGGCCATGCCCGTCATAGTCCAGGCCATAGCCAACCACAAATTTATCGGGGATTGAAAAGCAGCAATATTGAATATCAACCGGGTAAACGGTGGCAGACGGTTTATGCAGCAGTATGGCGATTTTTATGGATGCAGGTTGCTGGTTAATAAGTTGGGGAAGGAAATTATGCAGTGTTTTGCCGGTATCAATTATATCTTCTACTATAATTATATCGCGGCCTGTAATATCCGTATCAAGCCCAATGGAAGTTATTACATGCCCCGTAGATCTTGTTCCTTTGTAAGAGGCCAGCTTAATAAAACTTATCTCCACGTCTAAGCTAAGGTGCTTAAAAAGGTCGGCGGCAAACATAAAAGAACCGTTGAGGATGGCAATGAACAAAGGCCGTCTGCCTTCATAATCTTTATTAATAAGTTCTGCCAGTTCTTTTACTTTATGCTGAATGGTTTCTTCGGAAAGATAAGGCTCAAAATATTTATCGTGAACCTTTATTATTGCCATTGAAGTGTTTGTTAAGGATAAGCGATTATAGCAAATCAATTAGCTCATCTGCCCCCTCTGGAGCTTAGGTGCTGAGCCGGAGGCACCACGCAAATAAATTTTTTGGCCTGCTGCAGGCTGCAAACCCCTGTGTAACAGGTTATATTGTAAAAGGCTTTCCAGCCGTACACCTTCCTTCTGTGCTATATCTTCTATGGTTTCTTCAGATGCAACAATATGATAGTCCCTGCACCCTTTTTTTGGTTTCTTTTCCAGGTATATAAGCATATCTCTGTCTAAAATATCTGCTTTATCAAGCTCATTAAAATTTAATAAGGTTTTGTAGCCAATATTGTAATTGCTTGCCAGCGCCAGCAACGATGTACCGGCCTTTGCATAAATAACATGCGTTTCGTTTATGGTAAAAACGCCGTCGGGATAAGCAGTTGAACTTATTTCTGTATTAACAGCAGCAACCGCGTTATTGCCGTTTGATGCATCTTTTTCATTATTTAATTCAGCAGGTTTATCATTAGCAACTAAAACTGCACTGCCCTTACCGGTTTCCTGTACAGTTGTTTGCGCGTTATTATTCCTGGTATCGGTATTATTATTTGCATATTCCGGCTGTTCTCCGTTCTTAATACGTTCAAGCGCCAGCAGGCTGTATTGCTGCAGGCCATAATCCTCAATCATTTTACACAACATCTCGGGATAATTACGTTCTGTTGCATAGCCATCTTTTTTTAACCCTTTTGCCCATGCTTTGTAATCGGCGGGGTCAAGGTAAAAAAGGTCGGTGTAGTAAGGCCTGTTCTTTAAAAAATCTGAATGGTCGCGGAATGATTCTTCAGCACTTTGATAAACACGGAAACATTCATTCTTTTGGTCATCATCATGATAAACCCTATCCCCTGTCCATTCAGTCTTGCATTTTATACCAAAATGGTTATTAGAAGCTTTTACCAGGTCGCTCTGCCCGGCTTTAGATTCCACTATACCCTGGGCAAGTGTAATGGCTGCCGGCACACCCGTGCGCATCATTTCTTTGATAGCTACTTCCCTGTAAGTTTCAATGTATTGTTTAATAGCGTCGTCTTGTGCAAAAGTTATAGCAACAACTATTAACAATAATAAGATTAAAGCAATTTTCTTCATTGGTTTGTTTTTTTAATCAGCATAAGGCCGTCCCGTACAGTTAGTATTAGCTGTTCAGTGCGCGTATCAGCAGCAACATGCCTGTTAAAAGCATCTACCGCCAGCGCGTTTTTCCCCGTAATCTCCTTTTCTAAAACCTGCCCGTGAAACAAAACATTATCTGCTATAATTAAACCGTCATCTCTTAAACGCGGCAACACCATTTCGTAGTATTCAATGTACCCGGTTTTATCAGCATCAATAAAAACCATATCCCAGGAATATGGGAGGGATGGTATCACCTGTAAGGCATTGCCAATATGCAAATGTATTTGGTTATTCCATTTTGACAATTTAAAATTTTCTTTACTTTTCTCTGCGTCAGCCTCTCTAAGCTCAATTGTGTGCAATTCCCCGTCTTTTTTTAGCCCTTTGGCAAGGCAAATGGCGCTAAAACCGGTGAATGTGCCGATGTCCAAAACATACCGCGGCTTAAAAAGTTCACTGAGCATGGATAAAAATTTCCCCAGTACCGCCCCGCTTATCATGTGGGCAAGCGGGTGCTGGTTTAAGGTTTCGGTATATATTTTTTGCAATAATTCATCGTCGTTGGTCGTATATTTTTCAGCGTATTGCTCTGCAAGCTTATCAACTAATTCCATGAAATATGTTTTTAAAAGCCCTCTAACTGCAATATTATAAAAAACGCCCGTTACTTATGGGTATAGTATTGTGGATAAAACAACCGCCTTTTAATAGTTAAGGCAGTATTTTTGTAAAAATCAAACGCTCGTTTGGAGCAAGGTGATGAAATATACGCAAACCACATTAGACAAGCTTGAGGATATTTTAGGGGAATCCGGCTATGTGACCCGGTATGAGAGAGGCACTTTTACAAGCGGGTGGTGCCTGCTTGAGCAGCGTAAAATTGTGGTATTGAACAAATTTCTTGATGTGGAGGGAAGGATAAATACCCTGATGGAGTTGATACCCCAGCTAACGATTGACTTTGACAAACTTACTCACGAAAGCCAGAAGCTGTACGAAGAGGTGATGAAGAAATGGGTGGCAGTAGGGTAAACAAGTACCTAGAGTTGAAACATTCAATTTTCAACATTCAATACTCAATTTAAATGCAGCGAAGATTTACAAACGTTCTTTCCTTTCCCTGAACATTGGTTGTTGATTATTGAGTGTTTCATTTTTGTGAATCTTCTTCCTTAAATAAAAAGGTGTCTTTTCAGTCCTTTTAATTTTTACCCTTTAGATTTGCCTGTGGCTTATCCGCAACTTACCATAACATTCTTGGGCTCAGGCACCAGCACTGGCGTACCCATGATAGCCTGCGGCTGTTATGTTTGCACGTCCCCTGATGAAAAAGATAAGCGGTTGCGAAGCAGCATTCTTGTCAAGTCAGCCACCACCGCCATTGTAGTGGATACCACGCCCGATTTCAGGCAGCAGATGTTGCGTATAAATAACAAACAACTTGATGCGGTGCTTTTTACCCATCCGCATAAAGACCATACGGCCGGGCTGGACGATGTGCGTGCCTACAATTTTTTTGCGAAGAAGGCGATTGATGTGTATGCCAACTCACTTACTGAAGAAGCGTTAAAGAGAGAGTTTGCTTATGTATTTTCTGATTTCCGCTACCCGGGTGTTCCCGATATCAACCTGGTTACCATTGATGATACTCCTTTTGTAATTGGCGATATCCCCGTGCTGCCTATTACAGTATGGCATCATAAAATGCCCGTTTATGCCTATCGTTTTGGAGATTTTACCTATATTACCGACGCAAACAGGGTGGATGAACATGAGAAAGAAAAAATAAGAGGCTCTAAGGTAATGGTGCTGAATGCACTAAGGGTTGAAGATCATATATCGCATTTTACCCTTAACCAGGCGATAGCATTAGCAAAAGAGTTGAAAGTGCCCGAAACTTATTTTACACATATAAGCCACCAGTTGGGCAGGCATAGTGAGGTGGAAAGTTCACTGCCAGAAGGCATAAAGCTGGCATACGACGGTTTACAGGTAACTATATAAAATTTTTTATTCAAATTAAACCCTATGCCTAAAGGTGTATGGAAAGAATACTTTAATTTTTCTAAAAAGGAAAGAATTGCGGTGTTTGCATTGCTTGCTATTATGGCAGTATTTATAGGCACGTCCTATTTTTATACGCCTTCTTTTACCAAACCTGTTATTGACAGCACTGTACAAAAGCAATTAGATTACCTCGCTTTAAAGAACCATACTAAATCAAATATTACTGACAGTAGCGGCGCAGCTGATTCTTCTTTTATTGCCCGGGCCAGGCCTTTATATAAAACAAGTACCCCAGCAAAGCTTTTTTATTTTGACCCTAATACCTTAGATGCGGCCGGATGGAAACGATTGGGGTTTAAAGATAAAACCATCCAGAATATTTTGAGCTACCGGCAAACTGCAGGCGGGTTCAAACAACCGGCAGATATAAAAAAGGTACCACGAATACGAAAAAAGAGTGTTGACCCAATACTGCCTTATGTAAGAATAGGATCATCTGAAAAACAATTATCTGCTCTAAATAATAATTCAACACCGGATAAAACACCTGTGGCTGATCAAACAGAAAATAAATCTAAAGCTTACAAAGCCATTAATATAAATACTGCAACCGCGGATGACTTTAAATCCCTCCCCGGCATAAAT
>JABDFW010000116.1:0-8413 GCA_013286305.1 Bacteroidota bacterium
GATACCCGCATCAATTTTCTTTTCTACCTGCTAACAGCATGCATCGTAGCAATACCCACCATTATTTTTTTAGATAAAACCCTTACCAAGATTGAGAAGGATAAAGTGATCGTGATATTTGTTATCTGCTTTTTTGTAATATTTTTCTGGGGCGCTTTTGAGCAGGCGGGCGCATCGCTCACTTTTTTTGCCAAAGACCAAACAAACCGGCAAACCCCCTGGTTTAAAATACCTGTTTGGATAATTGCTACCATATCTGCATTACTTGTTTACTATATTGTAGTGCTGTATAAAAAGGCAGCTAAAAATCTTGCTTCAGCATACGATAAAGAGTTGAGGATTACCGTGCATGGCCTGTTGCTTTTGTTTGGCGTTGCCATTATAGCATGCAATATTTACCTGTTTTATACCGGTAAAAAAATTGTGGGGATGGATGAGATACCGGCCAGTTGGTTTCAATCACTTAATTCTGCTTTCGTGGTATTATTCGCTCCGTTTTTTGCATGGCTGTGGCTAATGCTTGGCAAACGGCAGCCATCTTCCATTAAAAAAACAGCCATAGGCTTGTTTATGCTGGGCGTGGGTTATTTATGGATATCGCGGGGTGTGGATAATGTATTACCTGGTGTTAAGGTGAGTATGATATGGTTAACCGGCATGTATGCCTTACATACCATGGGTGAACTTTGTTTATCGCCGATTGGCATGTCGCTGGTAAATAAGTTATCTCCTCTTAAATACTCTTCCCTCCTTATGGCTGTGTGGTTTACAGCTAATGCTTTTGGCAATAAACTGGCCGGTGTCTTAAGCGCTGTATATCCGCCCGGTGCACAAGAAATAAAAAATGCCAAAGATGCCGGTATTGACCTTGCGCCCATCTTAGCGTCAAAAACACCACCAGACCCTGCCACTGCTGCTCAACTTAGCAAACTGGGAATACCTTACGAATTCAAAACTTTCCTTGGGTATCACATCAATAACCTTTACGACTTTTTTTTGTTGTTTGTAGTGATGGCTGTTACCGCCGCTGTTCTCCTTTTCCTGCTAAGCAAAAAGTTGAAAAGAATGATGCACGAGAATTTAGATGATGCCGCTGTTGCTTAGATAGTTACCTAACTAATCCCTTTTGGTAAATAGCTATGCACTGCTGATAATAGGCTTCTGCCGAAAAGTGCTTATTAAATATCAACTCCAGTTGCTGTTTTAGAGCAGGTTGATCTGCAGACTGCAACTGGTGTATTTTGCTTATCCATTCATTTGTATCAAAAGCGAATGCGATGCAATTGAGTAGCTCAGCTTTTATTGGTGTTATTACCTCTCCAGTATTGTAAGCTATAAAGGGCAGGCCCTGTGCAAGGTATTCAATAATGGCAAGCGGCCCCGATTCAGAAGGAGAGGTATGCAGGCCAATGTCAAAATTTTGTAGTAATTGCTGCACATTGTTTGCGTCATGTATAAAAGATACCGAGTTACCGGTGCCTGTTTCTTTAACCAATTGTTGCAGGTGGTTAAAATATACCTTATCGTACTGTTTACCAATTATAGTGAGTTCGTAGAGGGCATCGGGCATGTTTAATTGCTGCAATAATGTAATGGCAAATTCAATATTTTTTTCTCTTCTAATGTTTGATACCAAAACAAGCTGAGCCAAGCCTGTTTTTTTACTTCGCACCTGTTCAATTCGTTCTTTCAACACAATATTTGGTAACGTAAACACCCTGTTTTGCGGTATATGTAATTGCGTGGTTGCCCATGTATTTATTTCTGATGTAGTTGCAATAAATATTGTTTTAGGAAGAATATATTTTTGCCAAAATGTGGGCTGCGTCCGTGCCCTGAAACCAAAATGTTCATGATAAAACAGCGGCTTATTAAGCCCAAAAAGCGTTTTTGCCAGCCATAGATACCCTAGGTTGAAGAATGAATGCACATGCACAACATCAAAGCCCACTGTTTCTTTAATGAGGCCGCGCATGGTAAGGGGATTGAACTTAAATTTTCTGCCAAGGTTAACCTGTTGTATCCCCGGAAGCAGTTGTGCAGCCAATGGCCCTTTTTCTGCAATAGTTACCACTTTAACCTTGTGCCCATGCTCAAAAAAAATATTTGCAAGAGTAACCAATACGCGCTCGGCGCCGCCGGTATGCAGTCTGTCTATTATATGTACTATGCTATATTTTTGTATTGTCTTGCTGTTGTTCACCAATTACTTTGATACAAAGAAAACAAAAAGTCCTCTTTGCGGGAGGACTTTTATGTGGTTGTTTTCTATAGGTTATATAAAGTTTAGATAATCATATGATGCCCCGAGGATTTTTTTATCATCTGCCTGCAGCCAATTATGCAGTACTGTAGCATACATATCTTTAAAATCTATTTTGTATTTCAGGTCACCTTCATCAAGGTTAGTCAAGTCCGGCAGTGTATTTATCAACCCCTTTTGCTTAAGGCCACCGCCAATTAGAAACATATTGTTTGCAGTGCCGTGGTCTGTGCCGCCGCTGGCGTTTTGCGATACCCTTCTTCCAAACTCGCTGAACGTAAATAGCAATGTGTCATTAAAACGGTTATTTGCTTTCAGGTCTTTTACAAAGGCAGCAACGGCATCATTCATTTCGGTGAAAAGCCTTTGCTGCTGGGCTTCCTGGTTAACATGGGTGTCAAAACTGCCAAGGCTTACATAATAAACTTTTGTGTTGATGTCGGAAAAAATAAGGGAGGCAATCGTTTTAAGATTATTTCCCAATTGGGTTGCAGGGTAAGTAGCCGAAGTGGGGTGTAGTTTGCTCTGCTGAAAAATATAATCAGCGCTGCTTAAAGTTTCAGCCATTGTTTTATATAAATAATCAACCGGCTGGTCATCGTGCCCTGTTTGCGAATGATTACCAAGCAGGTCTTTAAAATATTTTTCATGGCTGGTATTGTACAACCGCCCGGGGTCTTTTACAGCAATGCCTTTTTCATTGTCACCCTTCAAAGCAAGGCTTAGCACATCGTCCATTTCCATTGCCTGTGTGGGTTTACCGCAGCCGTTACATTGTGCATCAAGGTAGCGGCCTATCCAGCCGGTTTGCAATACTTCTGTGCTGGGTGTGCCGGTTTGCCAAATATCCATACTTCTAAAATGGCTCCTGTCGGGGTTGGGATAACCCACGCTGTTTAATATGCCCAGGCTCCCGTCATCGTACAGCGCCTTAAACCCGGTGAGAGCAGGGTGTAAGGCTGCTTCGTCTGTTAAAGACACAACTTTATCCTGCTTTATGCCAATTTTTGGGCGGGATTTGTAGTATATGTCGTTCTTAAACGGGATAACCGTATTAAGCCCGTCGTTGCCACCGCTTAGTTGCAGTACAACAACCACCTTGTTGTCATCCGGCACGAAACCAAAAGGTTTTTTTTCAAATGCCTTCAAAAATTTTGGCAGCATCATACTTGCTGTTGCCAGCGAGCCAACTTGCAAAAATTCCCTGCGTTTAATTAACATAATCTCGTATTTCTGATTTTGTGATTTCGGTATTTAGTGATTGATGTGATTAGTTTATTAACTAAATCTCAAAATCACCAAATCTCAAATTCAGCAATTTTTCAACACAACTGGTATTCCGGCGTGCTCATTAATGCTATGGTAGTGGTTTTAATATATTCTTCCCTGGAAGAATTATTTATCATGCCCATAACTGCTGTTTTGTTTACAGAGCCCCGTTTTGTTTGTAGCACTACCGATTCAATACTGTTATACAATTCATCTTTTGGAACCTGGTTAAAAGCTGTAAAATATTTATTCCAATCAATAGCTGCATTTATCTGGAATGCTCCTTTGTTATTGGGTTTTATCTTTTCAAGATTTTCTTTCATACCCATCTGCTGGTCATCATCAGCTTTGGGCTTGATAGAAAAATCGCTGTTGTCGGTAATAAGCTGCGGTATGCGCAAACGCACCATAAGTGAGGAACTGTCAATCCAGGATCTTCCACCGGGCCACCCGGCAACATTTGGCGGATAAAATAACAGCTGCCCAAGCACACGCTGAAACAATATTTGTATCTGTGCATTTTCTATCTGCATGGGTAGCAGCCTTCTTATACCAACCAGCAATTCAACCGGCGATTTTATTTTTTGGGCGACATTCTTTTCATCATAAAACCAATCTGCTGTAAAAATATCTTTCATTAACCCTTTAATATCATAATTGCTTTGGTAAAAACGGCCGGCTAACCATTGTACATGGGTGTCATCAACTTGTTCATTTACAAAATATTTGTATATTTTTTTAGTGATGAAGAATGCCGTTTGCTTTTGTTGCAGCAGTATGTTCAATATATCTTCTCCATCAAAATTGCCTTTTTTGCCAAGAAATGTTTTCCTGCCATTGTCATGAAAAAATGGACGGAATATAAATTCGCCGTTTATGGTAAACCCCCAGCCGGTAAAGGCTCGCGCTGCTTCTTTAACATCCTGCTCAGTATAATTGCCACGGCCAAGAGTAAAAAGTTCCATCACTTCGCGGGCGAAGTTTTCGTTGGGGTGTTGTTTGTGGTTTTGCTGGTTATTTAAAAATTGCAGCATTGAAGCGCTTTTGCTAACTGCTTTTAGCAACTCTCCGAAATTACCCAATGCGTTTTTGCGTACATCCTGCAATAATAACTGCTGGTAATAAATATTAATTACCCTGCAAGCAAAATGGCCATGCCAGAATAATGACATTTTTTCCCTTAACTGAGCATCGCTGTTCACCATATTATCCAGCCAGGCGAGAGTAAGGCTTTTAAGATCCTCCTGGCTTTGAATACGTATTTGTTTTTTCTGGTCTGCAGAAATATTTTTTTGTATATCCTGAATATCCGCTACGCTTTTAATACCAGAGAAAATATCTTTAAACTCATTTGAGGCAACATCAAAGTATTCGGGTTCCTTTGAAGATCTGTTTTCTATCTCACTATACAGTTCTTTTGTGTTGGCACTATTGGATGGTATAATTTCATTTGCAGCTATGCCAAAACCGCACCGCCATAATAAATGCTGATTTTTTGCCTGTTTTGTAAGCACGCCTGTTGGTTTTGGTATAATGACTTGTTAAATACAATAAAGTTTAAACCTCTTATATGATTTATCGGTGAGTGATTTTTTAGTTTAGGCTGAAAACAAAGCGCCCCGCAAATGCGGGGTGCTCCTAAGGTGTAAGGGTTGAAACTGAATAATAACGCGCATAGCGGTATTATTTTAATAAATCCGGGGTACGGAAATATTAATAAATTTGGGTATTATTAAAGCTGGCTAAATCTTCAACTTGTGGAGGCGAATTGGGCACACAATAAGGTTAGGCAACGGCCGGGAGTGTAAATATTTTTCATGTGAAGGTGTTGATTTAATTGGTATAGCAAGTAAGAAAGTTTCTTCTTAAAAAAAATATAAAAACATTGCTTTAACAAGGGTTTATGTTAAGTGATTTGTAAAGGGAAAATACTAAGCAGCGTTTTGAAAAATATTAATTTTTCAGGGCATTAATAAACGCATAATAAACCGGCTTTTTTGCGTAGCTGTCGTCAAATAATAATGGCCAATCCTTTTTTTTGTAAGTTGGCCTTATCCAGCTATCTGCATCCCCCACATTCCATGTGGTAATACCATATTGTTGCTCTTTAGGCACAAGTAATTTATATTGTTGCACCACAAAGGCAAAAAGGCTGCTCTGTAAATTTTGCAGGCTATCGCTGTATATAATGTTGGGGTCGTTACGGGGGTTAACACTAATATCTAACTCTGCTATATGTATCTTTAAACCGGTATTGGCTAATTGTTTTATGGCATTGGTTATGCCGTCTTTTGGGGTTAGTATATTAATATGCATCTGTATGCCAATGCCGTTAATGGGCACGCCGCGTTTCTTAAAATAGTTCACCATATTGATAATAGACCTTAGCTTACCGGGATAGATCTCCTGGTCGTAATCATTATAAAATAACAATGCATCCGGGTCTGCCTCATGCGCATATTGAAAAGCACGTGCAATATAATCTATGCCTAAATTTCTCGCCCAAATACACCCATCGTCGGGTTTATTATCCGGAGTATTTTTTTCAGACCGGAGCGTACCATCGTTATGAAAAGCTTCGTTGACAACATCCCATGAAGCAACTTTTCCTTTATAATGTGATACGACCGTTTGTATATGCGTTTTAAATAAACGTTCCCACGCTGCAGAATCTCCCTTAAAACTGCTCAGCCATTTTGGATTGTATTGGTACCAGCAAAGATTATGGCCATGAAACCTTATGTGATGCGATAAAGCAAATTCGGCCAGTGTGTCGCCTTTGCTAAAATCGAACTTATTTTCAGCAGGATGAACGGCTGCCCATTTTAATACGTTTTCTGATGTTATACTATTAAATTCAGTTTCAACAACCCGCCTGTAAGCACTATCTGTTTGCAGTAAAAATGGGTTAACGGCAGCTCCAATAGGGAATGGGGCCGCACTTTGCAACGTTTCCTCCGATTGCGGCTTGAGGAATGCGCTTAGCAGTATAAAGGCCAAAAAAGGTGTACCTGCTGCAATGGTTTTAAAGAAAATGATTGCCCGGTTTATATATGAGTAACTTTTCATCACTCCTCATTCCATACATCATAGCACCACATGACCTAATAACCAATATCCGAAGCTTCGGACTTTTTGACTTTCTCCCTGGACTTTCTTCCTGTCAACTGTCATCTTTCAACTGTCATCTCCTTTACAGCTTGCCGTTCTTTATTTCTTCCACTACCCCTGGATCCAACAGCGTAGAGGTATCGCCCAGGTTATCTGTTTCCCCTTCCGCTATCTTACGTAATATCCTGCGCATTATTTTCCCGCTTCTTGTTTTAGGCAGGCCGCTTACAAATTGAATTCTGTCAGGCTTTGCAATAGGGCCTATGATGCGTGACACCGTTTGCAAAATATCACTTCTCCTCAATGCCTCGTCGCCATGGCTTCCGTTATAAATTACATAGGCGTAAATACCCTGCCCTTTTATATCATGCGGGTAACCCACTACTGCACTTTCCACCACTCCCGCATGCATATTAATGGCATTTTCAACCTCCGCAGTGCCAATGCGGTGGCCGCTTACATTTAATACATCGTCAACCCGGCCGGTTATGCGGTAATTGCCATGCTCATCCCTTAAAGCGCCGTCGCCCGTAAAATACAGGTTTGGGTAAGTGCTGAAATAATTCTTTTTGCAACGCTCATGGTCTCCATAGGTGGTTCGTATGATTGAAGGCCATGGGGCTTTAATACACAAATTGCCGGAAATCTCCCCGTCACCGGTTAGTTCTTTGCCATTTTCGTCCACTAAAAGAGGTTCTACACCCGGCATGGGCAAAGTGGCCCAGCTTGGTTTGGAAGGTGTTATGCCAGCCAGGTTTGATATAAGTATGCCGCCGGTTTCCGTTTGCCACCAGGTATCAACTATGGGGCATTTCCGTTTGCCAATATGTTCATCATACCAATGCCAGGCTTCTTCATTTATAGGCTCGCCTACTGTGCCCAGTACTTTTAGCGAATCAAGCTTTTTGCCCTGCAAAGGCTTTAAACCAAAGCCCATCAGGCTTCGTATAGCTGTGGGCGCGGTATATAAAATATTCACGTTGTATTTATCAATAATATCCCAAAACCTCCCCGCATCCGGCCAGGTTGGCACGCCTTCAAACATAAGTGTTGTAGCCCCCGCACTAAGCGGGCCATAAACAATATAGCTGTGCCCGGTTATCCAGCCGATATCAGCTGTACAGAAAAAAATATCGCCCGGCTGGTACTGAAATACATTTATAAAAGTATAGTTGGTGTATATCATATACCCGGCGCAGGCGTGCACCACCCCTTTAGGTTTGCCTGTTGAACCGGAGGTATATAAGATAAACAGCGGGTCTTCTGCATCCATTTCTTCCGCCGGGCAATCAATCATTCCCAGCGTTTCAATTTTTTTAATCTCATCCTCCCACCAAACATCCCTGCCTTTTATCATTGAAACGGGCGTTCTTGTTCTTGTGCAAACAATTACACGTTTCACCGTTTTGTTACCAATAAGAGCATCATCTATCACACTTTTCAGCGGAATATCTTTAGCACCGCGAAACGCCCCGTCGCAGGTTATTATATACTCAGCCTGTGCATCGTATAAACGGTCAGCAATGCTTTGCGCGCTAAACCCTCCAAAAACAACAGAGTGTATGGCGCCTATTCTTGCACATGCCAGTACTGCGATGGCAAGCTCGGGTATCATGCCCATATAAACACAAACACGGTCGCCTTTTTTAACGCCATTATTTTTTAATACGTTGGCAAACTAGCAAACTTTGTAGTACAGATCTTTGTAGGTAATTATGCGGTGGTGTTCTTCCGGGTCGTTGGGCTCCCAAATAATGGCGGGGCGGCTTC
>JABDFW010000116.1:8423-8528 GCA_013286305.1 Bacteroidota bacterium
TTTTCTGTACAGCTGATATCGGCTGGATAACCGGGCACAGCTATATTGTTTATGGCCCGCTTAGTGCGGGGCGGCTTCCAATATTTTCCAGGTGCCTGTCGAGGC
>JABDFW010000117.1:0-7018 GCA_013286305.1 Bacteroidota bacterium
AATGTAATCGGTGTTAATGAGAAAATAAGTATCGGCAATAATGTAATGATTGCAGATTGTGTTAGCTTAAGAGACACTGATCATGAGTTTAGCAATACTAAGGTGCCTATGAATCAACAGGGGATAAGAACGGGCGCGATTACTATTGAAGATGATGTTTGGATTGGACATGGCGCGGTTATTACAAAGGGCGTAGTTATTGGAAAAGGCGCAATAGTAGGGTCAAATGCAGTTGTTACAAAAGATGTACCTCCCTATGCAATAGTGGGAGGGGTGCCCGCAAAAATTATAAAATACAGGATTGAATAATTTGTAATCAATAACATTAACAATTACCAAAAAGCATTACTTTTACCCTGTACTGATGAATACAATATCCGGTTACCTTTCTGAAAGGCCATGTTTGCCACAAACCTTAAATAACCATGCATGGACCAACTTATTATATTAATTCATGAAATAATGCTATTATTATATGTAGCATCGGGGTTGGCCATTATCATTAAAATAATCATGGTTATAAACAAAAAAGGGTTTGATCTTCCATCTATTATAATAAGCTTTTTCAGGATCTATGGCAAAGCCGAGAGGATGCACGACAGGAATAAAAAAAGGCTGAAATACATGCAGTACAACAATTGGCTCAATTATCTTATCTATACAACCCTTGTATTATTTGTAATCATGCTGGCAATTTACCAGCAAAATATATTTAAATACTAATACAGGAGCACCGCCAGGGCAAACGCAGTATAAATTTTAGAAAAATTAAAAATTATGTTGCATGTCCCGTTAGGGACATTTTGTGGGTAGCCAGATGGAATAAAGTAAGCACGAGGCGTTCCGATAGGAACGCTTGGTGCGCGTTTCATAATTGTTCTACCTACAAAATGTACCTAACGGCACATAAAAGCCCAAAACGGCCTGCTAATATTTACAATGCGTTTGCGTTGTCCCGCGCCACCTGTTTTGTAACATCGTAGTTAAAAAATATGTTTGTACATTCATTGAATGATAATGTTGCACAATAACCTTTGGCTAAAATCAAAACTATATGCAACAGCGCACTAAAGCAATACAAACCTATTTAGTTATTTTAACAGTGTTGGGTTGGTTTGCATTGGTTTGCCAGTTTTGGATTAATATAAACAGTAAAGCAGCGCCGGTAACTGAAATAATTATAAGGTACTTTAGCTATTTTACATTGCTTACAAATATTATTGTTGCTCTTTGTTGCTCAGCGCTTTTACTAAAGCCACATTCCCGCCTGCGTAATTTTTTTTCCCGCCCAACAACGCTAACCGCAGTTACTATTTATATCCTGGTTGTGGGCGTTGTATATAATACCATATTGCGCATTTTATGGATGCCCGAAGGGTTACAAAAAATTGTTGACGAGCTGCTGCACACTATTATACCCGCATTGTTTTTACTGTTTTGGATATTATTTGTTGCCAAAACCACCCTGAAATGGAAAAACATTCTGCCCTGGCTAATATACCCTTTGGTATATGCGATTTTTATTTTAATAAGGGGTGCTGTATCCGGGTTTTACCCTTACCCGTTTGTTGATGTAGCTATTCTTGGTTTACACCGGGTGTTACTAAACTGTTTGGCTGTTACATTCGTATTCGTAATATTTTCAGTGCTGTTTGTTAGTATTGGCAAAATTGCAAACAAACCTGCCGGTTAGATAACGTGATTTCGGGATAAGAATATAGACATTGTGCTTACAGGACAAGACACATATTCTTGTGTCTTTTGCCCCATCGGGGCGATGTGTTTATAGTAAGATTGAATACAAAGAGGTTTTGGCTCCGTAGGAGCCACGTAAAAAACCTCACTTTGCCTATTGGAATTGGTTCTATTATTACTATAACAAATCTCAATTTTACGCGGCTCCTACGGAGCCGGATTCACCATAAATATATTTATTTTCTATAAACACGCCGCTCTTACAGAGCGATAAATGGCATGTTGTTTGCAATAATTTGTGTCTTCTGCCCCATCGGGGCAACGTGTTTATAGTAGGATTGAAGACAAAGAGGTTTGGGCTCCGTAGGAGCCACGTAAAAACCTCACTCAATAAATTCAAACAGGTATTGCTCTTCATAGTCAATAGCAAATTTTTCCAAAAACTCATGATATTCCTGCTTAAACGTTTTCTTCGCATGATGTATTTCCTGGTTTTTTATATAGTTGCACACACGGGTAATTTGAGAATGTCCGTAAGAAAACACTCCATAGCCTTCCTGCCATGCGAATTTGCCGCGTACCCATTTTTTACCGGTAATAAATTCATTGCTCTCAACCTTGATTTGCTTTACAAAATCTGATATGAGTATCGAAGGCTTAAATCCAACAAACAAATGGGTGTGATCCGGCATACAATGTACGGCTAGCATCTTTGCCTTACGTATTTGAACCAGGGAAGTGATATATTTATGGAGTTCTTCCTTGTGCTTTTTGGGTATAAGGCTTTGCCGCCCCTCAACTGCGAAAACAAATTGCAAATAGATTTGTGAATATGTGTTACTCATGTATTTTATTTACGCGGCACCTACGGAGCCGTATTCACCATAAATATATTTATTTTCTATAAACACGCCGCTCTTACAGAGCGATAAATGGGCATCTTGCAATAATTTGTGTCTTCTGCCCCATCGGGGGCAACGTGTTTATAGCAAGATTGAAGATAAAGAGGTTTGGGCTCCGGAGGAGCCACGTAAAAAACCTCACCCAACCTCTTGGAATTGGTTCTATTATTACTATTAACAAATCTCAATTTTACGCGGCACCTACGGAGCCGTATTCACCATAAATATATTTATTTTCTATAAACACGCCGCTCTTGCAGAGCGATAAACATGTATCCCCGCATCAGGCGGCCCGCATGCTATTATCTGGTTGTATTTTTTTCTGCCAATATTCAGGTTCCGCTGCAACTTAATGAACATAATTTCTTATCCCGGGGCCCAGGTAACCATACTTTTATTTTCTATCCCGCCCCTGCCGCTCTATCATCCAGCCGGGGTATTCAGCGGGTAACATGCTTACCTCATCCAGTTTTCCAAGCTCTTCTTCAGTAAGCTTTACATCAATTGATCTGAGGTTATCTTCCAGTTGTTCCATTTTCTTTGCGCCAATAATTACGCTTGTTACAACGGGCTGGTGCAGCAACCACGCAAGGGCAAGCTGTGCAACGGAAATGCCTTTTGATTCGGCTATCGGCTTCATCACGTCTATAATATCAAAGGCTTTGTCTTTGTTAACGGGGGGAAAATCAAAATTAGCACGGCGTGCATCTTCAGGCGCCTGGTTTTCGCGGGTATATTTGCCACTAAGCAAACCGCCCGCCAAAGGGCTCCATACCATCAGCCCAATTTTTTGGTCTTTTAATAATGGGGCCAATTCGCGTTCAAGGTCGCGGCCGGCAATGGTATAATAAGCCTGCAACGATACAAACTTTGCAAGGTCTTTTTGTTCTGAGTAGCCCACCGATTTCATTATTTGCCAGGCAGCAAGGTTGCTACAACCTATATAACGCACTTTACCACTGCGAACAAGATCATCCAGCGCGCGCAGCGTTTCTTCAAGCGGGGTTATCGGGTCAAAGCCATGTATTTGATAGAGGTCAATATAATCTATCTGCAGTCGCTTAAGGCTTTCTTCGGCCTGTTCCATTATATGCTTACGGGTTAGGCCTGAGTTGTTAGGCCCCTCCCCCATTTGCCCGCGTACTTTAGTTGCAATAACAAGATCGTCGCGTTTTAAACCAAGATTTTTAATTGCCGTACCTGTTCTTTTCTCCGCAAGGCCTTCTGAATATACGTTGGCTGTATCAATAAAATTAATACCCGCATCTACTGAGCGCTTCACCAGCTCATCAACCGGCTCCTGGTCAAGTTTGCCGATGGCTGTCCAGTAACCTTTGCCTCCAAACGTCATAGTGCCAAGGCATAATTCAGAAACCTTAAGCCCGGTATTGCCTAAAATGTTGTATTTCATAGTTGTTAATTTAAACCCCGAAATTATTATATAAAATAATGAGTTTGTAACAAAAGAAAAAAATGAGCAGGGTTTTGATGTTAAGATTAAATGAAGTTGTTTATTAAATTTATCAATACAGCCATGTTGCTAATAGCTGCTTACTATTAAAATGATTTGTATTTTGCAGCCGCAAAGGAAATAGTTATTCTAACTATAAATCAACGAACATGAAGCTGGGCCTTATTGCAGTTTTTATTTTATTGCTTTCAACGGCAGCATTTGCACAACAAAGTACGGGATGGGATAAATGGAAATGGCTGATGGGAGAATGGCATGGAGAAGGTGATGGTAAACCAGGACAGGGAAGCGGCACATTTTCTTTTAAACCCGATTTGAGCGAAAAGATACTGGTTCGTAAAAGCCATTCCGAATATCCTGCCACCGCTAATAAGCCGGAAATTATTCACGACGACCTGATGATCATATACCCTGATTATTCCGGTGCGCCTTCAAAAGCTATTTATTTTGATAATGAAGGGCATACTATTAATTATTCCATTTCTTATACAGGCAATTCCATAGTAATGACGAGTGATAAGATCGCGAATGTGCCAGTGTTCAGGCTTACCTATTCTTTGCTTGATGACGGAAGTGTGAACACCAAATTTGAAATATCGCAGGATGGAACAACATTTACGACGTATGTGGAAGGGAAAAGTAAGAAGGTAGATTGATTTGGAGATGTATATTTTATTTGCGCCCTACGCCATAGGCAATTCAATGGTAAAGCAACTGCCTTTACCTAATATGCTTACTACCCAAATGCCGCCATTATGCTTTTCTATAAACTCTTTACATAATATCAATCCCAGCCCGGTACCTTTTTCATTTTTTGTGCCAGCAGATGTTATTTTTTTATCAATCGCAAACAGGCTTTTTAAAACATCATCAGCCATCCCAACGCCGTTATCCTGCATGCTTATTTGCACCTTGTGATCAT
This sequence comes from Bacteroidota bacterium, assembly GCA_013286305.1. GTDB lineage: Bacteria > Bacteroidota > Bacteroidia > Chitinophagales > Chitinophagaceae > JABDFW01. Next base: position 4,991 of record JABDFW010000117.1, read on the forward strand.
CGGTTACAAGCCCTGTAATGGCAACCCTTCCGTTATCGTTTGTAAATTTTATGGCATTAGAAAGCAGGTTGCGCAAAATGGTTAGCATCATTTCCTCATCAGCCAGCACATATACATCTTCAGGCATATCATTGCAGATGCAAATATTTTTTTCAGAGGCCACTACTTTCAAAAATTCAATAGTTGTATTTATGGCCTTGTGAACGTTTAAAGAAACCGGCTCAAACGCTATTTCGTCTGTTTGGCTTCTCGACCATACCAGCAAATTCTCCAGCAGCTTTGATGTGTTGCTCAAACTGCTTTGCAGCATCTGTATCATTTCGTCCTGTTCGCTGTCCTTGTATTTTTCAGTTAAAAGCTGCGCCAGTGCCAATGTAGAGGTAACAGGCCCGCGCAGGTCGTGTGCTATAATAGAGAAGAATTTGTCTTTTGTAGCGTTTGCCTTGCCAAGTTCGTGTGAGGAAATGAGTAATTTTTCATAATTAGCCTGTATATCTTTTTTCTGTTCTTCTATTAACCTGTTTTGACGATACCTGGTTAGGTTGCCCCGCCATAAAAGTGCAGATAAGCCGCAGCAAATAGCGATAGCGCCAAAACCATTCACCCTGTTTGAAAGGATCATCGCTGCATCGGTTTGTGTTACGGCGATACCAAAATAAAATACAAGGTACACCAGGCTGTAGAACAGTAAAGCCAACACAGGCCTTATTAATAATGCCATAGCACAAACAGCGCTGCCAAGAAAAAATGCAACGATAGATATTGTTACCTGTTGGTCTAAAATTGAGGCGATGGTGCCCCATAGCGGCATAGCAATAAATACCGCGATTATTAAGAAACTGGCTAACCTTGTATAAAATTGTTTTGTAAGGTTTATATACCAGGCAATAAGGCATAGGGCCGGGTTGATAATGATAAAAACAGTATGCAGCAGTATTATAGAGTGACGCCACTGTATAGTAATACCTGTTGCTGAATTTACATTATATAAAAATTGCAGCAGTATAAAAATATTTATACAAACAGCGCCGGTGGTTATATATACGGTGCGCCTTATATTACTTTGCCGGATGTCTGTTTTAATTATTTCTTTATCAACGGGGGTCGTTTTCAATATGATGCCGGGTTGTTTTAATTTATTCGCGTATCACAATAATATGATATATACTTTAAATATGCAAACCAACAAATGGGCAACGGTAAAACATTTACAACAATGGCCGGGTAAATATTTGCAGCCAGGCTGCTGTTGCTTACCCCCTCTCCACCTGTGGAGAGGGGCAGGGGGTGAGGGCGTTACGACGTCCAGTTAACCCCTGCTTCGGGGTTCCACTTTATGGTGGTCTTTTTTAGTTTCGTCCAAAACTCTATGGAACTTTTACCCGTAATATCACCAACCCCAAAACGCGATTCATTCCATCCGCCAAACGAAAAAGGTTCCCGTGGTACAGGCACGCCAATGTTTACGCCAATCATACCGGCACTGGCCTTCTCTGCCACATAACGCGCAACTGCACCACTTTGTGTAAATACCGATGCCGCATTGCCATAAGGGTTCGCATTTTCAATGGCTATGGCTTCATCAACCGTGTTGCTGCGCATAATAGCAAGTACCGGCCCGAATATCTCTTCTTTTGCCACAGCCATATCCGGGGTTACATGATCAATCAGCGTTGGGCCAACATAATAACCACCTTCTTTGCCCTCAACGGTTGCATGGCGGCCGTCTAAAAGAATTTTCGCTCCCTGTTGCTCAGCTTCTGTTATATATTTTTCAATGCGCTCCTTCGCCTGTTTGCTTATAACTGCACCAAGGTTTTTACCCGGCACAATTTTACCTGCATCTTCACATAATTTTTGAATAATGTGGTCAACGCTGCCCACCGCTACCATTGCCGATGCCGCCATACAGCGCTGCCCGGCGCAACCGCTCATGCTTGCTGTAATATTGCTTGCCGTCATAGCAGGGTTTGCATCGGGCATAACGAGTAAATGATTTTTTGCGCCACCCAATGCAAGACAGCGTTT
>JABDFW010000117.1:7028-8106 GCA_013286305.1 Bacteroidota bacterium
GTGCTCCGGCTATACACGATCTTTGCCACTTTAGTGCTACCCACAAACGACACAGCCTCTATACCGGGGTTATCACAAATGGCCTCCACTATTTCCCGGTCACCGTTTATTATATTAAACACGCCATCGGGCAAGCCCGCTTCTTTTAGCAACACTGCAATGCGCACCATGGTAAGCGGCACCAGTTCGCTTGGTTTTATGATCATGGCGTTGCCCAGCGCAATGGCATTCGGTATTGTCCAGTTGGGCACCATTGCTGGAAAATTAAACGGCACTATACTTGCCACCACGCCTATCGGCACTTTCTCGGTGCGGCACTCCACACCTTTGCTTACTTCCATCACCTCGCCCTGTACCAATTGAGGCAGGCTGCAGGCAAACTCAGTAAGCTCAATCGCTTTCTCTATCTCTGCCTTGGCCTCATCGTATGTTTTGCCGTTCTCTGTTTGAATAAGCTTCGACAGCGCATCCATATCCCTTTCCAGCAACTGTTTGTATTTAAAGAACACCTGCACCCTTTCCTTTATGGGCGCTTTGCTCCAATGCGTAAATGCTTCGTGCGCAGCTTTAACAGCCTCATCTAATTGCGCAGCCGTGCCCATAGCCACCGTGGCTATTACCGAGCCATCCAGCGGCGATTGCACATCAATACACCTCCCGCCGTTTGAGGCTGTCCATTGCCCGTTTATGTAGTGGGTAACTTTCCCAAATGCTAATGTTGACATAGTAGTTTTTTGCGGGTTCTAAAGTACGGAGTTTGGGGGAGATTAGTTCATGGATCATTTTAACCACATAGGCATTGAAGGGAACATAGGGGCACATAGAGCGAAAAATAGTTTCTTGTATTGAAGCCCACCTGACAAAACAATCTATATCTTTAAAAAGCTTTTATAAAATATACACAACTTTAAACTCGCACTTGTGCTGAAAAAAACATTCCTTTTAACCTGTATTACTATTACCTCTGTATTTGCTTTTGGCCAAAACATTGACAGCTTAAAATTAAATGATAATGAAATTCCGCCGGCGTATTCTAAACCCAATGAATTGATTTGCATTACTCCGCATGCTTCCTCGG
>JABDFW010000118.1 GCA_013286305.1 Bacteroidota bacterium
TACAAAGTGGAAAAACTGACTACAATTCACGGTATATGAAATTAGTTCCATTCTTTGACCAGGAAGAATTGCAGAAACATTATGAAGAAGCATCACTAATAATTTGCCAGGCAGGAGTTGGCTCTATAATGTTGGGATTAAAAAAAAGAAAAAAAGTAATTGCTATAGCAAGGCTCAAAAAAAACCACGAGCATATTGATGACCATCAAACGGAGATATTACATGTTTTTTCTGTAAATAATTATATTTTGCCATGGCAAGGTGAAGGCGATTTGAAGAACATATTGCAAAACATTTCTTCTTTTAATGCAGTTTCTTATCCCTTTCATGAAGAAAAAATCAGTGATGCAATTATAGACTATCTAAACAATACATTTAAAAAAAAGAGATAAAGTATTATGCTAAAAGGAGGAATAATAGGATTAGGCAAAATGGGCCTTTCTCACGCAGCCATATTTGCAGCCCATCCGCAGGTAAATCTTGTGACTGCATGCGATACATCATCTATGATACTTGATGCATTTAAAAAATACACTAACATTAAGCCCTATACTGATTTCAAAAAAATGATTGATGAGTCGGAGCTTGATTTTATTGTTATTGCAACCCCAACAAAGCTTCATCATCCAATGGTAAAGTACGCACTTGAAAGAAAACTGCATGTATTTTGTGAAAAGCCTTTCAGCCTTACGTCTGCCCATGGTAACGAACTGGTTAAAATGGCAAAAGAAGCCGGAGTAGTTAACCAGGTAGGGTATCATAATCACTTTATTGGTACGTTTAGAGAGTTAAAAAGATTATTATCTGCACAGGTATTGGGCGACCTGGTTCATTTTACGGGTGAAGCTTATGGCCCTGTTGTTGTAAAAGGTAAAGCAGATTCCTGGCGCTCCAAACCTGAAGAAGGCGGGGGCTGTTTATTCGACTATGCTTCACATGTGCTTAACCTTGTACAGGAAGTAATTGCAAAGCCTGTTAATTTGCAGGGAGCGATTATGAAAAGCATTTATTCAAATGGGGTTGATGATGCTGTTTATGCTCTTATGTCATTATCCAATAATCTAAGTGGAGTGCTTTCTGTAAACTGGAGCGATGAAACCTATCGTAAAATGTCAACCTCAATAACAGTTCAGGGAAAAAAAGGGAAAATATTTTGTGATGCAACAGAAATACGCATTTACCTGAAGGAAGCCAATGAAAAAGAAGGTTTGAGCAAGGACTGGACTGTAAAATACATTACGGACTTTGCAATGCCTGTTAATTTTTATTTACGCGGGGAGGAATATAGTGCGCAGGTAGATTATTTTATAGATAACATAATCAATGATAAAAAGCCTGATATAAATTCATTTGAAGAGGCTTCTTACACAGATAAAGTAATTGAAATGATTTTTAAAGAAGCTAAAAGGTTTTAAAAATGATGGACAAAGTATTATTTGGCGATAATCAGTTTTTTGCAGTTAGCCACATGTCTGACGAAAAATCAAGGGCTCAGGCTATTAGATTTAAAGATGACGTTTCAATAATAAAAGTGCTTGACCAGGCAATTGAAACAGGTATAAGCACCTTTATGTGTACAACCCATGATCGTATTGCTAATATTTGTGATCACATACGTGCATATCCCGCAAAGTATGGCAATTTTAAAATTTACCCCTGCATGCCTTATGCTCATAAATATGCCAACGCTATTACGGAATTGGGTATTATGGGTACAATAAAGCAATATGTTCCGGGTAATATATTCGGCACTTTTGCCAAAGGCGGGCTCGCTTTTTTAAGTAAAGACTTTTTAAAACTGATGGAGATTTTGATAGATGCCGAAATGAAAATGTTCAAGGGCATCAATACACCTGTTATTTTTATACAGAACGTATTGGTAGATCTTCTTCTTGGCTTAAAGATGATGGATGTACTTGTTGAATATGATTCATATATCCGCAAAAAATATAATGCCGAGCCTGGCTACATTACTATGAATATGCCAATGCTGCTTGATGCCCTGGAATCCGCAGGAATTGAAAACCCCATAATTTGTTCCTCAATCAATAAAACCGGATTTAGAATGTCTGGAGGCATTGCATTGTATGAAAAATACCTTACCGAAAGGCATTTCAGGCCAATAGCTATGCAAGTATTGGCTTCAGGAGCAATAAGGCCAAAAGATGCTATTCAATACCTCAGTAATTTTCCAAAAATAGAGTCGGTACTTTTCGGAGCATCTTCTAAAAGCCATATACAGGAAACAAAAGAGTTAATTGAGGAATATGTACGCTAAATGTGCTTTAGCGCAAAACTCTTAATTAGTGTATTTAATAAATATGCAGTATTTTATAACTATTTATATAAATAATTAATCCAATTTTTTAAATGATATTGCGATGCATATATACCAAAGGAGTAAATATCATTTGTTGGAATGGCAATGAAAATTTATGATGAAAAATAAAACTGCTAACACTCTAAGAAAAATATTTGCCGACAAACATAACAGGGAATTGGTTGTAGATTCGTCTATAGCTTTCGCCATAAGAGGAGGCGCAGCTGCAGCGGCATTTATAATGAATGTAATTATTTCGAGAAAGTTAGGGGCACATGAAGCTGGTTATTTTTTTCTTGCATTTTCTGTAATAACTATTTTAGGAACGGTAGTACGGATGGGAGGTGATTACGTTGTTTTAAGGTACGTTGGGATTTATGGCGCTGAAAAAAAATGGGTTGAAGTGCGTGGCGTTATAAAAAATATCATAACCAGGGTTTTGTTGTTTTCTTTTTTGTTAACAGCGCTTACCTTAATTTTTACAGGTTTTATATCTGAATCCATATTTCATAAAAAAGACGCTTCAGGCTCTTTTTATTGGATGTTTCTTGCCATGCCCCTTTTGGGAATATATACCTTATATGCCTTTGCTTTGCAGGGATTAAAAAAGGTATTATTATCCGTGGCAATACAAAACCTGGTTGTACCCATTTTGGTTATTCTATTCGTTTACATTTGGCATCCCAAAACTTCTGCGGAATTATCTAAGTTATATTTCTTCTCTTCCCTTATAACTATGGGATTGACTTTTTATTTTTGGAAACGATTTGTTCCTGCCGGAAAAGGGGAATTTGACAGTTCGCTGCTTTGGAAAAGTTGTTACGCTTTATGGACCATGGCAATATTACAACAGGCAGTGCAGTGGGGGGGGGCAGATTATAACTGGAATGTTTAAGAATATTACATCAAACAGCCTCGCCGGGTTGGCAAATGCCCAAAGAACATCTATGCTCATAACATTCATCGGAATTGCAATTAACCTGGTAAGCGCACCCCGTTTCGCCAGTTTGTACAGCCAGCGGAAAATGGACGAACTAAAAAGGTATTCTATTAATACAACAAGGCTAATGCTCTTATTCGCTACGCCACTTATTATTTTGGTTTGGTTGTTTCCTCAATATATTCTTTCACTTTTCGGCAAAGAATATGAGAGTGCAGTGTGGATGCTCAGGATATTAGCGTTGGGGCAATATATAAATATTGTAACCGGTTCCGTGGGTTATCTTTTAATGATGAGCGGCCACGAAAAAGATATGCGTAATATAACAATTGCATGCGGAGCGATATCAATTATATTAAATTTTGCCCTTATACAACTACTGGGTATCTTAGGCGCGGCCCTTGCTATCGCAATATCCGTGGCAATCCAAAACTTATGGGCTTACAGAATGGTGAAAAAGAGGTTAGGTTTCAGCACAATTGGAAGGATTCATTAATCACTTTATTCAAAATTTCAAAATAATCTGAGTTCGGGCCGGGAAGTTAGTCATCCTGCAATTCAAATAGGCGCGTTTTTTTAAATTTTACAAGGCACTTTTATATACAAGCGCAATTGCCGGCAAAAAAGGAATTGTTTGTTTGCCGGCAGCCATTTAAGGTGCTAAAAGAAGCGCCATGCCCTATAGCTTGCCTGGCAGCTGTAAACAATATGTACCCGGACGAAGTGTTACGGATTACAATAAGTACCCGTAATATAAGTAAATTCAACCACTTGTGGCAGGGGTTTCTACCAAGCGGTTATTGATAAAGCTCTTTACAAGATGATAATAAACATTTATCGCCAGCTACAAATACTGGTTATAAAGTTACTGAAGCCTTGTTAAAACACTATCAAGCATATTTTTTATCTGAACCTGGCTATCCGTAAGTTTATCACTTGCTAAAGGCTTCTTTTCAAGTAAGTCACTTGTATAATTAAAAAAATCTCCGGTAGAGTATAATTTGTAATTCTCATCCTGTGCCCAAATCTTTGTTACTCTTGGCTTGCCTGGAACAAAAGGATTGTAGTAGCAATAAACCCAGCTCCTGGGGTCGCCTGTTTGCCCCATAATTTCCGGGTAAAAGCTGGTTCCATCCATTGTACCATAGCTTGCTGGTACTGTTGTTCCTGCAATATCGGCTATCGTCGGCATAAAGTCCGTCAAGTCAAGCAGGTTATTGCTAATAGTACCGGCTGTAACTTTGCCTTGCCAATAAACAATAAAAGGCACATGCGTCCCCGCTTCTATACTTTTTCCTTTACCACCTTCCATCAACGCATTATTATAATAAGAGTAAATTTCCGCATCAGTGCCATTATCCCCTAAGTAAAAAATAATGGTATTCTCTGCAATGCCAAGGCCTTTTATTTCCTGCATAAATTGCCCTACTTTTTTATCCATATATTCTACCATTGATTTAAAATACATAGTATCCGAAGGTGAGGACGGTTGATTAGCATTCCATGTAGCAAAAGCGGGGTCATCCGGTGTAGGGCAAAACGGCTGGTGACAAAGATCGAACGAGTACTCCAGGAAAAATGAATTTTTTACATTTTGTTTCATGAAATTATAAGCATAATCCCCTATCATATCTTCCCCATATTTTCCTTTAATCGAGTCGTCAGGAAGATACGCTCCATTTTCATATAAATGAGGATCTTTATACCGGGAACCCGGCTTGATTGGGAATGGGTTCCATACGCAGTATGAATCAAAACCAAATTGATGAATAGCTGCATCGCCTCCGTCTAATTGCCATTTGCCAACAATGCAAGTTGAATATCCAATATCATTCAACATGTTAGCAATGGTTTTTTGTGATAGATCCATGTGCCCCCATTGGGTATAGTTTCGGAAGTTGTATTTACCGGTAAGTAACATAAACCTCGATGGGGAACAGGTGGGTGCTGCATGGCCCAATGAAAATTGCATTCCACTGCTTGCCAATAGATCAATATTAGGAGTTGAATACGACTGCCCGCCTGTATAGCCAGGTATTTCGTAACCAATATCGTCGCCAAGAAGCAGGACTATATTTGGCTTGCCGGAGATGTATTGATGAGGGGGCGGGCTATTTATCCCTTTCCTGCATCCAAATGCTAAAAAGAGAAATATCAGGCATAAGGAGTTATATACTCTCCAATGATAGCGGGTGCTATTAAAATGAGTAAGGTTAATCATAGCATCAGATATTAAATTGATCAAAAAAACCTGGCATGGTAAATTTTAAATCTTTTTTTTAATGATTTATTGTCGTTGTCGTATTTAAACTATTATAGTTAGCCATATTACTGAAATTAATTCAATCCATAGGCATTTTTTTAAAGAAGGATAAAAAACTCAAAAATCTCAAAAAAAATTTTACCCCCATCGCCATTTCCGACCTTACAGATGCTTATTCAAAATTAAACCCAAACAAAATACCAGAGACTATATTGATAGTAATAGTGTTGCGAAATTATATTTAAAAAAATCATAAAAATTGCGGGGCAAAGCATGTTTAGCTAAAATAGAGCCTTTTATTCCCGCAACAAACAAGTTTACAAATTATTGAAGCCTCATCAAAACGCTGTCGAGCGAGTTTTTTATTTGAACCTGGCTGTCTGTAAGTTTATCACTCGCTAAAGGTTTTTTTTCTTCCAAATCACTTGTATAATTAAAAAAATCACCTGTAGAATATAATTTATAATTCTGATCCTGCGCCCAAATTTTCGTCGTTCTTGGTTTGCTTAGAATTTCAGGGTTGTAATAGCAATAAACCCAGCTCCTGGGATTGCCTGTTTGCCCCATAATTTCCGGGTAAAAGCTGGTTCCATCTGTTACACCATAGCTGGCCGGTACCGTTGTTCCCGCAATGTCGGCAATTGTAGGCATAAAATCTGTCAGATCAAGCAGGTTATTACTAAACGTGCCTGCTGTAACCTTACCCTGCCAATAGGCAATAAATGGAACATGCGTTCCGCTTTCTATACTTCTACCTTTGCCACCTTCCATCAAAACATTATTATAGTAAGAATAAATTTCCGCATCAGTGCCATTATCCCCTAAATAAAGTACTATCGTATTATCAGCAATGCCAAGGTCTCTTAATTCCTGCATAAATTGTCCTACTTTTTTATCCATATATTTTACCATTGATTTGAAATACATAGTATCTGAAGGTGAGGATGGCTGCTTGGCATTCCACGAAGCAAAAGCGGCGTCATCAGGCGTTGGACAAAATGGCTGGTGGCAAAGATCTAATGCGTAGTATAGAAAAAAAGAATTTTTTGAATTTTGTTGCATGAAATTATAAGCATAATCGCCAATCATATCTTCACCATATTTGCCCTTAACCGAATCATAAGGAAGATACGCACCGTTTTCATACAAATGAGGATCTTTATAACGCGATTCAGCGCCGGACGCAATTGGATTCCATACACAATATGAATCAAAGCCAAACTGATGAATAGCTACATCACCTCCATCGAATTGCCATTTGCCAACCGCACAGGTTGCGTATCCAATATCATTCAGCATATTGGCTATCGTTTTTTGTGACAGGTCCATGTGCCCCCATTGTGTATAGTTCCTGAAATTGTATTTGCCGGTAAGCAACATAAATCTTGACGGGGAACAGGTAGGCGCCGAATGGGCTAATGTAAATTGCATACCACTGCTTGCCAACTGATCAATATTGGGAGTTGAATATGACTGTCCGCCTGTATATGTAGGAATTTCGTAACCAATATCGTCACCCACAAGCAGGACTATATTTGGCTTGCCGTAAATTAATTGATGTGTGTTGTTACTTACGCTTTTTTTGCAGCCGCTTGTTAGTAATAAAAATATAATTGCTATGGACGATAGGTTGCGTGCCCTGTAATAATAGCGGGCATCATTAAAATGAGTAAGGTTAGCCATGGCATTAGGTTTTAAATTGATGTTTGGTTTATTTATAATAACTTTTGGTTAATAACCCGGTTGCTAATTGGCATTAGAATCTATAAGCACATATTCAACTGATTTTCTAGGGCAGGGTATTTGTAAATTGCTGGCATTTCCACTATAGGCTTTTATATTTTCATAATTATCGGGGCCGCCTACCGGTAAACTTGGCCCAACGCCGTTTATAAAAACTTGTTGTGAAAATTCTCCATTATCCGTACCACCGGTAAGCGAATACCAATAATATTTTGCCCCGGGCTTAAAATTTTGAGTTTTTATTTTTATAGTTTCATCCTCATTGCCTGTGTTAATTAATACTAATCCAATTTGGCCTGAACTAAAGGTTGAGGCATAAGAAATTATATTTGGCTCATTGCATACAGCGGAAACCATTTTATCACCAAAGAATTTTGGAAAATAATATGAGTAAAAAAATACTGGGTGAGGTGTCCAATCCGGCAAATAGGGCTCTTCAGAATGAGCACTCCTGCTTAGCATTCCATGATCATCCCCTTCTGTATGGCTACCGTTAGCAATATGCCATCTTGTTGCAAGGCCATAATTATCTTTTATAATTTCGCCAAGTGTTAGTGCCGCATGCATTCCATCAATATATGAACACATCTGCCTGGAATGTACTGCAAAAATATTCCATTCAGTAAGTGCAACAGGTTTCATTTCTGCACCGGCTTTTATGCATTCTTCCTGAAGGTAGTTTATTATTTTGGGAGCGACTTTTTGCGGAGATTCAAGAATAGTTTCGGCATTGGAATTTTCTCCGTTCGGTGTAAAATAGGAATGTACACTAAAAAAGTCAATTTTGTTT
>JABDFW010000119.1 GCA_013286305.1 Bacteroidota bacterium
GACCGTGCAGAAAAAACAAAAAAACAGATTTTCCTTGTGGTCATGCAAAACTAAGCTTAATTTCCGTTAAATAAAATCTGTATTTTTTGAATGTGGATAAATTGAACGCAAAAACATTTGAATACGAAAACAAAAAATGTATATATAAAATTCATTGTTGCAATAATAATATTTTGCGCTTGCGGCAGCCTTAGGGCACAAAGGCTGGTAAGCATAAAAAATACATGCGGGCTATATTACAGAACCATTCACGACCTTGAAAAACAGCAACGCCCGGTGCTTAAATTTTACCAGTTTCGTCCGCACGATACCATAGCCAGCATAGGCGCGCAGGCTTGCAATTGGGAAGCTGCTTACGCGGCTGTGAGCGACAGCACCTTTTTTTATCTTGAAGATATTGATACAACATACTGCAATTTTCAGCAAGCTTCTATGGCCTGGCAATATTACGGGCAATTGAAAGGCGATAAAATGACATCAGATTTTGCAGTGATAATGGGTGATGAAAAAAGCACACACCTTGCACAACACAGTTGCGACAAGATACTTATCATAAATAGTTTTCATGAATTTACATATCCTGCAGAAATGCTTAAAGATATTGCCGGCAAATTAAAACCTGCAGGCACATTATATATTGACGAAACTCTCGCATCTTATACCGGCGAACTGCATGTTGCCTGCAATAAACGCATGTACACAGAAACAGAATTGATACAATTTGTTGAGAAGAATGGGTTTATTTACAAAAACAGCATTACGCTTGCTTATTATAAACGAAAGCCCGGGCGTAAAATATTTGCCTTTACCCGGAAGAATGGATGAAATAATATTAATTTTAACAAAACTAACGACGATGAAGATCTTTGCGATTTTTAGCCTTGCCTTATTTGCTTATTCAATAGCCACAAAAGCCCAAACCAAAATGAGTTGCTGCGCACCCACGGCCACAGAAAAATTTGCCACCTATGCCTCTGATAAATCATTTATTCTTTCACACCGCAACCCGTTGCCTTTTAAATATAAAAGTGAGCGGGGCCATAACATTACATACAAAGCGCCCGATGGAACCGATGCTTACGGCTGGGAAGTAAAAGCGAGAAATAAAACCAATTATTACATGTTGGTATTTCATGAGTGGTGGGGGCTGAATGATTATATTAAACAGGAGAGTGAAAAATTATCAGACGATCTTGAGGTTAATGTAATTGCAGTTGACTTGTATGATAAGCAAGTTGCCGCAACCCGGGAAGATGCGGGAAAGTATGTTCAATCGTTGAAAACTGAAAGGGCTAATGCTATTATTAAAGGCGTGTACAGTTATATTGGGGCTGATGCAAAAGTATTTACTATTGGGTGGTGCTTCGGCGGCGGGTGGAGCCTGCAAGCCGCCATTGAAGGTGGTAAACAGGTGCAGGGATGCATTATGTATTATGGCCAGCCAGAAAAGGATATTGACAGGTTAAAAATGCTTAATTGCGATGTACTTGGTTTTTTTGGAACCAAAGACAAATGGCTAACCCCCCAGGTAGTAGATGAGTTTAAGGCTAACCTTCAAAAGGCGGGAAAAAAGGGAAGTATTTATGAATATGATGCTGATCACGCATTTGCTAACCCCAGTAACCCGGTTTATGATAAAGTTGCCACCGAAGACGCCTATATAAAGGTGTTGACTTTTGTTAAGCTGAAGATCCGATAATTTTATAAACAAATTATTATAAATGCGGCAATTGCGTTAAGAGCGCTTATTTTTACAGATCAATCCAACCTGATGATCCTCTTACAAAAATTTATTTTTTTAATTTGTTGCTTATTCGTCTGCACTATTTGCTATTGCCAGGAAAACCGGGATACTGATTTTTTTAGCAGCATGCCTGCAGTGCATTTGCAACTTGTAAAAAATGCTAACACGATTAAGGCTGCTTTGCCATTTAGCAACGTTTTAGTAATAGATGCCCGTTTTGATACTTTATGTGTTGGCTTTACCAAGGGTACTATGTCCTCCAAGCACAGGATAATATTTGAAACAACAGCTTCAAACGAAATTAAAAATTATATTACTAAAAATTACGTATTGCGGCCTGAAGGTGACAGCAGTTACAGGCTGGTGATATTGCTGGAAAAATTCTGGGTTAGTTCATCTATTGAAACCGGCAAAGAAGATGGCCCTGGTATGCAAACTATAAGCAGGGGTTTTATAATTAAGGCCAACCTGCTTGCAGAAGTAAATGGTTTATATCATCCTTTATACCGTATTGATTCAGCCTTCTTAACTAACCTTGATACAGATGGCAATAATGTATATACAATTGTTGAAAGAAGTATTGACAAAATGCTCGACAAAATAGTTGATAAAAAAGCAAGCGAATTAAAAATAAGCAGAAAATCACTTACAGATAATGATATAAACAACTACATATCGCAAAAATTATCATTGCCAATACTTACCTGTACATCGTATAACAAAGGTGTATATAATACTTTTGACGAATTTAAAAACAACAATCCTTCCACCACAGATTTTGAAGTAGGCAAAAATTCAAAAACAGATGCATTGTATGTTAAGGATGGCGCCGGAGGCAGTTATCTTTTGAAAAATTTTTGGGGTTACAGTGATGGAAAAAAAATATACATTAATTCAGGAAATAATTTTTTTCAGCTTATAAGGGAAGGAAATACATTTAATATTTATGGGTTTAAATCATTTAAAAAAAGTTCGCGTCCTAATATAGCCGGAACTATTTTAGAAGATGTTCTTATTTTCCCGGGTATTGGAGAAATGTCAACGGCTTCCTATTCTTCCAAAAGAAACCCTTTACAAGTTGATATGGAAACGGGCGAATTATTTTAACTCTTACATATCATTCACAATTTTCTTATAACTGGTTACCACCCCTTTAATAAGTGAAGAACTAAAGCCCTGGTGTTCCATCTCATTTAAGCCTGCAATGGTGCAGCCCTTTGGCGTGGTTACTTTGTCTATCTCCTGTTCAGGGTGGGTGTGTTTAACAAGCAATAATTCTGCCGCGCCTTTAACAGTTTGGGCTGCAATAAGCGTAGCAATGGCAGCATTAAACCCAATTTCAATACCACCCTGTATATTAGCACGTATATACCGCATGGCAAAAGCGGTACCGCAGGCGCCTAGCACAGTTGCGGCATCCATCAGGTTTTCTTCTATAAATACCGTTTTTCCTAATTGATTAAACATATCTTCGGCAAACCCTGCCTGCTCTGCTGCTGCATTGTGTTTACAAATACAGGTTATGCTTTCCTGTATAGCTATAGCAGTGTTGGGCATCGCACGGAAAATTGTAAAATCACTGCCAAGTATTTCCTGTATATCTTTTATCCAAATACCGGTTATTACACTCACCAGGGTGTGTTTGTTTGGTTTAAGATGCGGCTTTAAGTTTTGCAGTATTTCTTTTACCTGGAAGGGTTTTACAGCAAGTATTATCCAGTCAGCATATTCAACAGCTTCAATATTATCATTACTTACAAGCACCCCTTTTTCTTCAAGGGGTTTTAAAGTAGCAATATTTCTTTTGGTAATGATAATATGCTCGGGAAGAATAAATCCGCTGTTTATCAATCCTTCTGCTATTGCAGAGCCTAAATTACCTCCGCCAATGATGGCTATTTTTTTACTCATAATAATTAATTTTAGTTTTTGGGCTTGGTATTTTGCCGCAGCCAAATTACAATTTCTTCAAAGGAAAGATTGCCGGTGGAAATATCAACGAGAAAATTATAGATTGTGTCTGTGTTTGCTTCTATTATGTAACCTGCATCTTCAATTATTGCTTCACAAAGTATAAATGCTGTTCGTTTATTACCGTCTATAAATGGATGATTGAGAATAACACTTTCAGAAATTGCGGCTGCTTTTTCAAAACAGGTTGGATAAAGTTCTTCTGAATCAAATGTTTGCCAGGGCCGGTTTAAAGCAGCGTCTAATCCGCCAAAATCACGAAGGCCTTTCGAACCGCCATATTTTTCAATAGCTTTATCATGATAAAAAATAACATCATCAAACGAAAACATTTAGGCAAGTTTTTTCATTAAATCATCATACTTCTCAAAAATTCCCGGAGCATACTTATGCAAGTCAAGCTTATTTTTATCGTCCGCCTCAACAGTGCTAATGATTTTTGAAAATACTTTTTCTACCTCTTCATCCGGAAGAAGGTCAATTTTAGCTTTCATAATATCCCTCATTTCTGCTACGCTCATAACATTCGATTTCTACAAATTTACCAAATTTTCTCCTTATTCAAATACCCGCTTACGTAATCCGCTACGCCATCTTCCAGGGAGTAAAAGGGTTCGTTATAACCTGCGTTGCGCAGTTTTTGCATATTGGCTTCAGTAAAATATTGGTATTTATCGCGGATATCTTCCGGCATATCTATATATACAATAAAGGGTTCTTTACCCAAACCTGCGTAAGTTGCTTTAACAAGGTCATTAAAAGTTCTTGCCTTACCGGTGCCGATATTATAAATACCGGGTTCAAGATTACAAATTACGCCAGGCGACGATTGTTCATTACAATCAACGGTCATTCCGCCGCTTGACGATTTTTGCATCATCCAGTACATGATCTTTAAAACATCTTTTACATATATAAAGTCGCGCAACTGTTCCCCATCGGCAAATTCGGGTTTATGGCTTTTAAACAGCCGTACCACGCCATCCTTTTTTATTTGGTTGAATGAATGAAAAATAACGCTCGCCATACGCCCCTTATGAGATTCGTTGGGGCCATAAACATTAAAAAATTTCAGGCCTGCCCAAAACGGTGGCTGGTTTATTTGCTGTAATGCCAGTTTATCAAATTCGTTCTTACTTACACCATACGGGTTTAAAGGGTGCAGCTTTTCTATAATATCATGGTCATCATTATAACCCAACTCGCCTGCCCCATACGTGGCAGCAGAAGATGCATAAATAAGCGGCACCTGCTGAGCCGTGCAATAGTGCCATATTTTTTTTGAATATTCAAAATTAAGCTCCTTGTGAATCTCGTAGTTAAATTCAGTGGTATCCGTGCGTGCGCCTATATGCAGTACAAGGTCAATTTTGGGCTTATGCAGCTCAAGCCAGTCAAACAGGCTGTATCTTTCAATTGCATAGGTAAACTTTTTATCTTCCCAATTTTTGCGTTTATCCTCCACGCCAAAATCATCCACTATTATGATGTTCTCATACCCTTTTTCATTCAGGTATTGCGCCATGCAACTGCCTATGAAGCCTGCGGCACCGGTGATAATGATTGTGGATTGAGTATTGATATTAGTATGTTGTTTATCCATTACAATGTTATAATTTCAAACCCTTCGCCTAAAGCAAAAATAAAATCAGAAGGGTTGTTGGTAAGTATTTTGAAAACATTGTTCTCTTTAGCTACCGCCACAATATTTGCATCGTGAATTACTTTTCCCTGGATTCTGTATTTAAAAATAAGTTCTTCAAGAAACAGCACGCTTTTAAAGGAAGGCCAGATAATCGAAAAATTGTGCAGGAGATATTGTACGTCTTCTCTCAATTTATTGAAATCAATCTTATGTGCTATTTTTTGAAGATTGGATTTAGCAACAAGAAACTCCCTTATGATTTGCTCGCTTATAGCTAAGCTATACCCATCTCTTTTTAGATATTGGATTTTTTGCAATGCTTTTCCCTTTACCTCTTCATTATCTATGTTGAGATATAATAAAATATTGGTGTCAATTATAATGGAGTTATCTGCCATCTTCCCCATACATATCTTCCCTTCTAAATGAGGGTACAATATCCAGTTTTATTCCACTGCGCCAATTTTCAAGGTTGTAATCTTTCCCTGGCACAATTTCTCCATTCTCTCCTATCAGCAATTGCAAATCATACTCACCTTCAGGCAAATCCTGTAATTCAAATTCCACCTTTTGGTTGGTTTTAGAAATCTTCACTTTTTTATTAATAGTTATCATACCAAAACGTTTATTTCAAAGTTACCCATTATTTTCTAACACCGGCTCTACACTAATGCACCTCCATCGCCTCTGTTTCAGGGCCAAGTTCAATTATCTCTTCTGAAGAAGCTTTCAATATTTTTTCGATTGCCGTATCGTATTTGTCTTTCCAATCCGCTATGGTACCCCAATCTTCTCCATTCACTTTTACAATTCCATTGGTAACAACGCCTAAAACTGTTACGGGAATATTATTTGATGCTGCTTTGTGTTTTATATTTTCAAGCTCTTTCCTGTTAATGGTAATCACTACCCTGCTTTGCGCTTCCCCAAACCAGAAAGCATCCAGCCTCGTGCCTGTATCTGCAGCAGAAACATCAAAGCCCAGGTTTCGGTTAAACCCTTTTTCAAGCAATGTAACCATTAACCCGCCTTCGCTTATATCATGTGCGCTTTGCACCAGTTTTTCTTTTATAACAGAAGACACAAATTTTTGAACTGCAAACTCCTCATCCAGTTCAAAATACGGGGCAGGGGAATATTCGACGTTCTTTATCTTATGAAGGTATTCTGATGACGCAACATCGTCCTTTTGTTCCCCTATTAAAAGTATTATATCGCCTGCCGCTTTGTAATCAAGCGTCATACGGTTAGTAAAATCATCAATGATACCTACCATGCCAATAGTAGGCGTTGGATAAACCGGGCCTTCGGGGTTTTGATTATAAAAACTTACGTTGCCCCCTGTAACAGGCGTATTAAATTTTCTGCAGGCATCGCCCATGCCGGTAACCGCCTTCACAAACTGGTAATACACTTCAGGGTCGTAAGGATTGCCAAAGTTTAAGCAATTGGTTACACCTATTGGTTCTGCACCGCTGCAAACCAGGTTGCGCGCAGCTTCTGCCACTGCTATCATTGCGCCTTTGTATGGGTCGGCAAAAACATAACGCCCATTACAGTCTGTGGTGATCGCCAGCGCCTTACCGGTGCCCTTTGCCAGAACAATAGAAGCATCACTGGGTGCATTGGTGCTTGCATTTGCTGCGCCAACAGTGCTGTCGTACTGCACAGTAACCCATCGCTTGCTGGCTATAT
This sequence comes from Bacteroidota bacterium, assembly GCA_013286305.1. Classification (GTDB taxonomy): domain Bacteria; phylum Bacteroidota; class Bacteroidia; order Chitinophagales; family Chitinophagaceae; genus JABDFW01. The sequence goes on from JABDFW010000119.1 coordinate 7,056, forward strand.
TCGGTATTTGTATTACCTGTTCTGCAACATTTTTTAATGCAGTTGTACCTGCTATATCATCTATTTCTTCAATAGAAAATTCCTTTATTTTCTCAAGGTATTTTGGTTCTGCATATTCCCTTGTATATTGAGGGGCACCCCCACCCAAAACCAGCTCATACGCCGGAATCTCTGCTTCCAGTGTGCCATGCATATAAAACTTCAACAAACCATCCCCGGTAACATGGCCTATTTCGCTGCAGGGCAAATCCCATTTTTCAAATATTTTCAACACCCCTTCCTCTTTTCCCTTTTCCACCACTATAAGCATTCGTTCCTGGCTTTCACTCAATAGCAGTTCCCACGCCTTCATATTTTTTTGACGGGTTGGTACTTTATCAAGATCAATATGCATCCCCACTTTGCCTTTAGCGCTCATTTCGGCAGTGGAGCAAATAATGCCCGCGGCACCCATGTCCTGCATACCAACAACGGCACCCGTTTCAATCACTTCAAGGCATGCCTCCAGCAATTTCTTTTCCTGGAAGGGGTCGCCCACCTGTACAGCAGGTAATTCTTCTGTACTGTCAGACGTTATATTTGCCGAAGCAAACGATGCCCCGCCAATACCGTCCTTACCTGTTGCACTACCCACAAAAAATACAGGATTGCCAAGACCTTCTGCCGTGGCACTTATGGTTTTGCCCACCTGCACAATACCCACACTCATAGCATTAACCAGGGGGTTTGTATGATAACAATCTTCAAAATATACTTCACCGCCTACGGTTGGCACGCCAAAACAGTTACCATAGTGCCCAATGCCTTTAACAACACCGCTAAGCAGGCGTTGTGTTTTTTTATCTTTCAAATTTCCAAAACGAAGGCTATTGAGGGATGCAATAGGCCTTGCCCCCATGGTAAAAATATCCCGTTGAATACCGCCAACGCCCGTTGCTGCCCCCTGGAAAGGTTCAATAGCACTTGGA
>JABDFW010000120.1 GCA_013286305.1 Bacteroidota bacterium
TTTACCAGTTGGCGAATGTTTTTTTTATGTTATTACTTGCTGTACTTGTAAAAATTAAAACATTAAGCCGGTTGCCTGCTAAACTTTTCTATTTTTCAATAGCAGCCTTACTCTGTATTTGTATTACAGGCCTTAACGAAATTTCGCTTATCATCACCTTTCTGTGTATCAGCTTTTTTACCATAAGCATTTATTTAAAAAGCAGAAAAGGGGATGCATTTTTTATTGCACTTGCTATCGTTAGTTTTGTAGCAGCTGCCTTTGCCATATTAGCTCCTGGCAATTTTATACGGCTAAATACCATGCAGGAATATGCTGCCTCATGGGCATGGGCAATAAAGGGTGCAGTAGCCATCACAGGGTTACATTTAATTGAATGGGCTGTGCCCATATTAACGGCAACGCTTTTATACATCCCTTTTTTTGGAAACATTTTGGCGGAAAAAATAATTGAGAAAAATAAAGTAATAAACATTAGCGCCAGGGCGGCGCTTATATTTTTCATCCTGTCAATTTTATTTGTACAACTATTTACTGTTTGGGTGGCAGGCGGCAGTAATATTGGCCGTATTGAAAATGTTCTATACCTGTATTTTCTGCTGGGCTGGTTTTTTACCCTGCAATTGTTTCTTGTTGAAAAGCAGCGTGCCGGCTCATCATTTACGTTCAAGGCAAGCGCTTCAATGCTATTTGTGATAGTGTTATTATTTTTTGTGAATTTGTTTAACCTAAACAATAATATATCAACAGCATATATTGATATTGTTTCGGGTAAAGCAATAAAATATAATACTGAGATGAACACCAGGATGCAGTCTGTACAACACTGCACAGCCGATACCTGTTATGTACCACCGGTTTCAGATATTCCGCAAACAATTTTTTTTACTGATATCAAATGCACGGCTGACTCGGTTGATCTTTGGATGAACAAAGCTTATGCAGCTTATATGGGTGCAAAGTATGTTTTGGTTACAGCACCATTGCCACCTGTAAAAACAAATATGGAAACAATAAAGGATTATGGCAAAGAAGTGCGGCAAAATGTATTTAACGGGCAAACCATTAAATAGCTTGTACTTAAGCTGTTATCAATTTGACCTCACCGGTTTAACATTATTTTTACAACCCTAACACACAATACAAGTGGCTAATATCACGTTTTGATTAATGTAATTTTCTTGTTAACCTATATTAAAACTCCTGGTTATGAAAACACGTTTCATTGCGTATGCAGTCGTTCTGTTTATGCTGCTTACCGGTATTTTTTATGCCTGCACAAAACAAGGATCGTCTGCTAATAATATACCGGCCAATCAACAAAAAGTCTCATTATATTTAACAGATGGCCCCGGCTTTTTTGACAGCGTTTTTATTGATATAAATACAGTTACTGTTATTGTAGATACCTGCCAGCGCGATAATATTGGCCCTTTTGGAGACGATCACGGCGATGATCATCACGACGGTGACCATCATGGTGATGATAATTTTGATACAGCCTGCTCAATAAGCGATACCCTCAATTTTAATGCTGGTGTTTATAACCTGGCCGGGTTACGAAACGGTATTGATACTATTCTCGCATCCGGTAATATCCCCAAGGGCAGGGTCAGGCGTATTATTGTTACGCTTGGCCCCAATAATTACCTTGTAAAAAATGGTGTAAAATACCCGCTTAATACCTTCTCTGATACCGATACAAGAATAGTTATAAAATTGTTTGGAGACGAGTTTCAAACAAGCAGTAGCAATATAAACGATCTATGGCTTGATTTTGATGTAGAGCGGTCTATCATCCGGTTGTGGGATGGCAAATTTTATTTAAGGCCGGTAATACGCATTTTTGCTGAAGAACGAACAGCCACCATCTCAGGTGATGTTATCCCGCAGGATGCTTTCCCCGTGATTTCTGTTTTCAGCGGCCAGGATACATTGTATGCGCTTCCCAATGATGATGGCCGGTTTATGGTTCGTGGCCTGCCAACAGGAACCTATTCGGTTTTCATAAATTCTTCAAACGGTTACAGCGATACCACTATTAACCACGTTAATGTTACCGTAGGTACAAACACAGATATTGGCACTATAGAATTGCATAAGTAGCGCGGAGTAATAAAACTTTGCCTGCAACTAAATAAATAATCAAGGCCTGTAAGGTTTATACCATCTTACAGGCCTTATTATTATAGGTACTATGCTTATCTCGCGCCCGGCGGGCAGTATTGGTGCAGATATGATGTGTATAATGTTGCTAAATGCCTGCGGGTACCTTCGCCCTCAAAAATACCGTGTGTCCTGTTTGGGTACGCCATAAACTGAAACACCTTGTTGTATTTTATCAGCGCATTCAGCAGCAGTTCCGCGTTTTCATAATGCACATTATCATCGCCTGTGCCGTGAATATATAGCAAATGCCCCTGCAGGTTTTTTGCATATGTAATGGGCGACCCTTTAATAAAATCATCCCTGCTTTCCTGCGGTAATCCCATATACCTCTCCTGGTAAATATTGTCGTAGGTAAGCTGGTAACCCACAGCAGCAATTGCAATACCTGTTTTATAAATTTCGGGATGCTGAAACATTAAATTCAGGGTGGCTGAGCCTCCACCACTCCATCCCCAAACAGCAATACGGCTTGTGTCAACAAAAGGCCATTTTAATACCTCTTTTGCAGCCATCGCCTGGTCGCTGATGTTAAGCAGGCCAATTTTGTGCGAAATACATTTACGCCACTCCCGTCCTTTAGGCGAAGGGGTTCCACGGTTGTCAATAGAAATATATATGTACCCGTCATCGGCCATATTGCCCTGGTATTGCGCATTACGGCTAATGCCGTAAACATCCCTTACGTTTTGCCCTGCGGGTTCTGTATAAACATAAAATAATACAGGGTATTTTTTAGTTGAATCGAAATTAGTGGGCTTAACCATATAGGCGTCCATTTCAACGCCTTCTTCTGTTTTTATTTTGAAGAACTTAATATTCGACTTTCCCCTGTTGGCTTTTGCAAGTGAATCGTTTACATTATCGCCATCAAAAGCTTTATGATCGGGTAAAGAAACCCATTCCGTTACTTCAGGCGTATAATAGTTTGAAAAAGAATGCAGGGCATATTTACCTGTTGGCGAAACCTCGTATTCGTGCGTGCCGGCTTGATTTAATGGAGACAGGCGTTCAGGTTTAGCAGTGCCATCCAGCTTTGTGCGGTAAAGATACTTCTGCGTTGCATTATCAGGCGAGGCGGCAAAATAAACATACCCTTCTTTTTCATTTATAGCGCTTATCGTCATCACATCATAATTACCAACGGTAACTAATGTTTCCTTTTTACCATCCCGGCTTACCAGGTATAAATGCCGCCACCCGTCTTTTTCGCTTGCCCATAAAAATTCTTTCCCGCCCTTCAACCAGTCCCATCCGCCATAAGAGTAATCTTCATCCCACGAGGGCAAAATATCTATCCAGGCAGAATCCGCTTCATGGTATATTGTTTTTGCATCCCCTGTTGTTATATCGCAAAGCATCAGGTCGCTTACATTTTGTTTGCGGTTAAGATGCTGGATGATTAGTTCCTTATCATTGACAGCCCATTCCATACGAGGTACATACGATTGCCATACCGGCTCTGTAGGTATATTCATCCAGGTTGTTTTTCCGCCATCAGCACCAATCACTCCTATCTTATAGGGGCTTGGTGGTTCGCCGGCTACGGGGTACTCAACAGGCTTAACAAAAGGATAGATAGAATCTGTATTATCTATCATCAAATAATCTTTTGTGTTGCGTGCATCTATCTGCCAATAAGCTATCTTTTTACTGTCGGGGCTCCAGCGAAAGCCATCCCTGCAATAAAATTCTTCTTCATAAGCCCAGTCAAAGGTACCATTGATGAATTTGCGTGTTCCGTCAAAAGTAAGCTGCGTAATTTTACCTGTAGCCGCATCTTCATCATAAATGTTATAGTTGCTCACATACGCGATCTTTGAGCCGTCGGGCGAAAATTTTGCAAACATCAGCGAAGATGCGGGCAGGCTTGCCCCTGCCTGCCTTAACTGCTTAGTTGTTAGGTTAAGCAGCCAGTAATCGCCGCGTGTATCATACCGCCATACTTTTTTTGTGTTGGTATAAATAAGTGCTTTAGTGCCATCTTCCGAAAAAAAGAAATTACGGATGCGCAATGGCGTCGCTGCTCCCGGCGGAGTGAGTGCACTTTTCTCAACCACTATTTTTTTGTCTAAAGATGGTAACTTAATTAAAACAATATCGCCGTTTTCGGTATCATAATATGCATCCCCGCTCTTACTCCAGTGAGTGCCCTGCGGCGGCTGGGCGACAGCAGATGTTATAAAAAAAACACTTACCACAAACAAGCAAAACTTATTCATACACATAATTTATTCTGTGAAAATAAGTAAAGAGCAAGAAAAAACGCCTGATTATGTTTGAATAACAGGGAGAAGCCATAAAGCAAGCGGAAGTAAAAAGGCTATACGCTGTACGCAGTAAGCCATACGCCGGTTATTTTCTGCGTGCAGCATGCGGTTTGTAGTATAAAAAACTTTAGTTAACGACGCTGATTTTGCCTACTGCAATTTTTGACCGGGCAAAAAAGCGGTCTTCTTTGCCTATTACATACATATCTTTTCCTATAACCGATGCTAAACGGGGCATTGCGGTGGGAATGCTTTTATTTGAAAAAAAATGGGTTCTTGTATATTTTCCTCCGATTGCATCTAATGTAACATTAAAACATTCCGAACTGCCAAAAGTGCTGGCCATCCTTACATGCTGGCCCATTTGCAATACACCTTCATTTTTAGGATGGTCGTTAAAAAAAATATTAATGGCATTGCCGCTTTGTAATGCCCCAAAACCTGAATAAAAAGGCATGTTATAATTGCCAAAGTAGTTAACACCGATACTGAAACCCATGCCATAGTTATTGGACCCCCCGTAAACTGTTTCATTTTGTTTTTTGGGCAAAACTTGTAGCCAGCTTATGTTGCCAGACGCATCAATTTTGGTCATCATAAGATCGCCCGTTTCATAAACAGTATAAGTAGAACTGGTCCATTGGCCGTTGCTATAACTTTGAGAAGTGTACATATAATGATGATATTTTTCGGCCAGGATAACCAGCCCGTTATCCGCGGTATAAAATATATTCCTGAACTGCATATACCTGCTAAAGCCTTCGCTTTCATCTTTTATCTTCTTCAGTTTTTCCCTTTCCTGTCTTTCCTTTTTGCTATCCTCATCATTGGCATCATCAGCCGGTGTATCATCTTCCTCCACTGTTGTAATCAGCGATGTGTTAATTTCTTTTTGATTGTTAGAGACTATACTGCCGGTGTTAGGGTCAATCCGCTCTACCAGCATGCCATTAATATCATTCCCCTTTTTCTCATTACTGTAAAATGCCGCCAGCACAAGGTCGTTGTCATGTTGCTGCACCACTTTAGTGCTTACCAGCCACTTGCCGTTTATATCAGTATTTATTTCGTTTTGCTGTTTACCTCTATTGTCATAAATGCGTATGTTGTACCTGGCAAAATCAAGGAATTTATCCTTCTTTCTTTTACCTTCTTCGTATTCGTAAATGCGGCCAACTAATACGATTTTTTTATTATTGGTATATAGTACGTCTTCCAGCTGAAAAGTTTTAGGGTCAAACTCATTGCTTATGTTTACGGTTGCCTCTGCAGGCTTTAGGTTTTTATCAAACTCCTGCACCTGGTAACTGTTATTTGCCTTCCCTTCCACACTGCTTACCAATACCAGCTTTGTGCTGTCGGCATTATAGGAAACCTTAAAATGTATATTATCGCTTTTTTCTTCTTTTTCCCAATTTGCCAGTTGCAGCCAGTCGCCCGTTAAATTACCGGTATTCCTGTCTATTTCGGCAGCATACAACACCAGCGTTTTACGGCTGTAATCGCCGGCAATGATGAATATCTTGTTCTGTATAGTAAAAAACTGCTCAAACTCTTTTCCTCTCAGTTCCTTATTAAAATCATTCCTGTATTGTTCAGTTAGGTTTCCATCCAGCTTTATTAAAGTAGCCGATTCCCGGGTTGAGGCTCCGATAACAAAGTAGCTTTTAAGGGCTAAATGGCTTTCCTGGAGATATACGCCTGAATTATCGGCACTAATCACATCAAGGTCGGTACTGCCTTTGTGCATTTTAAATTCATCACCCCAAAAAATATTTGCCTTTTGTGAAAACCCGTTGATGGCGAGTAATATTAAAATAAAGAGAAGAGATATAGTTTTCATATACGACTTTTTTAAAGGTTTTGTGCTGCAATATATAAGGAATGTCTAATATAATTATAGCATGTTTTGTATTTTAACCGTAATTAAAGGTTTTAGTATCAACCAAGATTTGGTATTAGCAAAGTTAAACCGCCTAAACAATAAATGGCCACGATATACATCATGGCCATTTACATTTTTATTCTCTTTAATACTTTTTTGGGTCAGATACCCGCAACCTTATATCATTTCGCTTTGCAGCAATGGGTTTTTAACGGAATTTTTCATTTCATTATGTTTTTTTGCGGCAGCTACAAAATGCACAAATAAAGGCGCCGGGCTTTCTACCGTGCTCTTTAATTCAGGATGGTACTGCACCCCTATAAAAAATGGATGCGACGGTATCTCCATTATTTCAACCAATCCTGTATCGGGGTTTATTCCGCTCGCGATCATGCCGTTCGCTTCAAAATCTTCCAGGTATTCATTATTAAATTCATAACGGTGGCGGTGGCGTTCGCTTACCCTTTCTGTACCATAAATACTTTCAGCCAGCGACCCTTCTTTTATGTCGCATGGATATGCGCCCAAACGCATAGTTCCGCCCATCATTTTTATCTTTTTTTGTTCAGCCATCATATCAATAACAGGGTCCGGTGTTGCAGCATCCATTTCAGTGGAATGCGCATCTTTTAAACCCAAAACATCGCGGGCAAATTCAATTACAGCCATTTGCATGCCCAGGCAAATACCAAAAAATGGCAAACCATTTTCCCGCGCATATTGCACAGCAGTTATTTTACCTTCAATACCACGGTGGCCAAAGCCTGGTGCAACCAATAAACCATCAAGCCCGTCTAATTTTTCCGCAACGTTGTCATCAGTAATGTATTCGCTGTGTACATTTACCACTTTTACCTTTACTTCGTTTATTGCCCCGGCATGTATAAAACTTTCAAGAATCGATTTATAAGCATCCTGCAGTTCAACATATTTACCGATCAATCCAATCGTTATTGTGCCTTTGGGAAATTTAAGCTTGTTAAGAAATATTTGCCAATTCTGCAGGTTAGGTTCAGGAAATACGTTTATGCCCAGTTTTTTCATGCAGATCACATCCAGTTTTTCGCGAAGCATAGCCATCGGCACCTCGTATATGGTAGAAGCATCCATCGCTTCAATAACAGCTTCGGTTTTTACATTACAAAACAGGGCTATTTTGCGTTTTATATCGTTGTTAAGCGGCTCTTCTGTTCTGCAAACTATAATATCGGGGTGCACCCCGGTTTCGCTCAGCATTTTTACACTGTGCTGGGTTGGCTTTGTTTTTAATTCTTTTGCAGCACGCAAATAAGGTATCAGCGTTAAGTGAATTACAACCACATCGTCATCCGGTAACTGCCATTGCAACTGGCGTACAGCTTCAATAAATGGCAGGCTTTCAATGTCGCCCACGGTGCCGCCTATTTCTGTAATAACAATATCAAAAGCGCCGCATTCGCCCAGCAATAACATCCGGCGTTTTATTTCGTCTGTAATATGCGGAACAACCTGCACTGTTTTACCCAAAAAATCACCGGCACGCTCGCGGTTAATAACCGTTTGATAAATTCTGCCTGTTGTTACATTGTTTGCCTGGGAGGTAAAA
>JABDFW010000121.1 GCA_013286305.1 Bacteroidota bacterium
TTTATGACAATGTTTGTTGCCACCAACCAGGCATTTTTTATGGGGTTTTTCTTTTTTCTTTCTGCCCTGTTCACGGAGTCTTCCTATTTAAAAAAAGGAGCTGCAAAATTTACGGCCGACAGGCTTAAACGGTTAGGCATACCGCTGTTATTTTACTCGTTCATCTTTTCACCTATTTTAAATTTTCTTGTTTATCATTTTGGCCATAACGGGCAGGCAACATTCATGCAATACTTAGGCGGCTACGATGACTGGTTTGACCCCGGCGTAATGTGGTTTGTTTTAGCGCTGCTTGTTTTTACACTTGCATATATTGTCGTTCAGTTATTAAGCAATAACACCGCCCGCGAACAATACAGGTTTCCTCCCAATACTGCCATATTACTATTTGCTTTGGCGCTAGGTGTAATAAGTTATGTTGTTAGAATTGTTTTTCCAGTTGGGCGTACGTTAAAACCGTTGGGCTTTCAATTGGGGCATTTTACACAATACATCGCCATGTTCATCCTCGGTATTATTGCATCCCGCAATGAATGGCTTAACAGCATTGATCTTAAAAGGGGCAGGCGCTGGCTTTTCACAGCTATTATACTGGTGCTAGTGGTATTCCCTTTATTTTATGTAGTTATAGAATTGACCAAAAGCCCTCTTGATGCCTTCCAGGGTAATGGTACCTGGCAATCGCTACTTTCCGCTATGTGGGAGCAATTAACGGGTGTTTCTATTATGGTTGCGCTGCTGGGTGTTTGCAGGTTTAAGTGGAACAACACCACCCCTTTGCTTAAAAATATGTCAAGGGCCGCTTATGCCACTTACATTTTGCACCCGCTGATTGTTATTTCAATAGCCCTGTTGCTGAAAGACTGGAACATTGAGCCTGCTGTTAAATTGCTGGTGGCGCTGCCAATCGTCGTAACAAGTGCATTTTTTATTGGATGGATTACTACACGTATTCCGGGTGTGAAAAATATTGTTTGATTGATTGAACGCAGTGGAATGATTGAACGGCCGCCCGGACGACCAGTCGAACGGGCGGCCGTTCAATCATCCTCTAATTTGCATTCAATCACGTATCTTCCTTTATTATTTACAACCAATACTACTATACATGTCTGCAGACGGCTCATTGAAAAATAAATTAGGGTTGTGGACAAGCACATCGCTTGTTGCAGGCAATATGATAGGCGCCGGCGTTTTTCTTATGCCGGCATCCCTTGCTGCATTTGGCAGTATAAGTATTCTCGGGTGGATATTGTCTGCTATCGGCGCATACTTTCTTGCAAAAGTTTTCAGTAATCTCAGTAAGCTGCTTCCTCACATTGATGGTGGCCCCTACGCCTTTACACAAAACGGTTTTGGCGACTTTGCAGGCTTTCTTATAGGATGGGGTTATTGGATCTCCGTATGGGTTGCCAATGCTGCTATTGCCGTTTCGCTCGTTAGTGCACTCAGCACTTTTTTCCCCATACTTGCAACAAATGCAATTGTTGCCGTTGCAACCGGGTTAAGCACTATATGGCTGCTTACATGGGTTAATACAATGGGCATTCCCACATCGGGCAAAGTGCAGCTTGTAACCACTATTTTAAAATTAGCGCCTTTAATATTTGTAGCTATAGGCGGCTTTTTTTTCGTTCATACAAAAAACTTTACGCCTTTTAACATAAGTGGGCAATCAAATTTCGCGGCTATTTCAGCCACCTTTTCCATTACATTTTTTGCTTTTCTTGGTGTTGAGTGTGCTACTATTCCGGCAGGCAGCGTTGCTAATCCCGAAAAAACAATTCCGCGTGCTACTATGCTGGGCACGCTGCTTACAACAGCGGTTTATATACTTTGTACATTAAGTGTAATGGGTATGATACCTGCTAAATTGCTGCAGCACTCTGTTACCCCTCTTGCTGATGCAGGTTTTATAATTGGGGGCAAAGCGGCAAGCTATCTTGTGAGTGCAGGCGTTGCTATAGCAGCCTTCGGCGCATTGAATGGCTGGATACTTATACAGGGGCAAATACCCTATGCCATTGCTAAAGACAAATTGTTTCCACCCATATTTAAAAAAGAAAACAAAAAGGGCGTACCGGCATTAGGCGTTATCATTGGAAGCGTACTTGTATCTTTTTTAATGGTTATGAATTATTCAAAAGGCCTCGTGGCCCAATTTCAATTCTTAATATTACTTTCTACATTAACTTCACTGGTACCCTATCTTTTCTGCGCAGCGGCATATGTTATCATCAGGGCCAGGAAAACCCGGCTTGACACAACCACATGGATACAAACTATTATTACAGCCTGCATATCATTTGCATTTTCTTTGTGGGCTATTGCAGGCGCAGGGCAGGAAATTGTTTACTGGGGATTTATTCTACTTATAGTCGGCGTGCCATTTTACGTGTGGATAGATTTAAAAAAGAAGGGTGACAATTAAAATAAACTCATTATGGACTTTACATCTCATTCCGAATATGGCAAAATAAGATCGCTGTTTATAAAAAAAGCGGCAGATGCTTTTATTAATGATGAACACCTTGAAAAAAACTGGAAGGCGTTGAATTACTTAAGCAAGCCCGGTATTAACGAAGCCATTAAGGAGTACGATGGTTTTGAAAATGTGCTTAAGCAATACGCACCGGAAATATATAATTTACCGGAAGATGGCAGCGTTAATATGGACAGCATTTACTGCCGTGATGCTGCCATTGCTACCAATAAAGGGATGATCATTTGCAATATGGGCAAAGCAGCAAGAGCCAATGAACCGCAGGCAGAAAAGAAAGTATTTGAAGCGAGTAGCATTGCCATACTTGGAAGCATAACCACCCCTGGTACCGTGGAAGGCGGTGATGTTGCATGGCTTGATGAGCATACACTTGCGGTGGGGCATACTTACCGAACGAATGAAGAAGGTATAAGGCAACTAAAAACACTCCTGGATCCATTGGGTGTGGAAGTAATCATCGTTCCCCTCCCCCATTATAAAGGGCCGTCTGATGTTTTTCATTTAATGTCTATACTCAGCCCGGTTGATACTAATTTGGTAGTAGTATATTCTCCATTAATGCCAATTGCTTTCCGCAATGTATTAATACAAAAGGGATATGAATTGATTGAAGTGCCGGATGAGGAATTTGACACAATGGGTTGTAACGTGCTGGCGCTGGCTCCGCGTGAATGTTTGATGGTAGATGGCAACCCTAAAACCAAAGCAGCGCTGGAAAGAGCAGGTTGCAAAGTGATCACCTATAAAGGGGAAGAGATCAGTGTAAAAGGCGGTGGCGGCCCCACGTGCCTTACGAGGCCGGTGGTAAGGGAAAGCAGCCCCAACCCCTAAAGGGGCTAAAAATACACTCAATTCGAATCCAACTAAGCAATTTTCAATAACCATCGTTTACCTGCATTTATTATTTTTATAGCAAATAACTGTTATGCCATCAACATTAGCCCAAAAGCTGCGTATAAAAGAAGGTATGAAGCTGTTAACGCTTAATGCCCCTGCTGATTTTATTGACAATATTGGTGATCTGCCACCCGGCGTAAAAATATCTTCCACCATAAAAGATTACGGGCAAATACACTGGTTTGTAAAAAACAAAGCAGAAATGGAAAAGGAACTGTATAAAGTGCTAAACCTTTTGAAAGGCGATGTTATTTGCTGGATATATTATCCCAAAGGCTCTTCTAAAATACAAACAGACCTTACAAGGGACAAAGGCTGGGAAAGCCTGCTTAAACATAAAGAGCTGCAATGGCTTAGCTTAATATCTTTTGACGATACCTGGTCATCCTTCGCAATGCGTTTAAAAACAGAAAAGGATGAAAAGGAAAAAGCTAAACAACCTGAACGCGCAGTATTTGATTATGTTGATGCAAAAAGTAAAACCATCCGCCTGCCGGATGATCTCGCTAAAGCATTAAAGACAAGTAAAAAGGCAACTTCTTATTTTGAAACACTCTCTTTCACAAACAAAAAAGAGTATGTGGAATGGATAGTAACAGCCAAAAGAGAAGAAACAAGAAATGAAAGGTTAAAAGGCACACTGGAGAGGCTTGAAAAAAACTGGAAAAACCCAAGAAATTTATAGAGGGAGACCAAGCCCAAAAAAATAAGAAAGAAAAATTCCAAATAAAGCTAAATCCCAAAGTCCAAAAAGGAAAAGCAAAAGCACCAAAGGAAGAAAAGTACCAAATGTGGAAAATTCCAAACCCCAAAGTCTCAGGTAGAAAGCTGGAACTTATCGCCCTGGGATTTGGAATTTTTCTTCCTTTGGTGCTTTCTTTTTGGACTTTGGGATTTTTCTTCTTTTGGTACTTTTCTCATTTGGGCTTTGGAATTTTTTCTCGCTTTGGTGCTTTTTCCTTTGGGCATTTAAACCCTCATTAAATTGCTAATAACATTAACATACTGTAGATAAAATTCCTGCATAGTGTTTCAATATTCTCCTGAAAATAAACGTTTTAAATACAAACGAGCTATTGGAATAGCTTTTGAAAGATTAACTTTTAGCAAGAGGGTATTGTGTGATGATTAAAAATATTTTTTATGGAACCGCTTAAAGTGATAATAGTAGATGATGATTCGGATGACCAGGAATTATTTTTTCATGGCCTTGAAGCAGGTCACCGGTTTAAAGTTACAGGTTGTGCAAGCGGATATAAGCAATTGACCTATCTGTTGGAAATGCAAGCGGATGATCTGCCTGATGTAATATTGCTGGACGTAAATGTACCTGGCAAGAACGGTATTGAAATTTGTAATGAATTAACAAAAGATATAAAATACAAGAAAATCGCTTTTGTATTAATGTCTGAAATACCGCCTTTGCCGGCTATTGAAAGATCAATACAAACAAACGTAACAGCATTTTTTGTAAAGCCCTGTACAATGGAAGAATTCAGGGTTTTTGCCATAAAATTGCATGAGCTTGTTTTAAGCAACAAAAGGTTAAAGACGCCGGGAAAACTTTTAGAGATAGTCACTCTTTTAGCAGCTGTGTAACCAATAAAATTCTTGTTTCTGTAAACGAATGAAGGAATTTAGATGATAATTCAATCATCCTGATATCTTCGTGAAAACTGTATGCTATTTTTACCTTTTGAAAAAGCTGGTCTTTTACTACCACATCCCTCAGCAATTGCTTTACCTCATTGCTTTTCCAAAAGGGATTGTCAACGCCGCTAAGCCTGCTACCTTCTGCCGGGTAACCCGGTAAATTAAACATCTCAACAAACTTACCATTTACCTTAATTATTTTTAGCTCTTTATCCAATATCATCAGCCCCCTGTCTGTAATAGACTCAAGAATGGTTTCAATAAAGTCGTTTGATTCAACCAAAAATCTTTCTAATTGCTTCTGAGCTTCAATATTGTGAATAATCTTTATGATATTCCGTGTTCCATCTTCACCCGTTACCAATACAGATTCGCCATTTACCCAATTAAATTTACCGGATTTTTGCACTATATAATTATCGTCGCTGCCAGAGCCCTGCGTTATAACCATTTGCAGTTCCAGTTCAGGTTTATTCTTTTTTTTATCTTCCTCAGTAAATAAAACACTAAAGCTTTTTTGCAGTATATCTTCAGGGTCATAACCAAAAGACGTTGTAAATGCCTGGTTAATTTGAACAATTATACCATCAGTATCCATAATTATAACAGCATTATGTTTTGCATTTTTGCAAAAAGAATCAAAAAAAGAGGATGTATTGATCATAGGTGTTTAAATAAGTGGTTAGTGATCTTAAACAATATAATAGTTTACCTGGCTTTCCTTAACGCGCCATTGCGGAACTGGTTATACCGCTTCTGCCAATTTCTCAACCTGCATGTGCTTTATAAGGTTATCTTCTACCAGGCAAATATGCAGTACAATTTCATCTTTAATAATATTTTCCTTCAAGTCTCTTATAACCTGGTGAACATTTGCTGTTACTTTACCACATTTATCATAGTTTATACTTACCGGCTCTACATCAGTATCAACCATTTCCCATTGTTTGGCCCAATATTCCCTAAATTCGTTATGGCCCTTAACACATCCGCAATCTATTCCATTATCCCATATTACGTCAGGGTGCATTGTAGCAAGCGCTGCATCAATATCACGTGTGTTTAAAGCATAATAAGCCTTCTTTAAAAGCAAGGTGATCTTATCCATAATAATATTTGTAAAATGTATAGTTAGCAACTCGCGTGCCTGAAATTTACAAGCAGAGCAACAGCGGTGGAAACAGTTGCAATTATTTTAATTGTTCTTCTTCGTAAACAATCTCATTCGGGGTTTTAGAGAAGCGGAAAACCTTTATTACCTGCCACATTACCTCGGCAGATATTAATGCCCCAAGGGCCGATAAAGCAAGAATAGTTGTTCTGTCACTTGTTGCAAATGCCCCGCTTAACGCTATGATTAATAAAGCAAGCGGGAAAAGTATTATAATACAGAGGCCGCTAATATTTAATGGTATTTTAAATGGCCTGTAAACATGCGGCTCTTTAACGCGAAGCGCTACAAGGCTTATTAATTCAAGCACCAGGCCTGCCCCGTACAGTATAACGTCAATAATAATAAGCTCGGTAAATTTTAAATTTATCATTATGCTAACAACCGTGGCGCAAACAATAATAGAAATATAGGGTGTTTTAAACCTTGGATGAAGTGAATTAAGTTTCGCGGGCAAAAGCCTGTCCTCCGCCATTGCTTTGGGTACGCGTGATACCGATAACAACACTGCAGAGAATATACCCAGCATGCTTGCCATACCGCCAAGCGCGAGCAGCCTGCCCAACCAGGTACCGCCAATCATCACGCCCAGGGCAGGAAAGCCATTATCACTTAAAAATTTAAAATCAATACCGCTTTGCTGTGTAACAAAAATGGTAAAAATATAAACAATTAATACTGCGCAAAAGGTAATAGCTATTGATACAAGGTAAGTGCGTATTGGCTTATCTACCTCTTCCGCATAAGTTGTTGCATTATCCCATCCCAAAAAATTCCACATTACGGTGTATAATGCCATGCCGGTTGTGGAAATACTTGCGCCTTTAAAATTTAATTCAGGCATCGAAAGATGCCCGGGATGATGAAGAAAAAACATAATAAACATAAACAAAAACGGAATAAGCACCAAAGCCCCCAACCACATAGATGCTTTGCCCACACGAACAATGCCCAATATATTTAACGCAGCGCTTGCCCATATAATAACAAGCCCGATAAGTATTTTTAGTTTAATACCAAATACGGTATATACAGTAATTATTGGAAAAAAAAATGCCGCATACTGAATAAACAGCACAGGGTATATTGCAAGGTCAACAAAAGTGTACAGCCATGTCCACCAGCCCTCGTAAAATGCCCAGCGTTTACCCAGCGCCCTTTTTACCCACTGGTAATAGCCGCCCGTTACAGGCATCATACTGTTTAATTCAAGCACCATAAAAATGGATGGAACATCCCACAAAAAAGGCGTTATCATTATTAACAACAACGCGCTGTTTTTACCTGCGTACGACAATAATGGTTCTAATCCATAAGGGCCACCCGATACGGTGAGAAAAATGATAGCAGCTAATTGAAGCGGGCGAAGCCTTTTTTGCATTTCTCTTTACAGGTGAGTGGTTTTAGTATAGTAATATGTAAATTTAATGTTAGTGAAACAATTTATCGGAAAAATTTATCAGCGGCCCGGTGATCTGCAGCACTTACAAGTTAACCGAAGTGTGCATGTTTTTATGCGGTCATTTTATTCGGGTATTTATAGATAGAATGAATAATAAAAACCAATCATGTATATA
>JABDFW010000122.1 GCA_013286305.1 Bacteroidota bacterium
TTCAGAAAGATGAAGCTTTTTAGCTTCATCTTTTTGTTTTAACCTGTAAGAACCATTATTTTGTGCAACGGCTTGTTATCCATTATTAAACCTGTTAAATGAGTATAAGAGTTGGTTTTGGGGTTGATTTTCATCAATTGGTTGAAGGCAGGGCCCTTTGGATAGGAGGTGTGAACATTCCGCATACAAAAGGAGCTTTGGGGCACAGCGATGCCGATGTGTTGCTTCATGCCATTTGTGATGCCCTGCTCGGGGCTGCCTGCCTTGGTGACATCGGTATTCATTTTCCTGATACTTCAGGCGAATTTAAAAACATTGACAGTAAAATACTGCTGGCAAAAACAGCGGAGCTTGTTAAAAATGAAGGGTATAAGGTTATTAATATTGATACAACCTTATGCCTTGAGTCGCCCAAAATAAAATCATTCATACCGGCAATGCAGCAAACCATTGCGGATATTTTGAAGGTGAGGGAAAAAGATGTTTCTATTAAGGCTACCACTACAGAGAAAATGGGTTTTGTGGGCAGGGAGGAAGGCCTGGCAGCTTATGCCTGTGCCTTGGTTGAGGAAATGTAATTTTAACAAACCCCTGTTCTTTTGGCAATGGCATAGCAGTTGCTTATCTTACATTTGCGAACGTGAAAAAAATACAGGTAAAGATCATCAACAAATCAACAAACCCTTTACCGGCATACGAAACTGCCGGCTCGGCGGGTATGGATATAAGGGCTGATCTAATGCACCCAATTCATTTACAGCCAATGCAGCGGTTTTTAGTGCCTACCGGTTTGTTTATAGAATTACCTGCAGGGTACGAGGCACAGGTGAGGCCACGCAGCGGGCTCGCCATTAAACAGGGCATAACGTGTTTAAACTCACCGGGTACAATTGATTCTGATTACAGGGGTGAAATTAAAGTGGTACTTATAAATTTATCGGGCGAAGAACAAACCCTGAACCATGGGGACAGAATCGCTCAAATGATCGTACAGCAAGTGGAGCAAGTACAGTGGCAGCAGGTAAATGACCTGGCAGAAACCAAAAGAGGAGCAGGCGGCTTTGGCCATACGGGTAAATAATAAAAAATCCGGTTAAATGAAAATAGCAGCGTATATAATTTTTTTAATGATGGTTTTAAATGCCTGCCGCCCTGTAAAAAAAGTGCAGAGCATTGAAAAAGCTATTACAAGCATAGATACCTCACATTCTGTAGTGGTAGTTAAGCCGGTCGTTGATTCTCTTTCAGTAGTTAAAGACATTATAAAAAACCTGGGTAAGAACCGCATTGATTTTAAAACTTTTTCTGCCAAAGTAAAAGTTGATTACCAGGGAGCAGAAGATGAAAACCATGTAAATGCATTTATACGCATACAAAAAGACAGTATTATATGGGTATCCATCCGTGGCGCATTGAATATTGAAGGTGTAAGATTGCTTGTTACAAAAGACAGTGTTAAGCTGATGAATTTTCAGGATCACACTATCCAGAACAGAAGTGTAAGCTACCTGCAGGACATATCCCAGGTGCCCTTAAGTTTTTATGACCTGCAGGATATTCTTGTTGGCAACCCTGTTTTTATTGACAGTAATGTTGTTTCTTATAAAACCACGGCAAACAATTTACAGATTTTAATGATCGGCAAAGTATTTAAGAACCTGGTAACCCTGGAAAATAAGAGTTTTAAATTGATACACAGCAAGCTGGATGATGTTGACCCTATACGTAACAGGACCTGCGACATTACATTGAGCGACTATGTGTTTACCGGGAATACAGTATTTTCTACAAGCAGGGAGATCATTATTTCAGAAAAATCAAAACTTGATATTAATCTTGACTTTAAACAGTATAACTTTAATCAGCCTGAAACTTTTCCGTTCACTTTGCCGAGGAATTTTAAGAAAAAATAATAAAAGGCAGCGCCGGGCGTTTAATTATAAACTTTTAAACTGTTAAAAATGATGAAGAAACTGTTCTTTTTTTTATTTGTTTTTTGCCTGGCAGTGGGGAGCCATGCGCAGGATACAAAAGAAGAAATACAAAAAAGGCAACAGGAATTACAAAAGGAATTAGATGATTTGAACAGTTCTTTAATTCAAATACGAAAAAACAAAAAGCAATCTATTGGCCAGTTAGCGCTGGTACAAAAAAAAATAAAACTGAGAGAAGCCCTTGTAAACAACATTAGCAGGGACCTGAAAAGGCTTGATAACGATATTGAAGCAGCAACTACAGAAATTACCCAGTTACAAGGCCAATTAGATACTTTAAAACAGAATTACGCCAAAAGCCTTGTTTTTGCCTACAAGAACCGCAGTAACTACGATTACCTTAATTTTCTTTTTTCAGCCTCAAGTTTTAATGATGCAGTTAAACGTGTTGCTTATTTAAGAAGCTACCGACAAAACAGGGAAATACAGGCCAATAATATTGTGAAGACCGAGGAATTGATGGGGCAGAAAATAAATTCACTCACATCAACCAAAACGGACAAGGGAAAGGTATTAGGCGAGCAAAGCAAGCAATTGATCACTTTGGAAGATGATAAAAAACAGAAAGACATAGCGGTAGAGCAATTGAAAAACCAGGAGCAGGAGATTGCAGCCCAAATAAAAACAAACGAAAAAAACAGGCTTAAATTAAAAACGGCATTGCAACAGGTTATAAGACGGGCTGCGGAAGAGGCAAGGCGTAAAGAAGAGCAAAGGTTACAGGAAGAGGCAAAACGAAAAACTACTGCCAACCAGCAGGCTATTGCAGATAATAAAAATAATGCCCCCAAAGAGCAGCCAAAAACAGACCGAAAGAATGATGAGGCTGTTGCAGGAGTGTCAACAGGTACAAAGGGTGACAGAACCTACAGCCCTTTTGAATCAACACCTGAAGGTTTAACGCAATCATTAAATTTTGAAACAAATCATGGCAATTTACCGTGGCCGGTTAATTCAGGTATTGTAACTATACATTTTGGGCCTTACCAAATACCCGGTACCGGTTTAAGGGGGGTAAGTGATGGCATTTATATTGCCTTACCGGTTGGCGCCACAGTTAAGGCTGTTGCTGATGGAGAAGTATCTTCGATATTTGATTTGGGCGGCCAAAGTGCCGTTGTAATACGCCACGGAAAATATTTTACCACATATAACAACTTGTCAACTGTAAATGTGAATAAGGGGGATGAGGTTAAGGCTGGTAAGGCCGTAGGTGCAGCAGCAGCGGATGATACAGGCGAAGGCCAGCTTCTGTTTATGGTAAGTAACGAAAAAGGATCGCCGCTTGACCCTGAAAAATGGCTGAAGCACCGGTAATTATATGGTCAATAACTTGGGAGGTCAATAAGTCAATAAAAAGTTGACAGATGATAGTTGACGGTTGACAGGAGGAAAGTCAATGAGGCACTATCCCGACGCTTCACACAAGCATTCATTATAAGTACGATTTACGAAGTACGAAGCTGCAGAGAGCATTATCTATCACAACTGTTATTTATCGCCGCAATCCATCCTGCAAAAACGGCTGTATAACTTTTCATACACAGGCACAATGTTTTGAATATCGAAGCTCACGGCTTGTTTATAAGCATTTTCTTTCATGGTTTTCAACAAAGCTTCATTGGTTAACAGGTTTATTGCATATTCGCTCATAGCCGCCACATCGCCAATGTTGGCAGTATAACCTGTTATCCCCTCTAAATTCACTTCGGGCAAACCACCGGCATTGGTGCTTATAACCGGTACATGGGCAGCCATTGCTTCTAATGCCGCAAGGCCAAAACTTTCATATTGGGATGGCAATAAAAAAACATCAGAAACCAGCAGTATCTCTTCAATCTGCTCCTGTTTGCCTACTAAACGCACATCCTCATGTACGTTCAGATCTTTTATCAGCTCTTCTACCCCGGGCCGTTCAGGGCCATCGCCAACCATTAATAATTTTGATGGCACTTGTTTTCTTACCTCAGCAAATATTTTCACTACATCTTTCACTCTTTTTATGCTCCTGAAGTTGGAGGCGTGTACCAATATTTTTTCATTGTGTGGCGCGATCACTTTTCTAAATGCATCAATAGGTTTTTTACTAAAACGGCTAACGTCAACAAAGTTGTAGATCACCTCTATTTCTTTGGTAATATTAAATGACCTGAAAGTTTCTTCCCTTAAATTTTGCGATACAGCCGTTATAGCATCACTTTCGTTTATGGAGAATGTTACAACAGGTTCGTAGGTTTTATCTTTCCCTACAAGTGTAATATCTGTTCCGTGCAAGGTGGTAATTACCGGGATATTTCTGCCGGTCTTCAAAATTATCTGTTTAGCCATATAAGCTGCCGAAGCATGTGGTATGGCATAATGAACATGTAACAGGTCAAGATCATGGTTTTTTATCACATCAACCATAGTGCTGGCCAAAGCCACTTCGTAAGGAGGGTAATCAAATAAAGGGTATGTTGGCACCCTTACCTCATGATAATAAATATTAGCGCTAAAAACATTCAGGCGCACCGGCTGCTGGTACGTAATAAAATGAACACTGTGCCCCTTATCTGCCAAAGCCTTACCTAATTCAGTAGCCACTACACCGCTGCCCCCAAAAGTAGGATAGCAAACAATTCCTATACGCATATTTCATTATTTGTTTGGCAAAGTAACAACCATTTACCCAATCTGTTCAAACCTTTCATCACACATTTAAACAGGCAATAATTAGTTAACACTTAAATACGAACTGGCATGAATTGAGGCGAAATTTCACGAATTAAGTAGCGCCGGTTGAAAAATGTACGTAATAAATGATTTGTTATGATTTTTGGGGTAGAGATAATGTTATAAGTAAATGGCTTTAAAAAAATTCGTGTAATTCGTGAAATTTCGTTTTAATTCGTGTTACAAAATTTCGCGTCACAAAAAACTGCACACATGAGAAAAATTATATTATTTATATGCCTGTTAATTTCAACATCGGCTTTTGCGCAAACCGGCACAGCATCATACAACGAAGATTCCGCATTTATTCACAAGCTCGCTAACAATATACTTAGCAACAGGGCTGTATATAATAACCTGTATTATTTAAGCAAAAAAATTGGGGGCCGGCTGGCAGGCTCCCCGCAAATGGTAATGGCTGAAAAATGGGGGTATAAAGCTTTACAGGAAGCTGGCGCGGATTCTGTAAGAATGCAGGAATGCATGGTGACTCATTGGGTGCGTGGCGGAAAAGATAAGGCGCTTATATCTTTTAAAAATGATAAGGGAAACCTGCAAACTTTTCCTGTTAATGTGCTTGCACTTGGCAATTCGGTTGGCTCAGGCGCAAAAGGTGTAAAGGCATCTGTAGTAAGGGTAAATGATTTTAAAGAACTGGAAAACAAGAAGGATGAATTAAAAGGGAAGATCGTTTTTTACAATGTGCCTTTTGATGATACGCTTATATCAACCTTTCAGGCGTATGCAAAAAATGTCGTTTATCGTGGTTCCGGTGCAAGCCGTGCTGCAAAATATGGCGCTTTAGGAGTTATGGTTCGTTCTATGACCAATGCGATGGACAATGTTCCGCATACCGGCGCTTTACGCTATACGGATAGCCTGCAAAAGATTCCGGCAGTGGCTGTGGGCGTAAGGGATGTAGAAAAAATGGATACTTTGATTGATGAAGGAAAAGCATTAACAGCCGAAATATTCACTTATGGTAAAATGCTGCCCGATACTATTGGCCACAATGTTATTGGCGTGCTAACCGGAACAGAACACCCGGATGAAATAATAACCGTAGGTGGCCATCTTGATGCCTGGGATGTTACCGAAGGCGCCACAGATGATGGTGCGGGCATCGTACAAACGATAGATATTTTGCGCGCATTTACATCAATGGGGTTCAGGCCAAAGCATACCATACGTTTTGTATTATTTGCCAATGAAGAAAATGGCACGCGCGGCGGTTTAAAATATGCCCAGGAGGCAAAGGCAAAGAATGAGAAACATATTTTTGGATTAGAAAGCGATGCAGGCGGCTTTACGCCAAGATTTATAAGCCTGCCTGTTAATGAGCAGGACAGGGCAAAACTTGACACCTGGAAAACTTTGCTTGCCCCATATTACCTGGATGGTTTTGTAAACGGGGGCAGTGGTTCGGATGTTGGCCCGATAGGTTCAACATTTCATATACCTGTTGGTGAATTGATGCCGGATACACAACGCTATTTTGATGTGCACCACAGCACCAATGATGTATTTGAAGCCGTGAATATCCGCGAGTTAAAACTCGGGGCCATTAATATGGCTGCTTTGCTTTATTTGGTGGATAAGTATGGGTTGTAAGGAAAAAATATTTTTAATCATTCCCCCTTTAGGGCCGGGGCTCCATACAATAAAAATATAGCAGGCCTCTTATGAATATCGGGGGCCTGTTCTTTTTTCCAGCCGGCAATTGTTTTTGTTTTTATGCTTTCGGTTGCGGCTGTAATATCAACAGCAATGCATAACCTTGTTTCGTTCCTGCATGTAATAAGTATATCGTTTATTAGCTGGTTGTTGCGGTAAGGGGTTTCTATAAATATTTGCGTACACTTCTTTTTCAGGGAATAGTCTTCAAGTTCTTTAATGGTCTTTTTTCTTTCAGCAGAATCAATAGGTAAATAACCTGTAAACTGAAATGTTTGCCCGTTCATGCCGCTTGCCATAAGGGCCAATAATATGGCGCTTGGGCCAACAAGGGGTTTAATAATGGCATTATGTTGCTGGGCTGCTTCTATCAATACCTGCCCGGGGTCGGCAATGCCGGGGCAACCTGCTTCGCTGATGATGCCAATTTTTTTTCCTTCTTTCAAATGTTGGATGAATGCGGGTAAAACCTCCGCCTCGGCTTTATGTATGGTGTACCATTGGTAGTCGTCAATCACCATTTCTTTCCATATCTTTTTTAAAAACCTTCTTGCCGTTTTTTCATTCTCCACAAAAAAAACAGTGCAATCTTTTACAGCCTCAATTATATAAGCCGGTAAAACCTTTTTAGCCGTTTCATCCTCCTGCAAAAAAGTGGGGATAAGATAAACTGTTCCTTTCATAGTGTGCATTGTTTCCGGTTTCAAATTCCCTGTTGCAAGAGTTTTACCTTTTAATACTCATGTTTCAAATTCATCCTCCACACAAATCTGCAATCCACAATCCCTGCCTGAACGGCCTTGGCCGGGCAGCGCCAATCTGCAATGTTCACGATTCCCTCACCTCATGCATGCTAAGGGTTGCCGCAATTATTGCGTAGGCAGGGGCAATTAAAATAACCGGGTGCATTAAATAGAACACAAGGCCATTGCCAATAGCGAGGCCTTTATGCCTGCCAATAAAAAAGATACTCTCTGTCGTGCTGATCTTTTTTCTTTCGCTGCTGTAATCAAGCATGGAGAAACCGTAGTAATAACATTCCACTAAAACGGCTAATAGAGGGCTTGCCCACCCTATAAGCGGTATAAGCGTAAGCAAAAGAATAGAAACCATATATACGGTTTGCCATAAGGCATTGCGTATTGCAATTGTGCAACCCCTTAAAGCATCTTTTCTTAATTGTGTGTAATTAAATGGTATGTCTTTGCCGGTAATAATGGCTTCCGTTTTTTCACTCAAATAAGCAAAAA
>JABDFW010000123.1:0-168 GCA_013286305.1 Bacteroidota bacterium
TCTTATTAAATTGTTGCTCTATGGTACCATCCATGCGCGAATGGTTCAACAGCCATTTTACTGAAGAAAAATATAAGGCCTATTTAGACGAGCTTAATGCATTGCACCCCGGTGCTATTGAATTTCGCATTGCCGAAACGCCCATTTTTATTGACAAAGAGTTTACAC
>JABDFW010000123.1:178-7558 GCA_013286305.1 Bacteroidota bacterium
GATGTTATAACACAATATAATTTTAAAACATTAACCGCGCATGCTATACCTGATAATGTGAAAGTGCGGGGTGAAAATGATCTTTCGCACTTTATTGCATTTGATTTTGGCATTTGCGAGAACGCCGGCGGAGAACTGGAACCACAGTTAATAGAAATGCAGGGCTTCCCTACCCTGTTTGCCTTCCAGGTGTTTCAAACTGAGGTGGCAAGAAAACATTTTGACATACCGGCAGAATATGACAGCTACTTAAATGGTTTTACCAAAGAAACTTACCTGCAATTATTAAAAGATATTATAGTTGCAGAACATGACCCTGAAAATGTTATACTGCTGGAAATACTGCCGCATAAACAAAAAACAAGAATTGATTTTTACTGTACTGAAGATTACCTGCATATACCCGTTGTATGCCTTACCGAGTTAATTAAAGAAGGCAGAGAATTATTCTATTTGAAGGATGGCAGAAAAATACAGATAAAACGGATATACAACCGTGTGATTTTTGACGACCTGCAGCAACAATCGCCGGAGATACAGGAAAAGGGAAAAATATTATTTGAAGAGCTTGATGTTGAGTGGGCGCCCCACCCTAATTGGTTTTACCGGATAAGTAAGTTTACCTTGCCCTACCTGCATAATCAGTATATACCTGAAACAAAGTTTTTAAGCGACATAAAAAGGTTGCCTGCCGATTTGGAGAATTATGTATTGAAACCATTGTTTTCCTTTGCGGGGCAGGGTGTTGTAATTGATGTAACAAAAGCTGATATTGATAAAATTACCGACCCCCATAACTGGATATTGCAGCGTAAGGTGAAATATGCAGATGTTATTAAAACACCTGGTATTCCGGCAAAGGCAGAGATAAGGATATTCTATTTTTGGAAAGACGGCGAAGCAAGGCCTGTTGCAACCCACAACCTTGCACGTTTAAGCAAAGGCAAAATGATTGGTGTTAGGTATAATAAGGACAAAGACTGGGTAGGTGGTACATTGGCGTATTTTGAGAAATAGCATCAACAGAGCATAGAGCAACCCCGTTCTTTATCGCCTCATCCCCTAACCCCCGTCCGACGGGTCATCCGGGCGGACTTCTCCTCGCGGAGAAGGGCCCGACGAGATTATGGAGAAGAGCATGTGTTGTTTTAAAATCTGATTGATGTAATGTTCTGCTGTAAATGCTGCAAAGACAATGGATTTCCAACCTCCGGGTCTATCCATCATAATTGCTAATATTATTCTTAGCTATTGCGTAAAGAACAATTGGATTTAAAATATCTATTTTGCGCAGGCAAAGAATAAATGAATAACCACGAGGACTATGAAGCATTTTTTATCACAAAGACCCCGAGGGTTTTTGGAAACCCTCGGGGTCTATATATTGCACGCGATTTATTTTGCGCAGGCATAAGGAAATGTAAGCGAATAATAACCAGGCTATGAAGTATTTTATCCATCTTTTTGTTTTCTTTTATTTTTTTAAGCTAAGTGCCCAGAACAATTACGAGATACAGGTTTATGGCGCTGAAACGCAGGCCAAAGCCAGTACGATGTTCGAGCTGCACAGCAACTATACATTCAGCGGCCAAAAACAAATAATGGACGGCGTATTACCCACCAACAATGCTTTGCACGAAACACTTGAAATAACCAATGGCATAACTGACAATTTTGAAATTGGCGTTTATCTTTTTACCAATTATACTGCGGGCTACGGTTACCAAATAGTTGGCTCGCATATAAGGCCGAGGATAGCAGCGCCGGACAAATGGCATTTGCCCGTTGGGCTAAGTTTATCTGTTGAAATAGGGTATCAAAAGCCTGCGTATTCGATAGATACGTGGAGTATGGAAATAAGGCCCATTATTGATAAGCAGTGGGAAAAATTTTACCTTTCATTTAATCCAACCCTGGGTATTTCATTAGTAAGCAAGTATAACAGTTCAACCCCTGATTTTGAACCCAACATTAAAGCAGATTACAACTTTTTAAAGAATGGTGCGTTTGGGATTGAATACTATGGCAGCATGGGTGCAATAACGGGTTTTGATAAAATTAACGATCAGCAGCATGCCATATTTGTTACGTACGACCTGCTTAATGATCCTAAATGGGAATTTAATGCCGGCGCAGGTTTTGGGCTAACTTCATCCACCGATGCATTTGTATTTAAAATAATTCTTGGAAGAAAAGTTAAATGGAAAAAATCCTCAAAATAACACCGCGATTACTAGTTTAAAAGCCCTGCTATTTGCTGCTCGAGCGCTGCATGGTTTGCGTTTACTGAAACAATTTTACCCTGCTTATCCAATAAAAAAGTATTAGGGATGTATTGAACATTCCATTTTTTTGCAATGAAGGCATTATCATCAATCACATGTATCCAGTTTGTGGAATCTTCTTTAATTGCCTGGTTCCAGTCTTTCTTTTCTGTATCTACTGATATAGCATATACTTCAAGGCCCTTGTCTTTGTACTTTTTATAAATTGCTTTAAGATCCGGGATGCTTCTTCTGCAGGGGCCGCACCAGCTTGCCCAAAAGTCTATCACCACAACTTTACCTTTTAATGACGAGAGGCTAACGCTTGCCCCTTTGGTATCGCTTAGCTTGATTTCAGGAGCGAGAGAACCCACAGCCGGTTGCTGGGCAAGGCAATTAAACGATATACATATAGCTGCAAGTAAGGGTAAAATATGTTTCATGCGGTAAACATACAAAAAACCTTATACCTGCATATTTGGGTAAAGTTAAAATTGTACGAATAAGAAGCCGGTGGGGAATTCACCGGTGACATCTCAATTATTATTTAAAAAATTATCTCCTTTGTATTTTACGCGTATTTGCACCTGTACAACTGCCGCAGGTGGGTACACCTGAAGCCCCGGTTGTTACAAGTGAAATTCCATACCTTCTGCCCGCGGGATCTTCTACCCTAAGTGAGTCGTTGCAAACAGATTGGGCAGAGGTACACAACAAGCATAATTGTTCACCCCTTTTGTAGGTGGAAGAACCGGTATCAGCAGGATCGTCGGCCTTACCAAAAAGGGTATCCACTTTGTACTGGCAAAAATTACCCGGTTTATCAATACCGTAAGAAGTAATCCTGGTGATACCGCTTGAATAAGCAACCGGCCTTGTATAGAAATAATAAATGACCGCGATTATCAGCAGCAGCAATAAAATAAGCCACCACCAGTTTTTTGGAGGGATCCTTTTCATAGATAATGTTTTTGATAAGCAAAAGTTTTTCTCAACTAAAGATAATCTTTATGTTTAAGCCTGTCAATACCATAAATATGGTATGGGTGTGTTGTTGCCCTTAGCTGACAGAGCATAAAAAAGAGATGAGCAGGGATGACATCCCTTTATTTATAGGGCATATCTCCTTTATTGTACCAATATCATTTTTCTGAATGTTTGTTTATTGCCTTTCAGCAATACCCAATACAAGCCTTTTGCCATATTATGTGCATTGATGGCAATGGACGCACTGCCGCCGGGATGATTAACGGTGCGCGCATATAATCTTTGCCCGGTTGAACTGTAAACAACCAGCGAATAATTGCCAGTTTCTATATTATTTAACTGCACGTTGATGGTTTTACTTTGTACGGGGTTGGGATAAACAAGCATATCGCTTAAAGCGTTTATAGTTACTTTTACTATTCCACTGTATTGATATGTTCCATCTTTGCCAATAGCTTTTATACGGTAAAAATTATCCCCGCTAAGCGGCGAGGCATCAAAGTAACTGTATTTATTTTCTGTAACAGAACTGCCTTTGGCTGTTATATTGCCAAGTTTGGTAAACTGGTTTCCGTTGGCAGAACGCTCTACATCATAACCGTTCATATTCACTTCATTATAACCACTCCACTGTACCTGTATGCCTTTGCCAAGCTGGTAGGCTTGTAATGCTGATAATGCAACAGGCAACGCGGAATTATGGGTAAGCACTAATGCACCATGATTATAGGTAAGCACGTAAGTAGAATCGCCATAAGATACAAGGCTTGATACATCCATACTATCAAGCCCCGCAAATTTCCAATGTACCCCAAGATCGCTTGTAAAATAAACACCTGCCCCCGATACAGCTTTAATGGCGGCAAAAATATACCCGCTTGTATCAATGGCAATGGCGCCTATTGATGGGGACAGCGCCTGGGCGGGAAGAGGAATATTACTCCAGGTTCCTGAGCCCCTGTGATATAAGCCGTTCTCTGTTGTACCTATAATGTCCCCTTTGCCGCCTGCAATTTTACTAAAGTAAAAAACTGAGGATGAAATACCGGCAGAATCTGCAACCCAATTGCCGCCACCAACAGGGCGGCGCATTATTTTAGATGAAAAATAACCGGTTACATACAGGTACCCTTTATCGTCTGATGCAAAACCGCTTACAAAATTGTAAGCAGCAACAGGAAAACCGCTTGTATCAATGCCCCACGCACCATTTTTTGGCTTTGTCCATAAACGGCATGGATAGCTGCCGCCATATAATGAATTACCAATATGCTGTGCGCCTTTTTCATCAACAAAAAAAAGCGTCCCGCCAACATTGCCTAACCCTGCAGTATCCGCCGCCCACGTGTTACCCCCGTCCGGGCTTTTAAAAATCACGCCGCCTAATTGAAAATTATTGATTACGGAATTATCAATGGTGTAAATATTACCCAGCCTGTCATCATATAATGGCAGTTTGTCTTTAAAGCCTGATTGAGGATATGATTTTGCCCAGGCAGTGCTGCCGGTGCCTTTATAGATGCCTAATGCATTGGTTAATAATAATTGGCCTGTTGGTAATTTGGCAATGCCGGTAATATTTTCTGAGCGGATACCTTTAGTATGGGGTATCCATGTTCTACCGGTATCGCCACTTATAAATGTGCCAAACTGCGTTGTTAAAAGAAGTATGCCATGGCCTACAAAAGCATTGATACCAATAGGGTTAACGGTTTTATTATAAACGGATGTATCCGTCAGTTGCCATGCCTGGGTGCCACTGACAGATTTGTACAAATGATCAACACCTGTAAACGTGTTGGAAACAACAGCATAAAGGTTGCTATACGCATCTGCGCCAAAAGACTTTACAAATTGTGTACCAATGCCTGCAGTATCTAAAGCCCATGCAGTGCCGTCTTCACTAAAATAGACGCCCCCGCTGTTTAAACTTACAATTATCCTGTTTTTCCTGTCAACAAAAACACTCTCAAGGCCTTTTGGGCCTGTATAAGCGGCAACACTTGCAAAAGTGCTACCGGCAGTTGTATCCTGCATAAACAAGCCGTTATCGGTTGCAACATATACCCTTTGCGCTGTGTCAATAGCTACATCATACACGTGGGCATTATTTAAACCTGTTGAGTCTATATGCCATCCAGTACTGTCAGGGCTTACATATAAATGCGAACTGGAGAGAAGATATAATGCATCTCCAAGAAGCTTATTATAGGCCTCCGAACCGCCACTGCCCGCATGGTCCCAATAAGTTTCGTTCGCAACATCAATACCTCCCACTGCGTTATCATAATGATCTACATTAAGCTCATAAACATCCCCGTTATCCATTACAACCATCAGGTACTTGTCAGATTGCTTCTCAAATAGAAATTTTCCACTACTATCCCTAACCACCTGTAATTTAACATATATGTGGTCAATTTTTCGTGGTGGCGGGGCAGACCAAATCCGTTCAAAAGACGTGTCAGCAGATGTTACCACGCTGCCTTTGGTTACCGATTTGGCATATATTGTGGTGCTGGTAGCCTGAACTTCCCCATTCCAGGGAAAATACCCGGTGCTTATTATGTTTTCTCCGTCCAACCCTCCGTTTACATAAACAGGAAGCTGTGCAAATGATGCAAGGCTTATTGGGAGAAAAAAAACGATACCAACTACTTTAAGCAAAAAGCAGATTTTTTTCATAGCAGCATAATTTTGGTTTGCAGCGTTAAACTTACTAAAATAAACCAAAACAAAAAAAGGCGGCGATGTAAAAAAATGCTATAAATATGGAATATGCAACTATGTTTTGCCCTTGGCTGACGGGGCATGAAAAAGGGATGACATCTTTCAAAAAAGATGTCATCCCTCCATTTATTTGGTTTTGCAGCGTACGTTTTGTGCCCATTAAACAAACAGTTAAAGCACAATTAACGCCTGGCAGTAAATTGATCCGTAATTATATCATCCGGTTGTGTATGGCTTTTGCCACAGCCTCACCCATGTTGTGCACATGCAGTTTTGAATAGATGTGTTTTATGTGCTGCTGTACAGTATGCACACTTATATCCATGTCCCTGGCTATCATTTTATAGCTGTTGCCTTTGGAGAGTAATATAAGCAATTCTTTTTCACGTGTACTGAGTTCATTTGAAGATGAGAAAGGCGCAGCTTGTTTAAAATGTTGCACTACACGCCTTGCAATAGCAGCACTCATGGGGCTGCCACCATTATATACTTCGTTAATAGCTTCCAGTATTTTAGCGGGTTGTGTGCCTTTTAATATATAACCGGAAGCACCATTGCCCAGGCATTCAAAAATATGCCCGTCATCGTCAAAAACAGTAAGCATTAGTATTTCGGTAACCGGCCTGTATTTTTTCAGGCGCTTTACACCCTCTAAGCCATTTGCTACGGGCATTTCAATATCCATCATCACCACATCCGGATGCTCTTTCTCTGTGTTCGCTTCAACATCGCCGGCATTGACGTGCGCTCCCTTAAGCATAAACCCCGGAGTGCTGGTATTATATGCTAATGCAACCAACCTGGATGGTTAAACAACGGCCTTATGAATGAACAAAGATTAAACATATTTTTTATTGCAGCAATGCCATAATCATGTTACCGGCATTTCAAGGCTAATTACCGTGCCCTTTTGTTTTTCGCTCTTAATTGAAAAAACCGCCCTTAGTTGTAAAGCGCGTTGCCGCATATTTTTAAGCCCATTGCCTTTTTTTATTTCGTTTTCATTAAAGCCTTTTCCGTTATCCTTTATTATAAGCACGAGCTTGTTAGCGTGGCGGTACAATTTTACTTCCGCATGGGAGCAGCAGGCATATTTGGCCATATTGTTAACCGCCTCTTTAAAAAGCAGGTACAAGTCGCGGCGTTTTTGCATGGGCAACTTTACAGAATTCAGGTTGTTGCCCGCATCAAATGTGTAGTCAACCTGTTTTGTTTCCAGTACCTGCGCTGCGTATTCCTGCATACGTACTACCAGGCTGTCCAGCATATCATTCTCCGGGTTTATTGTCCACACTATATCTCTTATGGCATCCATCACATGTTGAGACTCGTTGCCAATTTTATTAATGAGCTCACCCGGCCCTGAAGGGCTTTTATCCATCGAATCTTTAGCCATATC
>JABDFW010000124.1:0-5934 GCA_013286305.1 Bacteroidota bacterium
TGCAAGAGGTTTTAAGAAAAAGGAATGGGTGGAGCTTCTTGAGAGATCATCCCTAAAGTCATGCCATATTTCATGGCAATGGGCTTTCCGCTATTTAATTACCTGCACACATGATTGATACCGCCAAATATGATATTGCCATTGCAGGCGGGGGGCTTGCGGGCCTTACATTAGCCATTCAAGGCGCCGATGCGGGATATAAAGTTTTGTTATTGGAAAAAGAGCAATACCCTTTTCATAAAGTGTGTGGTGAATATATAAGCATGGAAAGCTTTGATTTTTTGCAAAGGCAGGGCTTGCCGCTGAACGAATGGCAGCTTCCTAAAATAAATAAGCTGCAAATATCAGATATTAAAGGAACGATTTACCAGTTTGGCCTTCCATTAGGTGGTTTTGGTATAAGCCGTTATTCACTTGATAATGCATTATACAATATTGCAAAAGTAAAAGGGGTGCAGGTTTTAACTGAGACAAAAGTTATAGATATGCCATTTACAAGTGACCAGTTCAGCATAATAACTGATAAAGGAGCTTCAACTGCAAAAACTGTTGTGGCAAGCTTTGGTAAACGCAGTAATCTTGATGTAAAATGGAAGAGGCCTTTTATTACATCAAAAGCAAATAAACTGAATAACTATATTGGTGTTAAATATCACGTTCGCTACCCGCAGGAGCCAGAAGTTATTGCGCTGCATAACTTTAGTAATGGCTATTGCGGTATATCAAATATTGAAGATGGCAAATGTTGCCTTTGCTACTTAACTACTGCTGAAAATCTTAAAAAAAATAATAACTCCATTAAGCAAATGGAAAAAAATGTATTATGGAAAAATCCAAAGCTTGCGTCAATATTTTCCAGCGCTGAATTTTTGTATAAAGAACCGTTGACTATATCGCAAATAAGTTTCAGTAAAAAAAGCCAGGTACAAGGCCATATTCTAATGGCAGGCGATGCTGCAGGCATGATAACACCTTTATGCGGCAATGGCATGAGCATGGCCATGCACGCAGGGAAAATTGCTTTTGAAAATATACAACTTTTTTTGAAGGAAAAAATTAACAGGCAGCAAATGGAGCAACAATACGCGCAGCAATGGCAGCAGCAATTCAGCAAGCGGCTGTTTATGGGAAGAGTAGTTCAGCGTTTATTTGGCAATGATGCCACAACTACTTTGTTTTTAAAATTGATGCATAAAAATGCATGGCTCGCGCAAAAATTAATTTCTTCTACCCACGGCACTTCATTTTAACTTCAAAGAAACAATTGTTCGCTCAAGCCATGCTGGCTTTAAAACACAGGATATTGGCAAACGGGATGTTTTTTCACAGATTACTTTTACTTTGCTACAAGCCCATCCCAGGCTTGCAACAGCGTATATTTTTTAGCGCGCTTAGTTTAACATCAGTTTTCTTATCTTCTGCTCTTTAATGGGGTTTGTTATACGCGTAAAATCCCCAGGCAACAGCTATTAATATGCACAAGGCAATAATTGACAAAATAATTTGTCTTTTTAGCATGATCATATTTTCAATGAAATTTTATGTATTGGGTTCCCGCCCTCTGCCTGCTAGGGTATTCGCCGCGTGATACCAAAATATAATCCCATACTGGTTATTGATAAATTCCCTGTTCCTACGCCTGTTACCGGTATCTTTATATATGGTTCTATTCGTAAACTAGTTTTTGTTCCAAGGCTTCTTTCATAACCTGCACCGAGGTTTACTATAGAAAACCAATTCTTAACCCCGCTATGGTAAGCATACCCGCTTTTATACGTGGTTGAATTCCAGGAATCTTTATAATCGTAATTATAATATTCGCGCCCCATCATGTAAGATGAAAATCCTCCCGTAGCATACCATGTATTTTTTCCTTTGGTTTTAAATGCATAACGCAGGTTAAGCGGAATTTCAATCATTTTACAATCGCCGTTAACATCAATGATATTTAAATTGCTGTTGTTAGCAAAATAGGGTACCCGGCTTCTGTCAAAATACCCGCCCTCAGTATAATAATTTTTTTCATCAATCAATACCCCGGTTTCTATACTAAATTTTTTATTAATGTGATACCCCAACAAAATTCCCGCACCCAGGCCGGCAGGAGATGTTTTTTGAAAATGAATAAAACTAATATCGGGGGATGCTACCAATCCCGCATAAAAATAATGTTCGTTGGCCGGAGGGGAATGTTCTTTTTTAGCAGTATTCTTAGTTGCCAATTCCTGTTGAGGGGAACTGTTCTTTTGCTCAATCGCTGAATTTGGGGTTACCTGCGCATTGCCATTAGCCGCAACGTTCTTTTTCTGCTCCTCATTTGTCAATGCGGCCTTATCATCAGGCTTTGCAGCAGGTAGTTTATCCGGCAGGCCGCTACCAGGCAGCTCATTCCCGAATTTATTGGTGAAAGCATCCTGGCCAGTTTTTGGCTGAGGTGGTTGCACGATAAGCTGATAAGTGCTCTTACTCAATAAGCTGCCTGTGTTCTTATATGGTGGTTTTTCAGTTTGTACAGTTGCAACGGCCCTGGAATTGTCTGTCAGTGGTGTTTGTTTACTTTCAGCGCTATTAATAATAGTTTGCTTTGCGTTATTTTCTTTTGAAAGATTTTTTTGGGTATTAGCATTAGCATAAAGTTGCTGTGCTTTCATGCTTTGTTGTTCGTGCATGGAATTCCATGCATAGTGAGCAAACCAGCCAAACGGTACCAATAAGAACCACACTAAAATAAGCCACCGCTTTTTTCTTTTGTCTTCAGCGGGAGCTGGGGGCTGGGGCTGTGCATCATCAGCATGCACTGTATCATGCACATCATTCCAGGCAGCAGCTTTCTCAGTATCAATGTGATACTTTTCCGCCGCTTCGCGGAACAATTCTTCTATATCGTCACTTTTCATGTAAAACATAAAACGTTCCCATTGTGATCCTTAACAAGGAATTTTTGTAAAAAAGTTTTGGCTTTTGCAAGGTTAGATTTGGATGTACCAACTGAAATACCCAGCATTTTAGCAATTTCAGGGTGCGTGTATCCATCTATTACGTGCAAATTAAATACAACCCTGTACGCCGGGCTAAGTTTTCTTACCAGGCTTATAAGCTCTTTATAAACCAGGTTATTCTCACCATTTGTGGCATTATCTTTTTTATTCCATACTTCCTCCGGTATCACAATATGCTCAGGAACCAGGCTTTCGCGCAGCATAAAATCAATAGATGTGTTAATTACAATTCTTCTCATCCATCCAAGTAGCATTGCCTCAATATTATTTTTATCTCTTATTTCAAAATTTTTGAAAGCTTTGAATATCTTAATAAAGGCGTCGTTGGCCGCGTGCGCTGCGTTATCATAAGAATGTACATACCGGAAAGCCGTTTTTAATGCAAACCCCAAATATTTGTCATATATTATTTTCTGGCATTTTGCATTATTTTCAGCACATCCCTGTATTATTTGAAGCAGATCCGTCAAGTAGTACGTCTTTTAAAGAATTATACTTAAGAGAAACCCTGTTTTTGATTAAAAGGTTGCCTGTTATAAAATTTTTGGCCTAAAAAAGAGAGCAGTTAACCGGCAAACCGCTTCTTACACCCAGCCTTTCTTTTCAAAACAACTATAGCCGGCCTCCAGGGCATTTTGTATTTGGCCTTTTAGCGTTTCATCAAGCTTTTTAATATGAAAACATGATTTGCCTTTAAGACATTTTAAAAGCTCCGGGGCTATTTCTTTTACCAAAAATACATCTGAATAAACCGGCATTAAATAAAACCCTACATATCCTTTTTGAACCATTGCGCTGGCAAAATATATTTCATCTCTTTTTTTGCCTGATACCTCAATTTGTTTTTTGCTGTATAGGTGTATTTGGCCGGCACTGTCTTCCTGAATTTTTATTGTTCCTTTTACACATCCCAACAGCATTTTTCTAATCTCGTTAAATATAGGCACAAGTTCTGGCTGGTCAGTAGATTTATCACTGTACTTAATAGTTTTTGATTGCTTTTTTGAGGATATTTTCCCAGAAGCGTTTTTTTTAACACCGGCTTTTTTAGCAGCCGTTTTTACTGATTTTGCCATATATTTTGGATTGAGTGAAGTTTAAATTGTGCAAACGAGGATGCTGATGTAAGATAAAAGATATTCCTGATGAAATTAATTACAAATCCGTTAACCCTTTTTCTTATTACTTATTGCAGTCTTCAGTCTATAAAACGTGCAAAGATGTATAATGGAAAGATTTGCCGGCAATAGCAGCCCTTTAACAGCTTATGCCATTGCAGATATAAATCAAAATACCATCAATTTAGAATAGGAAGTATTAGCCTGGTGCTCTGTTGTGCGGTATGTATTCAGTTTTGCAGGTCACTGCATCTTAAAACTTTCTAAAAATTTAGTAGTAAAATTGCCTTCCCTAAAATCTTTATTCTGCATCAGCTGCAGATGAAAAGGAATAGTTGTTTTAACCCCCTCTATCACATATTCGCTCAACGCGCGGTACATAGTATTAATGGCTTCCTCGCGTGTACGGGCAATTGTAATGAGCTTACCGATCATCGAATCATAATATGGCGGTATTACATAGCCGGCATATACATGGCTGTCAACACGCACGCCGTGGCCGCCAGGGGTATTGAGAGAAGTGATCCTTCCGGGTGAGGGGCGAAAATCGTTATAGGGGTCTTCTGCATTTATGCGGCATTCAATAGCATGGTTACGGGGCTCATAATTTTCACCCGATATTTTTTCCCCCATCGCTATCTTAATTTGCTCTTTGATAAGATCAAAATTTATAACCTCTTCTGTTACGCAATGCTCTACCTGTATGCGGGTATTCATCTCCATAAAATAGAAGTTTCGATTCTTATCAACCAAAAATTCTATAGTACCTACACTTTCGTAGTTAATGGCGCTGGCAGCCTTAATGGCGGCAGCACCCATTTTTTGGCGAAGTTCGGGGGTCATGAATGGCGAAGGAGATTCTTCTACAAGTTTTTGGTGGCGTCTTTGAATAGAGCAATCTCTTTCGCTCAGGTGGCAAACAGTGCCATATTGGTCGCCTGCAATTTGTATTTCTATGTGGCGTGGCTCTTCCACAAACTTTTCCATATAAATACCATCGTTCTTAAATGATGCAGCAGCTTCGGCCTTAGCCGTATCATACGCTTTTTCTAATTCACTTTCATGCCATACCACACGCATACCTTTGCCACCGCCCCCGGCAGTGGCTTTTAATATAACCGGGTAACCCACTTCATTTTTAGCCAGTTCTTTTGCCTGTTGTACACTTTCAAGCAAACCGCCGCTGCCAGGCACAACAGGAACACCGGCTTTTATCATGGTTTCCTTTGCGGTTATCTTATCGCCCATAGCACTGATCATCTCTGCTGTTGGCCCTATAAATTTAATTCCGTGCCCCGCGCATATTTGGGAGAATTTTGCATTTTCTGCCAGAAAGCCATAACCGGGATGTACCGCGTCTGCATTTGTAATTTCCGCGGCAGCCATAATATGGGGTATATTAAGATAAGATTCAGCGCTTGACGGCCTGCCTATACAAACAGCTTCATCAGCAAACCTTACATGAAGGCTGTCTTTATCGGCTGTTGAATAAACTGCAACCGTTTTAATGCCCATTTCACGACAGGTTCTTATTATACGAAGTGCAATTTCTCCACGATTGGCTATAAGTACTTTTTTGAACATTTATACAATTTGAGAGTTTGAAGGAAAAGTTCATAGTTCACGGGGCATAGTTCATAGCCAAACCCATGGGCTATTGACTAAGGACTATGGACATTTCACTAAGCTGGTTCCACTAAAAATAAAGGCTGGTCAAATTCAACAGGGCTTGCGTCATCAACCAATATCTTTACCACCCTGCCGCTTATCTCACTTTCTATTTCATTAAATAATTTCATCGCTTCAATAATGCACAC
>JABDFW010000124.1:5944-7487 GCA_013286305.1 Bacteroidota bacterium
GGTTCTACAAAAGCTGCCTTATCGGGGGAAGAACGACGGTAAAAAGTACCGATCATAGGGCTTTTTATGGTAACCAGGTTATCGGGCTTTGCGGCAACTGGTGCAGGCTCAGCAGGTGATGATAAAGTAGCTTGAGAACTCTGGGTTGGTCCCGGTGAATAAACGGGGGCAGGCTGTGCAGTCACGAAGGTTTGTACCCGCTCCTCTTTTTGTTTAATAGTTATTTTAAACTCATTTTCTTCTATTGTCAACTCCCCTATATTACTCTTGTTAATGATCTTAATTAACTCTTGTATTTGTTTGAAGTCCATATTTGAGATTTTGAGTTTTTAATAAATTTTGGCCATTTTTACCCGGAAAAGGGTGGCAAAGTAGCCATTTTTTCGCAAAAACAGGCTTTTTTTAGTTTTTTTCAGAAATGAGCAAAAAACGATAATATCTCAATAACAGACCTTAAAAGTAACTGTTCCGGGAGCACTCCCCCTAAAGCCAGGGGCGAAAAAAAGCCGCCTTGTTATGGCAGCTTTTACAATATTTTAATCAGCTTACTCTTTTACCCTTTCCACATATTCACCTGTTTTTGAATTTATGCGTATCAATTCCCCCTCATTCACAAACAGCGGTACATTAACCGTTGCACCGGTTTCAACAGTGGCGGCCTTAACTGCACGGGTAGCGGTATCGCCCCTTACGCCGGGTTCGCAATAAGTGATAAGTAAAGTAATTTTTTCAGGTAATTCAGCCCCAATGGGTTGCTCAGTTTCGGTATTGATAAATACAAATACTTCGGCGCCATCTTTTAAAAATTGGGGCGAATCTATCATTTCCTCTGCCAGCGCTATCTGTTCAAAGGTTTCATTATCCATAAAATTATATCCGCTTTCATCTTTGTATAAAAATTGGTACGCCTTCTTTTCAACACGCACTGGGTAAATAGTTTCACCACTGTTCCATGTTTTTTCTATAGTACGTTTGTTATCAACCCCTTTCAATTTAGCCCACACTTTTGCTGCAGCTCTTGCTGTTTTATTTTCACCAAACTCCACTACTGTATAAAGGCTGCCGTCAAGTTTCAATATCATTCCGCGGCTTATATCGGCTGTATTTGCCATATAAAAATATTTTTTTAGAGCCGCAAAAGTAGGGATTAGAAGCGAATAACCTGCTTATACTAAATTTATGTTGTAAACGGCAAGCAGTGTTACCAACAGTTGCGAATTTGCCGGGTTAACTGCACCAAACTCCAAATTGCACTTCCCCTGACCGGGAAGGAAGAACCCCGGATTAACGCAAAATCAACTAAAAAACGCATTCAGGCTGGTTTTTACGGTAAAAAAAAACTGGTTTTTGATGCCCTAAAAAGGCTGGAAAATTTAATGCGCGAATTAATAAATAATTATATCTTCGTTTAGTCCAATGAGCAGTTGTTCCATTTTTCCTGAACGTTTCCACGTAAATGTTTTTGGGTTTTGGTTACTGTTAGCATTTGGGTTTTTATCTCACATAATCTTAAACAAATGAACATTTACGTTGGGAATCTTAA
>JABDFW010000125.1 GCA_013286305.1 Bacteroidota bacterium
ATCGGATTGTGAGGATTGAAGGCCCAAGCCTTATACTATAAGCAATACACCTGCGGATTTTCATCGTGTAACGCATGCAGCATAAAGCATGAGGCCTCATTTTCTCCAAACCGTACACATTCGTACAAATAAGCATATTTTTTTTTGTTTTTTCCTGTCTTGGTTTTAGCCAAACCGCAGCTATTACATTCTTATAGGCACACTTCAAAACGTAGCTGTAATTTACAAAATATAATTGGTATTGCCAAATATTTTAGTAATTATGTTTCACGTGAAACTAAAATAATTAGTCACATTGTTTTAGGATATTTATTAGCCCGGCGAGTATGACGTGACTCTATTATTCATTTTTAAAAGCAATTGACATTACGATATTTCTGGATGGTTTTTATCCAAAGTTTAAGATACCACAACCGAACATCCCGGCGGGAAGGAGCTACAGATTAAGTTAGTGTGCAAAAAATAATGTTGCGCTTTTATCTTTTACATGCATGGAAAGTTTATCGCCGAGGGCTAATGTTTGTTCAGCAAAAGCATCGGTTAATTCTATTTCCACGCTCTTTAATTCACTTGTGGGAACATTTGCCAGGGTATAAGTGATACGAATATTTTCATTATAGAATGTATGGTGTTTTTGCGTTAAGCCGAACCCTGTAAAGGATTTCTTAAAATAACCCAATTCCTTTTTATTGGTGACGATCTCCACCGCAACAATCCGGTTGAGGGATTTGGTGGTTTTCATTTTCATTTGCTTTTCTATAAAATTATGCCAGAGGATGGGCTTTTTCATTTCATCACCGGTAAATCCCACCGACTTTAGCATATCGGGGGTGTTTTCCATAACCCAGGTTGATCCGGATTTGGAACTGTCCACCGTATAAAGCGAAAGCGAATAAAACCACGGACGTTTAACTACACCGTTGACGATCACATTCGTATCCAGTTTCACGGAGTCTTTATGTGTGGCTTTCCATGGGGCCTGCAGTTGATCAAGATCGCCGGAGGTAGTGGTCATAAAACCAAAACCAAAATTGCCTACCACTGAGCCTTGTAAGCCCGATGGATAAAAGACCTCAAAATAGGAATCGCGGCCCATCAGGTATTTTCCATACCATGAGCCTTCTGTGGTAGTTGTTTTGTTTACCATGGTAAACCCGATCTTCTTAAAAACGGCGGAATCAAATATGTGGGCATACGAATTGGAGTCAATCACAAAAAATACATGATTTAAATAAACCGGCAAGTGGTTGGTTTGGGCTTTTGCATGTATGGAAAAAGAAAACAATAATACAAGGGCAAGCAAGGCAATCGGTTGTCGCATTTAAGCAGTTTTTCAAATCTACAGAGAAATTGTATATTGAAAGATATTAATTGCATTATGCGAAGAATCCTTTGGCAGGCGCTCGTTTTTTAAAAAAAAGACTACGGGGAATATTAGATAACCCTGCATAAAACGCGGGGTTAAGGTGATAATTTCATTGAACCGTTACAGAGTTCAGTAAATTATCATGAAATAAAATATTAAACCCGCCGCGGCGGGTTTAGCCCCTCATTATTATTTTCCCCGTATTTCATACGGGGCTATTCAAACCTGTCTGCCGACAGGTAGATTCAATCCTTTCAGGATTGTTCACAATGTTTCTTATCCGAACTTTAAAATAGCACAATACCTCAGAAAAGAATGCCGCCTTATCTTTAACATACCACACCATCTTTTTTAAACTCAAAAAAAACTGTATTGACCAATAAGGAACCACGCATTGTTAATTATCAGATACCTTCAGAGGCTGCCATCTTTGAATTACAATCATGTATAGAGGCCATGGAGAAAAATGCGCAACTCCGCAAAGAGAAGAACTTTGATGAGCGTAACGCGGTTATAGACTTCCTCGAGTTCCAGGTTATTGGACGCATTGAAGAACTGCTGCGGGTAACAGCGCAACCCAGTAAACTGGGCTTGTTGAAATACCGC
This sequence comes from Bacteroidota bacterium, assembly GCA_013286305.1. Taxonomy (GTDB): domain Bacteria; phylum Bacteroidota; class Bacteroidia; order Chitinophagales; family Chitinophagaceae; genus JABDFW01. Next base: position 1,973 of record JABDFW010000125.1, read on the forward strand.
GCCGAAAAAGTAAAGTCGGCACTGGAAGAAATTGACAGTAACCTGTTTGAAACACTCCGTGCAAATATCCGAACAGGGACATATACAGGAGCAGAATTCAAAAACTTAGTTAGCGAATACGTTGGTGTTAATACTGGGGATAGAGAGCACCCCGGCGAGCCGGGTTACGACAACCTTGATTTATTTATCAACGGGTTATTCTCCGTACAGGCTATGCCAGAGCAAACCAAAGATCTGGAACCGGAAATGGTGTATTATCAAAAAACACCGGCAAGGATCGTTTTCGAACTTGCAGAGGAAGCCCATTTCAGCAAAGAAGATGTTTTTGTTGATATAGGCGCCGGGCTGGGCCAGGCAGCCATTTTAGTAAATCTGCTCACCGGAATTGCCGCTAAAGGCATAGAGTTTGAGCCGGCTTTTTGTGCGTATGCAAGGGATTGCGCCAGTGGGCTTGATTTATCCAAGGTGGCATTTATACATGCTGATGCGCGGGAAGCAGATTATTCGGAAGGAACGGTATTTTTTATGTTTACACCCTTCAGAGGCGAAATGCTGCGGGAGGTTTTAGGGATGCTGTGGAAAGAATCGCTAAAGAGAAAAATCAAGGTCATTACCTACGGGCCTTGTACCGCAGAAGTTGCCCTGCAAAGCTGGCTGCATTGTGCAACCCCGCAAGATGACAATATGTATAAGCTGGCTGTTTTTAGCAGCTTGTAAGATTTGCGTGATAGGCTGGTGGGTTTTGGGGTTATTTTTTTGAATGCTATTGACTGCGCGAAGCTTCGGGTGGGTTTTGTACAAAGTTAAAGATGCAGCAAGCGAACGACGGGAGTTTGCTAATTTTACGTCCAAACAAACAACAATGGACGAAGCCCCTACACAGGTTGAGCTTTTAGTGCTGCGCATAATTGACAAAATGGAAAACATCAGAAATGACTATTGGCTCGAAAGATTTTTTGCTAAAACAGATATATGTCTTTCCATTAATGATGAGAAGCGGCTTCTGGTTAAAAAAGGGTGGCTATCAAGCGAACATGTGGACCAAATAAAATACTATGCAGTTACTACTTTGGGCAAAGAGGTGCTGCAAATGCATTACAATACAGATGCGATACAACAGTACGTAATGAATATTGAACCTACTGGATTTGTACTGCATATTTTACGCTTGATTGATGAAAACGAGAATGACTGAAATCGTAAGATTGCCAGGCACGCAAACCTGGATAGCACGGCAAAACACTTGCTCAGCAATGGTAAGGTTGAATACCCTTTACAAAAGGGCTTTTATTATTAGTTCAAGATGCCCCTGCGGAACATCTTGAACAACGGGGGGCAGCGCTCTTTGTATTTTTGATAAGAATCGGATTTTGCCTGGAATTCAGGGCACAAAAACCACATATAATATTCAATGTGTGTAGTATAGAACAAAATGTGACTTTTATATATAATTTTAGCACTTGGTTAATAAATTCCAGACAGAGTCTGGCTTTTTATTGAGAAATCCTTAGAGCGCAAAGCTAACTCTAAGGATAGCACAGGGCGGCGCACAGGTGGGTTTTAGGATTAGTTTTTTGAATGATATTGCAAGCGCGAAGCTTCGGAATGGGTTTTATCAAAAATCTGAGATAGTACAAGCAAACAACTTAAACAACAGGCGCACGGGTGGGTTTTGGGATTTGCTTGCTTAAATGCTATTGGAAGCAAGAAGCTTAACGACAAAACTATTTACTTTCTCGATATAGTTTAGCCAAGGGTCTTTGTGCTTAGCGGTTAACACTGCTACATGTTTAGCATAACAGCCAAATGGAAAACAAATGCGCGATTCGCGCTCCTTTATTATATGAGTCTACTCAAAGTAATGCATAGAATCTAAGAATAGCTGGGCTAGTGGCCTAAAAATTTTAAGTATTTGTCAAACAATAGAAATAGCCCCTCCCTGAATTATTTTTTGTAACTATTTCGGTTTGCTCTGAAATCGTAAAACCAGCTTCATTAAGTCGATTCAAAACCTCAAAATCAGCAGAATTAATTAAATTGACAAAAAGGGTTCCGTTGGGTTTGATAACTCGTGAAAGTTCTTTTATCTGAAAGTCAGATATGTAAAAGTGAAAGACAAAAAATGAAACAATAATGTCAAAAAAATTAACAGCATAAGGTAACCTCGCGTCAATTGATTTTATTGTAAAGTCGCTGTAGCATTGGAGAAGTTTTCTTTCTAGTGGTTTTCGAATGTCTATTCCGAACAAAGCAGAATCTGGAAATACAGACTTGATTAGTCCACCAGCGTAACCATAGCCGCAGCCAAAGTCAAGTAATTTAATATGCCCCTTGTACTTATGTTTGAGATTATCTAATGCATCGACAATTACCTTATCGTTAAATTCTTTATCAATTACTGTTAATGCATATTTTTCTCTTAGATTATTTAGTTCTTTTACAAAAGGAGGTGAAAGTTTATAAACATGGTCTGGAATATAAAATCGCCCCATAAATCTATAATACACTTTATTTCCATTTAAATAGATAGGTTTATTTTTCCGGTCATTTTTTTCTTCAGATATAAATATATCAAACCGGTTACTTATTTTAGTCAATTTCATTTTCAATCATTTTGATTAGAGCCTTAACATTTTTTGATAATTGACTATTTGGAAGTTCTTCTTGTTTAGGAAAAGTATAAAGTTTTTTTGAGTTCATATATAGTACACCCCAAATTTTTCCATCATCCATTATTGGACAGCAATAGTATGATAATTCGCCATCACTTACTTGTTGGTCTGCTTCTTCTTTACGAAAATTATACTTGTTTAATAATTTTTCGACCTTTTCTTCGATTGTGACGAAGTTTTCACTAAACTCTCCTTGGGTTTGTTTAAATGCATATTTCACTATGCCTTTTTTTATCTCATGTGTTTTTCCCCGTTTTGCACCAGTCGGATAATAATTAACATACTGTTTGTAACTTGTTTCATTTATTTTTTTATGAATTGTGATTCTTACATCTGCATCTGGGTGAAAGTGATTTTGCTCGTAGAAATGTCTAATTAACAGGTCGAGATTATTTGTGTGAAGCTTGTTATACGAGAAATCGATAATCCATAATACAAAAAGAAGGGTATAAGTGCTTATCAACACCCAAATATTAATATTTTGTGCTTTGGCGGCTGTATAATAAGCCAAAAATCCTAATATTCCGAACTCTGCTAGCTTTAATAGTTTGGCTATTTTATCATAATTTTTCAAGTTCATATTAGGAAGGTTTAAATAGGGTTTATCTGGAAACAAAACATCGATGCAATGATGTAGCTTTGGACAACTATTTGCGATTATTACACACAAATTACCAAGTCATATCATTTGATTATTAGCCATTATTATTTAGTCGTTAAATTTTGGGAACTGTGCAAACGCAATTTTTTTCGTCAACTCCCTCATAAATATAGAGCAAGACTCTCATAATCGAACCATAAGATAATAATTGTTTTGGAATAATTCAAGAAAAGACGAAAACTTTAAATAGCACCATTTAAATTACCTTCTCCATAAAGTCTCATTGCCAGGCCTTTGCGGCCAGCCGGGATGATTGGTCGCGCGGGTATTCCGCGGGGAATAAGGGATTTTACAGCGGAACGGTTGCTAATGGCTTAAATATGTTGCGATTGTATCTACAGTGTCAAAGAAATCGTCTAGTAAAGTTTGGGAAGGGGTGGTTAGTGAAGGAAGTAAGAGATGACTGCCCACAGATGGAATATTTATTGGCAGGGTTGAATGATAACTGATAAGTACCTTCTTATAGTCAGACAATGATTCAATCGAATCGTGAGCAATATGGTTCCTTAGTCGTTTAAATGAAAGAAGGGCTACCCTGTGTGTATTAATTATTGCCTTAAATGGACGGCCGTTTTCGAGATATAATTCAGCTCTTGATACAAGTTTGTCGGGGTGAGCCCAATCCAAAAAAGATGAAGTTGATTTAATTAATTTTTCAGAATGTTCGAAGCTTTTTGCTTTGAGGTATGATGTAACCTTTGGGCGTTTTGTTACTTTCTCCATACAGCACAGTAAAAATGCTTCACGGATAAAATTTTCGTAATGTCTGAAAGTATTAAAAAATGCAGCCTCAATTAAAAGATCTATTTGGCTCTGCGTGAGCTGCCCGGAGGAAAATGATATTATATTTTGAGCAGTAAATCTTCTTAATTTATGTAACTCTTTTTGGAAATCACTATGTGCCGCTTCAATTTTTGAACGGGATTTAACAGCCATTTTACAAGGGCTTTATAATTTTTTTGCATATGTATGTCGCACGATATCTTCTTGCGGCTGTATCGGTTGTTCCTCTCCTAGTATAGGTAACAAAATCCTTAAATTCCTTGGTTCTACCTTCCATCTCCTTGTCCTTTAAAACTTCGTCATATTCTGCACTTATGCTATCCAATGCGACTCGAATTTTTGGTACGGATTTGTCGCTTATAGATTTCCGATATTTATTATCGACGCCATTTAAGCCATACAACTGATGTGCAACAGCTGTAAAAAGGCTATAGAATAGATGAATTCTTGAAAAATTTGTTTTGCTTAAATCTGAGGGCTTATAAATCGCTCCTATGAAGCTCATCACCCGATCAAACTTCTTGGAAGTTTCATCGATATGTGTAGAGTCATCTTCATATTTCCTGTAAAAGGTTTCAACCTTTTTGTTAGTCTGAATTCCATCCAAAATTGCGATAAAGAGATCTGCACTGAGTTCTGCTTCAGCCATTCTGGTAACCTGAGTGGACGTTAATACGTTCGAATCCAAATAGTATTGGACATATTTAAATCCAAGTTTATACACTGCTTGCTTGAAGAAACCGAGGTATTGAGCATTGAAAAGTTCTTGCGAATTCAACTTAACCGTATAGGAGTTTAATCTAGCAAAAATATCCAACAAATCAGGGTATGGTATATCATAGAGTAAATCAACACCAATTTCATATTTAAGAAATGCTTCTGATAATTCGGTTGGAAGGACTGAATAAGTAAGATTCGATAATTCTTTATTATGGGCCTTGGATACCTTGAAAAGATCATCGTGGAAATCTAAAATTGTTCTCAGTCTTTGTTGGCCATCGACAACAATTCTAACATTCCTTTGACCGACCAGTTGATGTTGAATTATTACTTTGGGCATTAACTTACCTCGTAGAATAGTGTCGATTAGATAAGATTTTGCCTTATCCGTCCATACTGACCTTCTTTGAAATTCAGGAGATAGTTTCAAAAGGCCATTTTTATTCCATTCGATAAAGTCTGAAATACTATAAGATCGAGAATCGAAGTTTTTCATAATACTTTAAAAATAGCTGTTTATTGTTGTCAAGGTAGGAAAAATACGATTAGTAGTCAATCTTTTCTATATAGAGAATAAAAAATTGCTTTTCACTTTCG
>JABDFW010000126.1 GCA_013286305.1 Bacteroidota bacterium
GCATTTGCAAAAGACGATATATTCAGGATAGCCTCACAAACAAAGGCCATAACCACCGTTGCAGCCATGATGTTGTATGAAGAAGGCAAGTTTTTATTAGATGACCCTGTTTCAAAATATATACCCTCATTCGCGCATGAAACCGTGCTTGATAAATTTAATGCCGCGGATACAACCTATACAACAGTCGCGGCAAAAAGGGATATAACTATACGCGACATTATTACACATACTTCGGGCCTTGGGTATGCACAGATAGGCAGTAACGAAGCCAATGCTATTTATGCTAAAAATAATATTACCGCCGGGCTTGATGTGCATGGTGATAAATTGTATAATGCGATGAACAGGCTTGGAAACCTTCCTCTAATGTTCCAGCCGGGCGAAAAATGGATGTATGGCCTTAATATAGATCTTCTGGGCGCCCTGGTAGAAGTATGGTCTGGCCTTACACTTGAAGATTTTTTCCGCACACGGATATTTGAACCCTTAGGCATGAAGGATACTTATTTCAATCTTCCTGCAGAAAAAGCCGGCAGGCTTGTAAACTTTTATATACAGGACTCAACAGGTTATTCAAAGCAAAAGGCTTTTGGTTTAGATATGGATTACCCGCTAAGGCCTAAAACATATTTTTCGGGGGGCGGCGGCCTTTCATCTACAACTTACGATTATGGCGTATTTCTTCAAATGTTGCTTAATGGCGGCATATATAATGGTAAAAGATTGCTAAGCCCTAATACTATTCGCATGATGACCATGAATCAAATTGTTATCAATTCTTTTTAGCCGTTCAGAAGAGAATCCCGCGGCCTCCGGGTTTAGAGCATTGGTTATTTTTTGTGCTTTTATACTGCCCGGTACAACCATCGCAGCTGTAATTACTACAATAAGCAAATAGTGAGAATATTTTTTCATAAACTGTATAGATTTGACTAGGGGTAAAGCTAACTAATACTTTTATTTGGCGGTAAATTTATCCCTATAACAAAAAGGAGCCTTTCTGTAATTGAACAAATACTGTCGGTTTTAGGACAAACCGGTATTTGATCTGCCTTCAGTCAACCCATCCGGTAAATATCAAAACCAAAAAAAGTTTGTGCAGGTAACAATGCTGTATCTTTTCTATTCCCCCTATGCAGGTAGCCACTAAATACCCACCCCGGAACCCTTTCCTATTAGTTTTCTTACAGTGCCTATTTGGCCCACATGATAAAGTTCATGCAGCATATAACTTATAAAAACATCCTTGTTGCCTATATCATCTTTCTCTGCAATTTCAATCAATATTTTTTGCTGCTGTTGCTGCCATGTTAACAATTGCTCTATTGTGTTTGCATTGTCGGCATTAAAATATCCTCCCGTTCTGTATTGGGACGAAAGTGGTTCATAAAATGAATACCCCGGCCTTACCCTCTGTATCCATGACTGCCTTACAGTTACAATATGGCCAAGCAGCCAGTTAATGCAGTTAATATTTTCAATTTGCTGCATGCTGTCTTCATTGCTTATTTCACGCAGGTTTGCCTCCAGCGTACTTTGTGCAAAATTAAGCCCGTAAACAAAACTTGTTTCCATGTCTGTGAAGGTTAAATATTTTTCTCAAAAAGCAGTTTACTATCACTTATAATTTTATAGCAACGCTAACATTCTTTTAAGCCAAGCGGCACATGCACAGCCAAGCCGGCCTCTGCAGTTTCCTTATATTTGCTGTTCATGTCAACGGCTGTTTCCCACATTGTTTTAATTACCTTATCAAGCGATACTTTCGCATAATCGGGTGCACTTTGCAAAGCCAGTTGCGATGCTGTTATCGCTTTAATGGCGCCCATGGTGTTGCGTTCTATGCAGGGTATTTGTACCAGGCCGCCAATGGGGTCGCAGGTTAAACCCAGGTGGTGCTCCATCGCGATTTCCGCAGCCATTAAAGCCTGCCTTTGTGTACCACCCATATTTTCTGTTAAGGCAGCAGCGGCCATGGCGGATGATACTCCTATCTCTGCCTGGCAGCCCCCCATTGCCGCAGAAATGGTAGCTTGTTTTTTAAAAATGCTGCCTATTTCTGATGCGGTAAGTAAAAACCGTATGATCTTATCTTCCTCGTTGCCATTGCAAAATACGATGAAATACTGCAGCACCGCCGGAATAACGCCGGCTGCACCATTAGTAGGTGCTGTAACTACCCTGCCGAACGAAGCGTTCTCTTCATTCACAGCTAAAGCAAAACAGCTAACCCAGTCGAGAATATATTGAAAATTATTGCCACCCTGTTGTATGGCTTTTACCCACGAATTATAATCATGGTAAGGCCTGTTGCAAATAAGCTTTTTATTAAGATCGAATGCCCTTCGGCGTACCTGCAAACCGCCGGGCAACTCGCCTTTGCTGTGGCAACCCCTGTACATGCAATCGCGCATGGTTTCCCATATTTTCGTAATGCCCTTTTTTGTTTCAGATTCGTTTCGCCATGCAGATTCATTCTCCATTACCACTTCACTTATTGATAACCCTGTTTTCATGCACCAATGCAGCAGGTCATCGGCTGTATTGATGGGAAATGGAAGATCAACCGAATTATTTTTATTATTTTTCTCACCTTCCTTCACAACAAATCCTCCACCGATGGAAAAATATGTTTCACTGATATTTTCACCATTATCTATGTCGGCAAGAAAAGATAATCCGTTTGGATGAAAAGGTAAAGTTTCATCAAACAGGAATTGAACATTTTTCAAAGGGTCAAAAACAATAGCCACCTCGTTGTTCAGTTTCATCACTTTATCTTCATTTATTTCCTGTATTTTTTTACCAATTGAATTCACATCAACTGTTACGGGGTCGTCACCACATAAACCAAGTATAACTGCTATATCAGTGCCATGGCCTTTACCGGTTTTTGCAAGCGAGCCATACAATAACACCGTTACCTGCTTAACATGAGGTAACCCATATTTTGAACTGAGTGTGCTGATAAAACGCATAGCTGCACGCCACGGCCCCAATGTATGGGAGCTCGATGGGCCAACTCCTATCTTTAACATATCGAAAACGGAAATACTCTCGTGGGGCATAGCCATTAATTGTGGGGCAAAGCTATGTGCAAAAACGCAATCATACCTTGACTTCCTTCTTTGGAATTTGGTATTTTCTTTTGGGGGTTTGATTTTAAATTTCGACTTTGGAATTTACTGTTTGGAATTTCTACATAATATTTAGGTTTTTTTCACACTCCTATTGTTTACTTTCGAGCAAATTATGAATAAACCGCTTATCATATTTGTTATCGTTTTTTTTATTGTTGCAGGTATGAGCAATTGTACTAAAACTACTACATCTATCCCATCAGTATTGCAGGTTGTAAATGTTTATCCAGGTTCACCTGGACAAGATATATACCTTAACAGCAGCCTCATAAAAACCCCGATAGTGTATGGAATTGACACTGATTTTTTTAGCATACCAGCCGGAAACTACAATATAAAAATTGCGCCAACAAACACCACTAACTTTACTATTAACAATAATATTGACTTTAGCACCTCCAAAAATTATATAATGTTCCTGGTGAATGAAGGCGGGACTATTAAACCAGAGGTAGTACAAAATAATTATAGCCCGCTTGGCTTTGATACATCGGAGATACGCATTTTGCTGTTCAGTCCCAATTCGCCGCCATTTGATATTTGGGTAAGAGATACCGTTGCCACAGACACAACGCAGCCAATTTATTATACGAGGTATTTTAACGACCAATACGCTAACAGAACCTATTCTTCATATCTCGTATTACCTTCAGGCCCCTACAACCTGAAATTCCGGGCTACAGGCACAACCACTACATTAGATAGCATTTCAGTAACCTTAAACCCCGGTATATCGTACACCATCTATACCCGGGGCTATTTCGACAGCAGCAGAAATATACCTGCTTTTACAATTGATACCCTGATACATAATTAGCTGCCTTAGCAGGTTTTACAGTTACTATTAACCGGCTAATGTGTAATAAATGGGGATTATGAAAATATTTTATTTATTACCTTTGCCTGCTTTTTAAAAAATTAAACCAGATCATGCAACTATCTTCTATTCTCCAGAGATTTAATGAACCTGAAACATTGAAAATGGCCAAATTAGGCCGTGAATTAAGGGCCAAAGGAATTGATGTGATTGATTTAAGCCTTGGCGAACCCGATTTTGATACACCGCAACACATAAAGGATGCAGCAATAAAGGCTATAAACGATAACTGGAGCCATTATACGCCTGTGGCCGGCTTTCCCGACCTTAAAGAAGCTATTTGCACAAAGTTTAAGCGCGACAATAACCTTGATTATAAACCGGAAAATATTGTTGCCTCTACAGGTGCCAAGCAAAGCCTTGCAAACGCCATTTTAGCCTTAGCCGATGAGGGTGATGAAGTGATAATACCCACCCCTTACTGGGTAACCTATTCCGAGCTGGTAAAAATTGCGAAAGCAAAGGTGGTTGAAGTGCATACATCCCTTGAAAGTGGCTTTAAAATTACTCCTGCCCAATTAGAAGCGGCTATTACTGCTAAAACCACGGTTTTCCTGTTTTCCTCGCCTTGTAACCCGTCGGGCGCTGTCTATAGCAAAGCGGAATTGGAAGGTTTGGCCGGCGTTTTTAGAAAATACCCGCATGTTACCATTCTTTCTGATGAAATTTACGAATACATCAATTTTGTGGGTAAGCATGAGAGTATTGCTCAATTTGCCGATCTGAAAGACCGTATTGTTATAATTAATGGATTAAGCAAAGGCTTTGCAATGACGGGCTGGCGTTTAGGTTACATTGCGGCACACCCCGATATTGCCAAAGCTTGTGAAAAATTACAGGGGCAATTTACAAGCGGCACCAACTCAATTACTCAAAAAGCAGCGGTTGTTGCCTTAACAACTGACCTGAAGCCTTCTTTAGAAATGGTGGAAGAATTCACCCGCCGCAGGGCGCGCGTATTGGAATTAATTAAAGGGGTACCCGGAATAAAATGCTTTGAACCTGAAGGAGCATTTTATATTTTTCCTGATGTTTCTTATTATTACGGTAAATCTGATGGCGAAACAACTGTAGAAAACTCTGCCGATTTCTCCATGTACCTGTTAAATAAAGCGCATGTATCTTCCGTTATGGGCGATGCTTTTGGCGAACCAAGATGTGTGCGTTTTTCTTTCGCAAACAGCCTGCCGAATATTGAAAGGGCCTGGGTAAGAATTAAAGATGCACTTGCCAAATTAAAATAGTAAGCGCCAATATATACTTTTAAAAAATACTCCGCATCGTAAAAACTGCGGGGTATTTTTTTAGATATTACGCAGAAAAGTTATGTTGGTTCCGCTTCCTCAGAAACAGGTTTGGCCGGAAAAGGGTTTTTTATCTTCGGTGCATACCAGTATAAAAATATCCCCCCTACCACAAGGCCCAAAGAGATCAATTCCGCTTGTGTGGGATGCAGCCCTAAAAACGAATACTTTGTGTTAACGCGAATTTGCTCAATTAAAAATCTTTCAACACCATTTAGTATAAGATAAACAGCAAAAAGCCTTCCTGCTATTTTAATTTTTTTTCGTAAAGACCAAAGCAAGGCAAATATCAACAAGGCCATTATTACTTCGTACAATGGGGTGGGAAAAACAGGAAGGGGCAGGTGATTACAATATTCATCAAAATTACAGTTTGTAGTAGGCACACCGGCTTTAAGCGTGTTATGCGGGTAACTGTAAGCAAATAACCAATCGGGCAAGCCGCCAAAAGCATCTACGGTTTTGTGCTGTACCGGTTGCGCGTTAGCACCGGGGTATTGGTATATGTAGCTATACATATTTAACGCCGTGTTCAATTTATTAGGGTTACAATCTCCTAATCCACCGTTTGGCTCTGCTAAATAAGCGCTGTTTATAATGCCCCAGTCGCCATCCCCCGAAATATGGCAACCAATTCTGCCGATGCCATAGGCAAGCATAAGCGAGGGTGCGGCCGCATCGCACACATCTATAAATCTAATTTTGCTTTTATAAAAATAATACCAAAGGGCAAGTGTTGCAATAATAAGGCCGCCATAAAAAGTTAACCCGCTCCTGGAGAATAAGTTGCCAACAGGGTCAGCTACAAACCTGCTCCAATTTTCCAGGTTATCAAATATTTTCGCACCAATCAATCCTGCGATAACTGCAATAACAGTGATCTCCCCTACCCTGTCCCCTGGCCAAATATGTATTTTTCTTTGCTCGGGCGTAGGTAATTTTTCCCTGTTCTTTTCCCACCACAGCCATCCGGTTAAAAATATGCTTAAAAGTAATCCAAATACAAAGCTGCCTTTTGCTGAAAAAACAAATCCTATGGGGTCATCCATTGCGTGGTCGATAAATAACAACCCCAGTACTTTGTACCCGACAATAAAGGTCAAAATAAAAGTCAGCAATAGTTCGGCAATGCCTGCAGGTTTGCCAACGGTAATAACTCGTTCGGTATAAGTAAAAATGCCTTCTGCCTGTTTTCTTTTCAGTTCCTTATCCAGCAACAATGCTGCCGCAAAAAAGGCTACTGCCATAAAAAAACCAAAAGTACCTATGATCTTAAAAAAAGGCCAGTTTACACCAAAAAAATCTCTGAGAACGTAATATAAATTAGGATACATGAATGCTTTATGTTAAGCCTGCAATGTTATACAAAATGTTGCACATGCCGCACAGAGTTGAAAACCATAACTCCAGTTATGCTCACACAAAGGAATGTGTTAAAATGTTTAAGTAGGTTTAGCCTCTTCTGTTGCCGGCCTTGAATTAAAAGGGGGTTTAAGTTTGGGTGCGTACCAGTATAAGAACAAACCTGCAATTACAAGAAATAAGGATATCAATTCAGCCTGTGTTGGATGAATGCCAAAGAAAGAATATTTTGTATTAACCCGTATTTGCTCAATTAAAAAACGTTCTATGCCGTTAAGCATAAGATAAACGGCGAAAAGCCTTCCGGCTGTTTTGAATTTTTTACGAACAGACCATAACAGTGCAAATATTAATAATGCCATCACTATCTCGTATAATGGCGTAGGGAAAACCGGTAATGGCAAATGGTTGCAGTAATCATCAAAATGACAATTAATAGTAGCAATGCCTTGTTTATTTACATTATGCGGATAGCTGTAAGCAAATAACCAGTCGGGCAACCCGGCAAATGCTTTTACCGGTGTATGGTCGGCAACACCCGTCATACCGGTTTCCATATACATATTATTGTACATAGCTAAGGCAGAATCTGCTTTGGCAGGTGTTGTAAGAGCTACAGTGCCATCGGCATTGGACAGGTAAGCGCTGTTAATAATACCCCAGTCGCCGTCACCCGCCACATGGCAACCAATCCTTCCTAATCCATAAGCA
>JABDFW010000127.1 GCA_013286305.1 Bacteroidota bacterium
GAACAGAAATAACTTCTCTCGGCGAATTTGGCCTTATTGACCACCTTACGCGCAATTTTGAAATTGGCAATGCTTCCACTATCGTAAGTGTTGGGGATGATGCGGCTGTAATAGACCACTTTGGTAAGCAAACTGTTGTCACAACAGACCTGCTTATAGAAAATATTCATTTTGACCTGATGTACACTCCCCTTAAACATCTTGGTTATAAAAGCGTGGTAGTTAACCTGAGTGACATATATGCAATGAACGCCACCCCTACCCATATTACCATGAGTATCGGCATAAGCAACCGCTTTAGCGTGGAGTCGCTTGATGAATTTTACGAAGGGGTGTATGCAGCCTGTGAAAAATACAATGTTGACCTTGTGGGCGGCGATACCTCGGCATCGCAAAAAGGCTTTATTATCTCCTGTACGGCCATTGGCGAAGTTGCCCCAAACCGTTTTGTAAAACGCAGTACCGCTAACAATGGCGACCTTATTTGCGTAAGCGGTGATCTTGGCGGCGCTTTTTTAGGTTTAACGTTGCTGGAAAGAGAGAAAAAGATATTTTTAGAAAACCCGCAAATACAACCTGATCTTGAAAATGAGGATTATATTGTGGGCAGGCTGCTTAAACCGGAAGCAAGAAAAGACATTATTGAATTTTTGGAGAACAATAGCATAATGCCCACAGCCATGATGGATGTAAGTGACGGCATTAGCAGCGAAATATTGCATATATGCAGGCAAAGCAATGTTGGGTGCAGGTTATACGAAGAAAAATTACCCATTGCTGAACAAACAAGGCAGGCGGCTTTTAAATTTGGCTTAGACCCAACTGTTTGCGCTTTAAATGGCGGCGAGGATTATGAACTTATTTTCACCATTAAGCAGGAGGATCACGACAAAATAATATTGAGTGAGGAAATTAGCGTAATAGGCTACATAGCACCGCTTGAAGAGGGTACAAAATTTATTTCGAAAGGCGGCAATACATTTGATATAACCGCACAGGGCTGGGATGCATTTAATAAATAAAGATTAAGCAAAATATAGTAAGGAAATATGAATAAAATTATGCCGGGAATGATAGATTGCTTATTTTACAGCAACACTTATTAAATGATAGTTTTTTGGAAAAAAACACCTTACTTTTTTTGTTGTTCATAATTTCTTTCGTACTATTTTCATGTACCGCATCAAGAATAGATGATTTTTCGCCTGCAAATAAATTGGCCCCATCCAAACTTAAAGAAGATGTGGTGGTGCTAAAAAAAACACTCGAGGCCAATCATCCAAGTCTTTATTGGTACACACCTAAAGACAGCATTGACTGGTATTTTAATACAACCCTTAACAGCATACAGGATTCTTTAACAGAGCTGCAGTTCAGGAACAAAGTGGCAAAGCTTATAGCGAGGATACATTGCGGGCATACCACGGTACGCTCATCAAAAGGGTACGCAAAATATTTTTCAAAACATAAAACGCCGCAGTTTCCGCTAACTATAAAAGCTTGGCGCGATAGCCTGGTGGTTGTGGGCAATGCTATAAAAACCGATTCAATATTTAAAAGGGGCACTGTCATCACTTCCATTAATGGTATGCCAAACAGGGCAATACTCGATTCCATGTTCCAGTTTATAAGTATGGATGGTTATTCTGATAACTTTAAATACCAGTTGGTGAGCATTTATTTCCCGTTGTTTTATAATATAGCATTTGGATTGAAGGACACCAATACCATTAGTTATATAGATTCTGCCGGGATTGAAAAAACCGGCATTATAAAAAACTTTTACCCAATACCCGATACTTCAAGAAACAGGGTAGTTAATAATATCCCTTTTCCTAAACCAACAAGGAAACAACTCAGGGCTGCACGAAGACAGAATAGTAACAACCTGGTATTCGACAGCGCCAATACGGGATACCTGCACATAATAACTTTTTCAGGTGGTGGCCTTCGAAAGCTTTTCCGTGAGAGTTTTGAAACTTTGCATGAGAGGCACACATCAAATTTGGTCATTGACCTGCGCGAAAATGGCGGGGGCAATATTGGTGCCAGCGCAAATCTTACACGGTATGTTATTAAGCGTCCTTTTACAGTAGCCGATACAGTGGAAGCTATAAGCCGCAGCTTTAAATATGGGGAATACATTCACCCGGTATGGATATATAAAACCCTCATGTTCTTTTTTTCGAAAAAGCAAAAGGATGGCATGTATCATTTTGGCCATCTTGAACACCATTTATACCAACCAAAAAAGGTCCTCCAGTTTAACGGAAGTATCTATATTTTGCAGGGCGGTTTTACTTTTTCGGCTGCGAGTATGTTTGTTGCCCATTTAAAAGGGCAGCCTAATGTAACTGTTGTGGGGGAGGAAAGCGGGGGCGGCAGTTATGGCAATACGTCTGTTCACTTACCGTCTCTTATTTTGCCTAACAGCCAAATTGAGATAATACTGCCCATCTACCGCATTGTAAATGATGCAACCCGGCCCAAAAATGGCAGGGGAGTGCTTCCTGATGTATATGTTATGCCTTCTTCCGATGCAATAAAAAATGGAATAGATATAAAAATGCAAAAAGTAAGGGAATTAATTGATGCCAGGCAGCGTTTAATGAGTAAAAAGAATTAAATATTAATTACCATCTTAAAACATAAAACGGATGACATCTTTTCAAAAAAGATATCATCGGTTCCTTAATGACTTACTGACCTAATGACCAATGACTTCACTTTACTTCAATCCATATTTATATTTATACTTTTCATACAATTGTTTGTGCTTATCATTAAGGTCAATTTGCCTGCCTTGTATAAAAGCATAAATAACATTGCTGGATGTAATATCCAGTATATCCCCATCGCTCACAACAATATTGGCATCCTTGCCTTTTTCTAATGATCCTGTCACAGAATCTATCCCCAATATTTTTGCACTGTTAATAGTAATGGCCTCCAATGCCTGCTCTTTGGTTAAGCCAAAAGCTACCGCGTTGCCTGCATTGAACATCAGGTTCCTGCCGCGTGTTTCGGCATGCTGGTCCGAAATGGCATATAACACACCTGCCTGTTGCAATAAATAAGGTGTTTTATACGGCTGGTTAATATCATCGTCCTGTGTTACGGGCAAACTGTGCATTTCGTCCAGGATAACTGCAATATTGTTTTGTTTAAGATAGTCTGTAATCATCCAGCTATCAGCCCCCCCAATGATCACTGTGCGGAAATTAAACTCTTTTGCAAACGACGCCGCTACCATCATTTCTTTCACAAGCTCGCAATGCACATAAAATATTTGGGTTTGATTGAACAGCCCCTTTACTGCCTCAAATTTAATATTGGTATGCTCATGCTTTGGCTCTTCAAAATATGCCTTTGCCTGCTGAAAAAACTGGCGGACTTTTTCAATACGGTCTAAAGCAGCTTTAACCGGGTCAGTCGCATTTCTTGCTCCAAACCTCCCCGGCAGTATAGCCAGGCTGGGCATGCGAAAATGAATGCCGCCGTCCATTTTATATACCGCATCTTCCCAATTCCACGCGTCAAGCTGCATAACGGATGATGATCCGCTGATGATGCCCCCATCGGGAATAACATTGGCAAGTAAAATACCATTGCTGCGTAAGGTATTGATGACCTTTGAATCTGAGTTGTATGCTATCACAGCCCGTATATCGCTGTTATTCTCCCCCAATTCATATTCATCAAGTGTTGACCGCACTGCGCCTATTTCATTTAACCCCAGGTCAGTAACGGGTGTAATAAGGCCGGGATATATCTGCTTGCCGGTACAGTCAATAACCTTCGCTCCGCCTTCAGGCTGCGAATACTTTCCCACGCTGGTTATCTTGCCTTTTGAAAAAACGATCATACCATCTTCAATTACTTCACCTGTCCCGGTATGTATGGTGGCATGAACAAGTGCAACATCCTGGCTTTGTGCAGGTGCAGGGTAAATAGTTTCCTGCGCGCTCAGCCGGCTTCCTAAAGCAGCGATCCCTAAAATTGTTATTATCAGTATTCTTCTCATAGTTTTTTTAGTTTGATTGTTTGAAAGTTTGACTGTTTTTAATGTTCAATAGTTCACTTGTTCCAGTAGTTCACAAGTTCTTTCAAGCGTTCCGGTTTTTGTATTTTGAACCTTTCAATGCCGAAGATTCCAGGTATTCAATTAATTTTTGTAATAATATAATTATCTCCATCGTAAGGCTATATAACACATTAAACTCCTCGGCCTTTAAATATTTCCTATCCAATGCCCTATATAATTGAGAACGGAATTCACCGCAGGAGCCTTTGGAAATATATAAGAATTGCATAAACTCCCTGTTACCGCTTCTTTCGAAGCCTTCTGCTATGTTATCCATAATAGAACCTGCTGAACCCTCAATTTGGTTGATTAGCCTGAAGCTATTTTTAAACTTACCCGTATCAATCATTTCGCCAACTATATTATTCAACTCTCTTGCTTTTTGCCAGGAAAGTATTTCTTCAAAACGTTTAATAACTGCCATAAACTAATAGTTAAATCATTTTAATAAATGCGGTTCAATAAATCACCAAAACTTTCTCAACTTTCCAATTTTTTAACCTCGTGAACTCGTGAACTTCTTGAACTCGTGAACTTCTGAAACTCGTGAACTTCTCTTGAACCCCTTTACTCCCCAACTCCTGCATCCCTCAACAATATATTCTGCTGTCTGTGCCCGTCAATTTCGCACTCATTTATCTCGTCAATGGTTGCTTCAGCTGCGACAGTTTTGCCACCCTTTTTCTTTTCAGCGATCATTTTTTGTATCAGCCTGTTCCTTTCATTTGCTATTTGTACGCGCATAGCTGCATCTTTGTCAATATCGTAATAAACGATGCCGTCAACAATGGTTTTATCGGCTTTGGCATAAACACTCAGCGGGCTATCTGTCCATAAAACAAGGTCTGCGTCTTTGCCTACTTTAATGCTGCCCACCCTGTCTGCAACATGCAGCATGGTGGCAGGGTTTAGCGTACACATCTTCAAAGCGTCCTCTTGAGGAACATTACCATATTTTACGCTTTTGGCCGCTTCCTGGTTGAGGTGGCGTGCCTGCTCGGCATCATCGCTGTTAACCGCTACTATCAGCCCAACCTTTTGCATAATGGCGGCATTATAAGGTATGGCATCCTGCACTTCGCTTTTGTACGACCACCAGTCGCTGAAGGTTGAGGCAAAAGCGCCGTGGGCCTTCATTTTATCTGCTACTTTATACCCTTCAAGTATGTGGGTAAATGTATTTACTTTAAAACCGAACTTATCGCCAACATGCATCAGCATATTTATTTCGCTTTGCACATACGAGTGGCAGGTAATAAATCTTTTGTGGTTTAGAATTTCTGATAGGGCATCCAGCTCAAGGTCGCGGCGCCTGTTAACACCGGCTTTCTGGTAATCTTCTGCCCGTTCAAAGGCGTCAACCAATACCTGCTCAACACCCATCCTTGTATCTGGAAAACGGTTGTTAGACTGGCCGTAAGACCGCTTAACATTTTCGCCAAGCGCGAATTTTATAAAGGGATCCCAGTTGGCAAACTTCATATCTTCTGCATTGCTGCCCCAGCGCATTTTAATAAGCTGTGTTTGCCCGCCGATAGTGTTACAACTGCCATGCAAAATGTGCGAGCTGGTAACACCCCCTGCAAGCTGCCTGTAAATATTAATATCCTCGGGGTTTATTACGTCGGCAATGCGTACTTCGGCAGTAACTGATTGCGAGCATTCATTTACACCTCCCGTAACAGCAATATGTGAATGTTCGTCAATAACACCGGGCGATAAATGCTTGCCCGTACCGTCAATCACCCGGGCATTTCCTGCTGCAAGATTTTTACCAATGGCAGCTATCTTCCCGTTCTTAATTAATACATCGGTGTTCTCCAGCTTTCCTTCTTTTTCGTTTGTCCATATCGTTGTATTTTTTATCAGTATGTCTTCCTGCTTCGGCGCTGCCGTCCATCCATAACCATCAAACGGGTACATTACCTCGGCATTCACTTTTCCACCTCTTTTTTCACCCTTGTGCTTCGCCGTGTCAGGCGTTTCAACATAGGCGGAGGCGTACTGCATATTCCAGGTTATTGGCTCGCCTTTGCTGCTGTAACCGTTGCCAGTCCAAATATTATCATTAATAATGCCGCTCAGGCTGTTTAATCTCACGCTGTCAGTTTTAGCAGTCCAGGTGAGGTGTACCAATTTATTACTTAAAGAAACATTTACAGTGGTTTTTACCGTATCCCCGGCGGGCTGCATTGTTGCAGACAATTTATCGGGTGTGCCTTTTACTTCAACATTATATTCTTTATTCTCCCCGTTTTGTTTAACGGTGAGTTTGTAATTACCACGGTGATCTTCCCATCCATTTTCATGAACAATATACTTTTGGCCCAATACCCAGTTTTGATACAGGATGGTCTTTTCATTAAATATTGGCCCGCTGGTAATAACAAAATTGGCGAGTTTGCCCGCATCAAGGCTGCCTACCTTATCGTACACGCCTATAAGGGTGGCAGGTGTTTTGGTTAATGCTTCAAAGGCCTTCGTTTCACTCAGCCCGTTTTGAATGGCTTTGCGCAAGTTGGTTAAAAATTCGCCTGCATCTTTAAGGTCTGCGGTGGTAAGCGCAAATGTTATCCCGGCTTTTTCAAATACGCCCGGTTCAGTAGGGGCCATTTCCCAATGTTTCAAAACGCTAAGGGCTACGAGGCGTGCATCATTGGGGTCTTCTACATCCATCACCTGCGGAAATGCCACCGGTATTATATAGGCATCTTTGGTAGCTTTTATTTCATCCATGCGCTGGTATTCATTACCACCGCCTTTTATGATATAATGTACGCCGAATTCCTCCGCAATT
>JABDFW010000128.1 GCA_013286305.1 Bacteroidota bacterium
TAACATAACATGAACAGAAGGAATGAATATTATTTTTGAGAACGAACAATTTATTGTTATAAATAAACCGGCGGGTATGCTAAGCATACCCGACAGGAAGCAAAGCGAGCCTTCGTTAAAAGACAAGCTGAAAGAAAAGTATGGAGAAATATTTACCGTACACCGTTTAGATAAAGGTACCAGCGGTGTTATTGTTTTTGCAAAAGATGAAGAAACCCACAAACAACTGTCGCAACTGTTTGAAGGCCGTGAAGTAGCTAAATATTATCTTGGGCTTGTTCATGGCATTGTAACCCCGCCTAAAGGAAGCATAGACGCGCCCATTGCAGAACACCCCGCCCATAACGGAAAAATGATGACGCATGTAAAAGGTAAAACGTCATTAACCGACTACGAAGTGCTGGAAAATTTTAAATTATTCTCCTGGGTTAAATTTCAAATACTTACAGGCCGCACACACCAGATACGGGTACACATGCAACATATTGGAAACAGCATTGTATGCGACGATCTTTATGGCGATGCTACGCCTGTTTACCTTTCTTCGTTTAAGCGCAATTATAAACTTTCCAAAAAAGAAGAGGACGAACGGCCCATTCTTTCAAGGCTTGGCCTGCACTCCTGGCAATTAAAATTTGAATTGAATGGAGTTAAATACGAATATGAAGCCGAGGTACCCAAAGACCTTAAGGCGCTGTTGCAGCAACTTAGGAAAAGAAGCGGCACAGCCCCCATCCTCTAAAGGGGGCTTATAACGATGCCATGAAGGTATATAGCCTGGTCACGAAAAAGCCAACAGGCCATTGGCTGATTTACACCATGATCTGTTGGCAGTTTATTTTGCCGCGTTGCCGTTTAGTCAATATTTGGTTGCGGCGTATAGCGTAAATAAGGCTTAACTATTTTTACGCCCTTAGGAAATTTTGCAATTGCATCTTCTGTTTTAATTGCAGGCACAATAATTACATCTTCGCCGGCTTTCCAGTCAGCAGGGGTAGCTACGCTGTAGTTAGCTGTTAACTGCAAACTGTCAAGCACTCGTAATACCTCATTAAAATTTCTGCCTGTTGAAGCAGGGTAAGTTATAATAAGCTTAACCGCTTTATCGGGGCCGATAATAAACAGTGACCGCACCGTAGCGGTTAATGATGCATTGGGGTGTATCATGTCGTATAGTGTGGCAACCGTCCTATCCTCATCCGCTATTATCGGGAACCCAACAGTAACATTCTGTGTTTCGTTAATATCGTTAACCCAGCCAAGGTGCTTATCAAGCGCGTCAACACTTACTGCCAATACTTTTGTATTGCGTTTTGCAAATTCTTCCTGCAATAAGGCGGTTTTGCCTAATTCAGTGGTACATACCGGTGTGTAGTCGGCAGGATGCGAGAACAATATACCCCATCCATCGCCTAAGTATTCGTAAAAATCAATGTCGCCGGCAGTTGTTTGCGCTTGAAAATTCGGCGCTTTATCGCCTAAACGTAAGCTCATATTTTTTGTTTTTAGGAGTGCGAAGATAGTTATTCCCCACAAAAAAAGTAGACTGTATAAAAAAATTAATCCCGTTTATCTTTCTTTACAGTACGTGCCTTTTGAAGGAACGACCTGCCATATTTTATTTTCACATCATCTATAGCTTTATAAAGATTGGTTTTTTTTTCGGCTTCATCAAACAAACTTCCCTGTACGGCATTATTGGTAAGTTCACTCAGCCTTACCCCCAGCAGGCGTACCGGTTTGCCTTTACGGTATAATTTATGAAAAAGGGCAATCGCAGCAGGTATCAGCTCATCATCCCGCAAAGTATAATGAATAGTTGTTTGCCGCGTAGTGGTTTCAAAATTGGGGTATCTTATTTTTACCGCTATGCAACCGGCAAGCATTTCATCCTGCCTTAGTTCAAAAGCTACCCTTTCAGTCATCCGCACCAATTCGCTCAGCAAAAACTCCGTGTTTGCAGTATTCTCTTCAAAAGTATTTTCGGTAGATATGGATTTTGCCTCATGGTAAGGCGATACTTCGCTAAAATGCAGGCCGTGTGCTTTTTGCCAAAGGTCGGTTCCCCATTTCCCCAAACGCTTATCCATTTCTTCGGGCGTCTTTAATAAAATATCGCCTATCAGCCTTACACCCATTTCCTTTAGCACGGTAAAAGTAGATTCGCCAACACCGGGTATTTTGGTTACAGGCAATGGTGCTAAAAAATCTTTTTCCATACCTGGCTGTACAAAAATATAGCCATTAGGTTTTGCCTCGTCCGTTGCTATTTTAGCGATCATTTTATTGGTTGCCAGCCCAAACGAAATAGGTAACTGCGTTTTGTCAATGATCTCTTTTCTAAGCTCTATCGTCCAGTTAAACACGTCAAAATATTTATCCATTCCGGTAAGGTCGAGATAAAATTCGTCAATACTCGCTTTTTCAAACAAAGGCGCTTTAGCGGCAATTATTTCCGTAACCCATCTTGAAAATTTACTGTATTCACCCCTTGTCCCTCTAACAAGAATAGCCTGCGGGCATAGCAGCAAAGCCTGCTTCATAGGCATTGCAGAATGCACTCCAAATTTTCGTGCTGCATAACTGCATGCCGCTACCACCCCACGTTCCCGGCTGCCGCCAACAATAACAGGCTTATCTTTTAGGTCGGGGTTATTTAGTACTTCCACGCTTACAAAAAAGCTGTCGAGGTCAAAATGGGCAATATAGCGCTGTAGCTTATGCATTAACTGTGAAGGTAAATATTTGAAAGGAAAATGAAATATGAAAAGAATAAAGAGTGTTAAAAAAAGATTTAGCTTAGTTGTGAGTTTTAACACTTAATAATGGAAATAACATTTGTATCGCATGCCAGTTTTATAGTACAAACCAAAGGCAAAGCTATTATTTGCGACCCGTGGCTAACCGGCAAGGTATTTAACGATAGCTGGGCATTGCTGGCAAAACCCATGGAGGTAGATT
Organism: Bacteroidota bacterium; assembly: GCA_013286305.1. Taxonomy (GTDB): domain Bacteria; phylum Bacteroidota; class Bacteroidia; order Chitinophagales; family Chitinophagaceae; genus JABDFW01. Next base: position 2,962 of record JABDFW010000128.1, read on the forward strand.
TTACTAAAATTGATTACCTGTTTATTTCTCACGAGCACCCTGATCATTTTAATTTTCCATCATTAAAAAAAATACCGCAGGCAGATAAATCACGCATTATTATTTTATACCAAAAACATGCATCAGCAAGGCTTGCAGAAGCTTTTATGAAAATGGGGTTTGAAAAAATAATTGAACTGCCCATTTATAAATGGACACAAGTGGACGGGATTAGATTGTTTTGCGGTTCATCAGGCTCAATGGATTCATTCCTGGCAATTGATGACGGGGACCAAAAATTGTTAAATATGAATGATTGTGTATTTACTGAAAAGCAATACAACTATATAAGGAGAAAGGTTGGGAAAGTTGATATACTGTTTACCCAATTCTCTTTTGCAAACTGGGTAGGAAATGATAGTGATGTTGTAGATAATGCAAACAGCAAGATACGCCAGATGAAAAAACAGATGGAAGTATTTAACCCGCGAATAACTGTTCCTTTTGCAAGTTTTGTTTACTTCTGCAACAACGAAAATGCAAGAATGAACGCCTGGGCCAATACCCCTGAAAAAAATTGAATCGCTAAAATTGCCTGGTACACATTTTATGTATCCCGGCGATAAGTTTGATACTTTAAATACAGCCGGCCTTAATTCAGCAAAAGCCGTTGAAAGGTATATGGAGGATTTGAAGAAGATGGTGATAGATCCAACGCCGGCAACAGTTCCGTTTGAAAAAGTGTGTGACGCTATAAGGAATAATCTTTCCTCTTTTAAAAAGGAAATCCCCTGGTTTTTACGAAAGCTGGCAAAACCATTTTTTGTGCATATTACAGATCTTAATAAAACTGTTTCCATTCAACCGCAAACAGGCAACTTTGTTGAAATTGATGTAAACACACATGCCCGTTACCACATGTGCAGCCAGGTATGCTGGTTTACGTTTCAGTTTAGCTGGGGCACGGGCACACTTGATGTATCGGGCATGTACCAGGATAAAGATTACCCCGCACCGCACAGTAAATATTTCAACTTTCAAAATTTAATATCTACAGGTATAGCTAATTTTCGTTCCCTAAAACAAATAACAAGAACAGCGGCATTTATGTGGGCTAAAAGAAATGAATTATGGAACCGGTTTGTTTAAGAAACCGGCAGCTTACGCTTTTAACTAAATGTCATATTACCTTATAATCCCGCGCTTCATCATTTCCTTTATACCCCTTTAATAAATACACATTAAAATAACGTGTGGTTTTGCCACCACGCATCGCCGTAAAAGTATGTACTGGTTGTACCGATTGAAAATAGGTTCCATAAGCTAACAATGGGTCCTGCGGATAATTGGTTGGTATAATACATAATGCGTCATCGCCAATATTTAAAGCACCCCGGTAATGGTTTAGCCAAACATATTGGTGCAGGTCGTTAACATTGCCAACGCCAATTACATAATCATTAGCAGGCCTTGCAACATAATATTCAATATGTGCTGCCGGAAACCATTTGTTGCAAACAATATGCAGCCCGGGCGGAATTTCTTTTTTGCCTACAGCATCCCGTTCCCATGCATTAAATGTTTCACCAAATTGTTTCCATCCATACAGGTCTAAAGTAAAATCCCCATCACCATAATTAATGGTATTTGTGCTGCCGATGGTTCCTGGGTATAATTTAATAATACCAACACCGCCTGTTACCAGGATAATTAGGAAAATAGCGCTTGCCTTTAGTGTAGCACAATAAAATTTTACAGGCTTTGTTTCAACTAAACTGTCAATAAACGCTGCACACATAAAAGATAAAGCTACAAACCCCGGCCCGCTCCAATGTGGCAATACAGGCTTAAATAACGCTATGCCGGTAACAAATAAAATAATGGGTAACCCGCATAACAGTAAAAGCGCCGTTACATCTTTAGGTAAAAAATTCTTCCTCCTCACATTAAGCAATGCAACAATTAAAATAAAAACGTTAACGGGGTTATTATAAAAAACCTGGCCGAAAAAAGCCTGTGTAAAACCATCGGTATCCAAAGTAAAATGTTGTACTTCTACCCGTGTACTGTGGTAACGCCATGTAATAAAATTATTCTGAATATTCCAAACGAATATTGGGCTTATGACAAAAAGGGTAATTAGAAATGAAATATACAGCCCCGGGTGCAAAAGCATTTTTCTGTTGTAAAAAAGTATGTATAATCCAAGCCCGCCCCATAAGAATATACCATGCACTTTACACATAATGCATAACCCTGCTAACAAACCAAACAACAGCCACTGTGCATACGACGCGTTGCCATTATCCCGATAAGCCATCACCAGTTTTAGCATTACAAACATTGATGCCAGCCACAACACTATTTGCGGGCTGTCAGGCAATATAAAAGTGCCCGCAATAACGGAACTGTAAATGCTGGTGTTATATAATATGGCGGCATACCATCCAGTTCTTTCATTTCGCATAAGCGTGCTTGTTTTAAAAACAAGCCATGTGCCTATTGCGGCAAAAACTATGGAGCCGATGCGTATAAATACTTCCTGCTGAAAATGCAGGTTAAAAGTAAACAGCCTTATAAGCAAACCAACCGCCGGGGGATGATCGAAATAGTTTTGCTGCAGGTGCAGCGCATAGGTGTAGTAATATACTTCGTCGTTGCCCAGCTCAATTACCGATGCAACAATGATACGGATAGCCGAACAAATGAGTATTAGATAAAGTAAACGTTTTTTGTACATACTTACCGGCTATGTTTGATTATTCAACGAAATGTAAAGAAATAATTCGACAGGAAATTCCAGGCCACCACTACTAAAGTTGCAATAGCTTTTGAAATATAAAAGTTTACATGCAGTTTATTATTAAATATATACAGCAACAGGTTATTAAGCCCAAGGCCTATTAATGAGAACAATACAAATTTTCCAAACTCCGTTTGCCATTGGCTGCTTGTACTTTCGAATGTCCATATTCTGTTGAGCACATAATTATTTATCACTGCAAGGCTAAACCCGCAACTATTTGCAATAAATTTATTCCACTTTAATTTTTCTTTGCACAGGTAGGTTACGCCAAAATCAACAACAGTACCTATTGCACCAACAACACCAAATTTCAGGAATTTTAATGCCCAAACGGGGATAGCAACGATATTGAGGTTTTGTGTTTTCAGATCTATGTTCTGTGTTTTATGTTCCCGGTTTTATGTTTTAGATCGTTGTGTTTCGCGATTCACGATTGATGGTTGTCGTTTCATATTTTTCTTTCCCCCTTTAGGGGATAGGGGTTTACCTGTATATCTCCAGCAAGCCATCCGGCAGCATAACATGCACTTCCTGTTTTTTACGGTCAATTTTACTAAGAGTTTCGTCATGCAAAGGGATCAATGCCTCTTTTCCATTTAATGTAATTCGCAACAAAACCTGGTGCGGCTGCTCTATTACTTCTTCCACAGGCCCAAGGCTCTCGCCTTCATTAAACAAGGTAAAACCAAGCAACGATATAGGCGACGATTTTGCCGCCAGTTTCCTAAAATCATCATCCCCCAGCCAAACCGGCCTGTTGGCTATACGGTGCGCAGCTTCTTTTGTATCAATCCCCTCCAATTTTACATACATCTCATCCTCAGCTTTGGCCTTTGAAGATTGTATAAAATAAGGCAGGTAACTGCCTTTTTGCTCTTCAACAAATAAAGCCTCTACATCTTTTAAAGCCGTTTTTTTTTTCCCAATGCGTGTGTTAATATTAATTCGCCTT
>JABDFW010000129.1 GCA_013286305.1 Bacteroidota bacterium
GTGTGTGTAAAAAGCGTTGCCTTAATTAATACTGGCTCTGTTTTTTTTGTTGCAGATGTTAATATGGTGAATAATACCATAAAAGATAAAAGCAGGATCGCTTTTGAGAAGATTTTGGTTTTCATTTTTTGAGTTTTTTAAGTTTTGCCTACTCTGTTATATGCTTTTCGGCTTCCGCATTTATCCTTTCATAAGGATATTTTCATTTCACAAACCTACATTCACTTAAAAGCCTGCACAACGTGTAAAACGCCTGTTTTACTACGCAACAATCTCCCGGTTACAATACCGTGTTTTAACGGTATCAAGAGATTAAAACACGGTAACTAAAAATTATCTATTTAGCTGAAATACCCTGTGAGAAAGCGTTTGGGGATAAAATGAGTGTAATGTGATTTTTAAAATCAGGGTTAGAGCTTGCATTTGAGTAAATCCTAAAGTAAATTGAAGTCGTAAATTTTTTTTAAACCTTTTAAAAAACTTTGAAATGAAAAAGAATTACTCCTTTTATTTAAAAACAACTAGATTGGTTTTGGTTGGTTTTATTTTATCCCACCATCTGGTCAGTGCGCAATGTCCGGCAAAACCTACTGGTTGTGCGGCTAACCCAAGGCCAATTCCTCAAATGTGGCTAAATGCAAGTGTTACCCAACCAAGGTTTCAATCCTTTTCTTCTAATTATTCGTCAATTTTTTCAACCACGTTCCTTGCTATTAATTATAAAGCAAGTGATTTGATGGACTTGACAAATCTTTTTGTGAAAACCTGGGGACTAAGCCAGGCTGACGTCTCTGATTCTATAAGAGTATTTATAGGCAAATGCGGCGCTAGCCCTAACCCGACTGTGCCGCAAACAAATGGTTTCACACTTATATTTTGTCCGATTAAAGATAGACAGATTAAGGGCTATTATGTTATAACAACTGCGACCGCAAATAACCTAATTTCATTGCCAGCAGGGAACACGTGGATTTCAGATTATTTCTCCTTTGAAGAATCTAATTTAATCAACAAACTTGAGAGTGGAGACAAATTCAACCATCTTGGCCACGATGCTGTTAAAATGGACTTATCAAATACTGTTAGTATAAGCTATTTGTTTGATAATTGGTACGATTTTTTTAATAAGGAAATACTGTATCAAGGCAATTCAGTAGTAGATGGTATTTCAGCCTCGTTTGCATGCTATGGAGCCGATGGTGATCATGGCGCTGATGATAATGATGGCACAATTCACAGAAAGTATAGAATTCATATTATTTACCAGTATTTATCAAATAATAATCCATTTAAGCTTGAAATTACAAAAGACTTTTGTTGCAGATATGGTCAAAAGCGGTTACTTTATGATTCACTCCAAGTAAAGGAAAGTCAGTTTGAACTGACGGGAGTAGGTAAAAAATTAATTAACCAACAAACTCTCAAAAAAGAAATTGAAGATTTGAAAAAGAAAATTCGCGAAACGGGTGGCGATCCTAATGGTAGTGGTGGCGACAGCGGTCAGTCAAATCCATAGAAATTAATCCCAAATGTTTATGATATCATCCCTGTTCAATTTATCTGTCATCGCTGAAATTGTATGCTTTGTAGCTGCCATAATACTGTTAAATAAAAAAAGCGGAGTATGGCAGCTTTTTATCCCTTTTCTTTTTATAACCCTTGTAACAGAAACTACAGGGTGGTATATATTCATGGTCGAAAAACAAAGTAATCATTGGTTGTACTATGTTTTTAACACACTGGAAAGTGCATTTTATGCAGGCATGTTTATTTCAACCGGCAAGTTGTTTTTTAACCGGCGAATTTTAATATTGGCAATTACTTTAATAACCTTCGCTTTCTGCAATTATCTTGCTCAGGAAATATTTAAAGTGATTGAAAACAACAATTACACTAAAGTATTTGGGGATATTTCAGCACTTTACGTAAGTTGTCTTTTCTTTTATGTGAAATTGAGAGAAGATATTCATTCGAACCTGCTAAAAAATGAATTCTTTTGGTTTGCAATTGGCGTATTGTTTGGATCATTAGGCAGTGCGATAGCGGATATTTTTAGGAATCTACTCACCAACGTTCACAATCAAACAGGGGTACCCCTGTTTACTTATATCATGAATGCACTGGATGTGCTATTGTATGGCAGTTTTATTGTAGCTTTTCTATGCAGAAGGATCAATACGAAATAATTATAGGTATCGTGCTGGCGACTGTTGTTTTCCTTTTCGTCGGGTTTTTCCTGATTGTTATAATACTCTATTTCAATAACAGAAAAAAAATTCACCTACGGGAGAAGGAAGCATTGCAAGCAGCCTACCAACACGAGCTCCTCACCACCCGCCTGGAAATCCAGGAAGAAACCTTTAAAACCATCAGCCAGGAAATTCATGATAACATTGGGCAGGCACTGAGTTTTGTAAAGCTGAATATAAATACCGTTGATGTGTATGACCCGGAGGCGACCAAAGAAAAACTGCTGGAAAGTAAAAACCAGCTTAGCCAAACCATACAAGACCTGCGGGATATTGCCAAAAGCCTTAACCCCGATTTTATTACCGAGCTTGGCCTTACCGGCGCTGTGGAGCAACAACTGCAACTGATGCAAAAAAGCGGCGCTTACCAAACATCGCTTAGCATAACCGGCAATGAATATAAAAATCAATTGCAGCAGGAATTGGTTATCTTCAGGATCATACAGGAACTGCTGAACAATATTGTAAAACACGCGGAAGCTACCATAGTGGAAGTGGTGATGGATTACCAGCCGGAAAAACTAACAATAACAGTAAAAGACAACGGTAAAGGCTTTGACGCGTTTAATGAAAGCAATACCAATAAAGGGCTTGGCCTGCCTAATATGCTTAACAGGATGAGCCTTATAAATGGGCAAATTGCAATTAACAGTACGCCGGGCAATGGTACTATCGCAATAGTAGAATTACCAAGGCAAACGGTAAAAATTTAAGCAGCGAAGCACGATCGATCTAAATATGAAAAGATTTATTTACAGCTTTTAAACACCCCTTTAGGGGATGGGGGCTTCATGAAAACAACATTTGTAGCGCTGGCAGACGATCACTCGCTCATCCGCAACGGGCTGGCTAACCTTATTGATACCTTTGATGGCTTTAAAGTATTGTTCCAGGCAGCGAATGGGCAGGAATTTATAGAGGCGCTTAAGCCACGCTCACTGCCGGATATTGTGCTGATGGATATTAACATGCCTAAAAAAGATGGCTATGATACAACCAAATGGCTTAAAGAAATTCACCCGGAAATAAAAGTGCTTGCACTTAGTATGTATGATAACGAGAGCGCTATCATCAGAATGATAAAGAACGGCGCCTGCGGTTACATTTTAAAAGATGCAGAACCATCAGACCTGCGCCGGGCTTTAAATGAAATTGTACAAAAAGGGTATTATCATTCAGAGCTTGTAACCAACCAACTGGTAAAAATTATACGCCAGGGCGGCAGCGATGATGACAGTAAACTATCTGCCGAAAAACTTAACGAAAGAGAAATAGAGTTTTTAAAGCTCGCCTGTACTGAGCTTACTTATAAAGAAATTGCAGATAAAATGTTCCTTAGCCCGCGCACGATTGATGGTTACCGTGATGCATTGTTTGAAAAGCTTAAAGCAAAAACCAGGGTTGGCCTTGTATTATATGCGGTAAAAAATGGAATAGTTAATCTTGACTGACCACGATTTTAGCCTGATTTTTCTGATTCGCCGAATTAAAAGGGATGACATCCTTTCGAAAGGATGTCATCCCTTTTTTATATTACTAATTTTATTATAAGCCTGCTTACTCCCTCCCTTTAGTTCTGCCCGCGCCGGAACGGTTGGGGCTTACTGGGGCTTTTCTAATATTTCCCAAACTTCGTTTCCACGCAGCAGTTTATCTAAATTGCCTTTGCCTTTTAAAGCAATAGCTTCTTCAATCTGCATTTTCATAATGTCTTCATAACATGCCCTTTGTGTTTCATAAAAAACGCCAAACGGGCGGGGAAAATGCCCCTCAACACGGGGGTCGTCAAACATACGTATCAGCAACTGGGCTTTATAAAAATCATTCTCGTCGTGCATCCAAAGGTCATCCGCGCTAACACCATCGCCTAATTCAACTACAACTGGTTTTAATCCGTCAAGCTTAATTCCTTTGTTTTGTTTTGCGCCAAATACTAATGGCTTGTCCTGCTCAAGGAACAAAGCTTCCTCTGCCTTGGTGCTTTTTTCCGTAAATATTTCAAAAGCGCCGTCATTAAAAATATTGCAGTTCTGGTATATCTCCAGGAAAGAAGCGCCTTTGTGCTGGTAACTTCTTGTAAGGGCCATTTGTAAATGTTTGGGGTCGCGGTCCATACTGCGCGCTATAAAAGTAGCATCAGCGCCCATTGCTAAAGCAAGGGGGTTAAATGGATGGTCAATACTGCCAAAAGGCGTGCTTTTAGTTACTTTATGCTCTTCAGATGTAGGTGAATATTGCCCCTTTGTTAAACCATATATCTGGTTATTGAATAACAATATGTTTACATCGAGGTTTCTTCGCAGCAGGTGAATGGTATGGTTGCCGCCAATGCTAAGGCCATCACCGTCGCCGGTAACTATCCACACGCTCAATTCAGGCCTTGTAGCCTTTAAGCCTGTGGCAACAGCAGTTGCACGCCCGTGAATGGAGTGCATACCATACGTATTCATATAATACGGAAAGCGGCTGCTGCAGCCAATACCACTTATAATAACAATGTCTTCTTTTGGCACACCAACCATGGGCATTATCTTTTGCACCTGTGCTAATATGCTATAATCACCGCAACCGGGGCACCAGCGAACTTCCTGGTCGGTAACAAAGTCTTTTGCGGTAAGGGCGGGTGTTCCGTTTAATACAGTACTCATAATCTTATTACTTCAATTCTTATACAAAGGTATCCACTTATTATCAAATGTTAAAAATATGGCATTGAACAAACAAATTACGGCTTAAATTGTAAATGCTCACAGTTTTATGATTTTATTTATACCATGCATCAATATAACTGCCGATATCATCCACAAAAGATTGATTTTGAATATCAGGTGACGACCACCGGTTGTCAAGATTAACAATAATTATATGCATTGAGCCATAATCCACCAGGTCAACCTTAAAATGGTGGGGAATACCATTATCTGTTTTGTCCAAAGGTGTTACCGTACCGGTATAATGGCGAGAGTGATGATTGAAACTTATTGGAAAAGAATCTTTAGTTACCATGGAGCGAATTTATAAAAAATTTGGGTTCTGTGTTTTAGGTTTTGTGTCCTCATCAAATATCATTGTTCTTGTTTTTCTTCGCCTTTCCTTCAATATTCAGGATTCCTTGTTCCCTGCTCGTTATTTTTCCTCACTTCTTCTATCCTTCATTATTGGAAATTCCCTGTTTCTTGTTCGATATTCAACCCGCTTGCCCGTTATTCAATTCTTCCCAGTATTCGGCGGCTCTTCTTGTATGGGGTACAACAATAGTTCCCCCTACAATGTTGGCAACAGCAAATATTTCATACATTTCATCGGTATTTATGCCAAGCTCAAAACTCTTGCCAAGGTGGTATTTAATACAATCATCGCAGCGCAAAACCATGCTGGCAACAAGCCCAAGCATTTCTTTTGTTTTTTTATCAAGGGCGCCATCTTCGTAGGTATTTGTGTCAAGGTTCCAAAGGCGTTTCATCACAAGATTATTCTTGCTTAATATCACTTCATTCATACGTGCGCGGTAATCATTAAAATCTTTTACCAAGTTATTCATATTGTAGTTTTCATTCAAAATTATGCGTTGTTTGTGTAAACTTTTTCGCGGTCACTATGTTATGATTATACTTTTTTCCGCAAATCCAAACTTTTTTTAAGGCCGATTTATCTACCTTGCATAACCAAATTTTACAAAATACTACACCTATGGCTGATCAATTATACGATTTTGGGATGATAGGATTAGGCGTTATGGGCAGAAACCTTTTACTCAATATGGCCGACCACGGTTTCCCCGCCATTGGTTTTGACCTTGACCCGCAAAAAGGCGCTTCGCTCGAAGCTTCGGCCACTGCTGGCACAAAAGTAAAAGGCGTGGCAACCTTAGCAGATATGATACATCAAATGAGCAAACCCCGAAAGGTGATGATGCTGGTGCCCGCGGGCAAACCCGTTGATGACGTTATTGAAAGCTTGTTACCGCTGGTGGAGAAAGGGGATATTGTGATTGACGGGGGAAATTCGCATTATACAGATACCCTGCGCCGTGTAAAATACCTTGAACCCCAGGGTATTCATTTTATGGGCATGGGTGTAAGTGGCGGCGAACATGGTGCACGTACCGGTCCAAGTATTATGCCCGGTGGGGATCTTGAAGCCTGGCAAAATGTACAACCCCTGCTTGAAGCTGTTTCAGCCAAAGTGAATAATGAACCATGTGTTGCATATATGGGCAAAGATGCAGCAGGCCATTATG
>JABDFW010000130.1 GCA_013286305.1 Bacteroidota bacterium
GCAAAACGCGCCGGGTTATTGCACGATATTGGCAAAGTGCCCGACGAAGAAACAGAATTAAGCCACGCCCTGCTTGGTGCAAAACTCGCCGAAAAATACGGGGAAAACCCTGCCGTGATAAACGCTATAGGCGCACACCACGACGAAATGGAAATGCAGTATGTAATATCACCCATAGTACAGGCTTGTGATGCTATTAGCGGCGCAAGGCCGGGTGCAAGGCGCGAAATTATGCAACAATACCTGCAGCGTATTAAGGAACTGGAAACGCTTGCTGTTTCATACCCCGGTGTTGAAAAGGCTTACGCTATACAGGCAGGCCGCGAATTAAGGGTTATTGTGGAAGCGGATAAGGTAACCGATATAGACAGCGATAAGTTAAGCTTTGAGATCGCCCAAAAAATACAAACCGAAATGACATACCCGGGCCAAATAAAAGTAACAGTGATACGGGAGAAAAGGGCAGTGAATATTGCACGATAAAAAGTGAAATTCCAAATAAGGCTATAAGCTCCAAATAAAGAAAAATTCCAAATTCCGGTAGAACAATGTTTGAGGAATTTGGGATTTTTTTGTTGCTTACATGAGTGCTGGATAAGCAATTATAGTTCTTTGAGTTCCGTAGGAACATAATATAGGTAGAAAGACATACAGCAGGATAAAGGCATGCCGTAGGTATGCAATATATTGTGTACCCCGCATCAAGTACGGGGCAGGCTCTACGGCACACTCTAAAATAATACATATTTGCTACCAATATTGTGTCCTTACAGGACAAATTCTTTTCTAATCACGAACTCACGACATTATAGAAATTTTTTATGAAACGAAAAATGAAGCCTGTGCATCCGGGAGCGATTCTCCGCGAAGATTTTCTTAAGGAGATGAATTTATCGGTAACAAAAGCTGCAAACGGGCTTGAGATAACCCGTAAGCAGCTTTCAAAAATAGTGAATGAAAGTGCATCAATAAGCGCAGAAATGGCTTTACGCCTGCAGCAGGCTTTTGGTGTAAATGCTGAATTTTGGCTTGACCTTCAGAAGAAGTATGACATTTGGAAAATTGAGGAAAGCGGGCATGTACATATAAAGCCGTTCTCCAAAAAAAGTGAGCCGGCATATCAATAATTATTTTTTTTCTTTTTCCGGGCTGCCTCTCATCGCCCAAATGCTGCCGAAAAATGATCTATTCCCCCTTTCAAAATACCCGCTATGCTTCAACTTCACGCTGATATTTACCGCGGTATTGTACCGGCGATAAACCGGTGATCTTTTTAAAAGTGGTACGAAAAGCCTTGGTGTCTGTGTAGCCTACACTATACATCACTTCGTTAACGTTCTCCCGTGTTTTTTCAAGGCTCATTTTAGCAGCCTCAATCTTTACCCTTTGAATATATTCCACCGTTGTATTCCTGGTTGCTTTTTTAAATCTTCGTTCAAGGTTCCTGCGGCTAAGCGCCACCATAGATGCTAATTGTGCAATGGTTATTTTTTCCTGGAAGTTCTTTTCTATAAACTCCTGCGCTTTTTTAACCGCTTCATCCTCATGGCCTTTTTGCGGGTTAAAGATCATAAAGCCTGATTGGCTGTTGCGGTCTATTTCAATCTGGAAAACTTTAGAGCAGAGTATGGCCTTATCCCTGCCCGCGAATTTTTCAATCAGGTATAAAATAAGGTTTAGTGCAGAGTAAGCGCCGCCGCTTGAATAAATACCCTTTTCATCCGTTATTATCTTGTCAGGCACCAGTACTACATCCGGGAACATATCCCTGAAATTGTTGGCTGCATCCCAATGTGTTGAGCACTTTTTACCATTTAACAAACCTGTTGCCGCAAGCAAAAAGGAACCAATGCAAAGGCTGGCCAATGCTGCACCTTGTGAGTGCTGCTTTACTAACCAGGGTATAAAACCCCTGTTTAATTCAATTGCCCGCTTCATATCCTTCTCCTGTATGGCAGGTATAATAACCAGGTCTGTCTTGTCAAGATCTTCTATCAGCACATCAGGATATATGCTGAAAAAACCTTTTTTAACAGCGCTGTTTTTATGCAGTCCGACTAATTGAATATCGAACACACGGGGCTTGCCCTCACGAACAAACGCTGCATTCACTTCGGTTAATATCTGGTGTGTCCCCTCAATATTTGACAGGCTGCAATCGCCCTCCGGAACAAGGATGGATATGTGTTTCATACAGTAAAATTAAGTAAATATAATGGCGCAATCAACCCCTCATAATGTCATTTTAACACCCCATTACTTTTAATTTATCAATCTAAGTTTGTGGGGCAATTAATTCATAACATATAAAAGGCAACAGGTATGACACAAGCCAATGCTTATATCACTTTCAACGGCAACTGCCGGGAAGCGATGACATTTTACAAACAATGTTTGGGGGCAGAATTAAATCTGCAAACTATTGAAGGCTCACCAATTGAATCCCAATGCCCGTCAGCGATGAAAAACCAAATATTGCACGCCTCTTTAACTAAAGGCGCAATATTAATTATGGGCTCGGATATGATTGGCCCCGAAGGATTTACTATGGGAAACAATATCGCTCTTTCTTTAAATTGCAGCAGTGATGAGGAGATCAATTCCTTCTTTTCAAAACTATCCGAAGGTGGCCAGGTTTTCACGCCTCTGCAGCAAATGTTTTGGGGCGCAACATTTGGTACACTTACTGATAAGTTTGGTATAAGATGGATGTTGAACTACGACAAGAATATGGCTGCGTGAAACATTAAAATAATTTATTTAATACAATCATTAAACATTCGGAGGAAATATTTATGAAACCAAATGATCAAACAGCGCCTGTTTCAAAAGGCGCATTGTGGGCCGGCAGAATTATCAGCGGCTTAGTTATTCTTTTTTTGCTTTTCGACAGCATCATGAAAATAATTTTGATAAAACCTGTATCGGATTCATTTGCGCAACTGGGCTACCCGCTTGATCTTGCACGGCCTGTTGGCATCATTTTACTTGTAAGCACCATTCTTTACATCTTCCCGCGCACTGCTATTTTCGGCGCTATACTGTTAACAGGTTTTCTCGGTGGCGCAACAGACGTTAAATTCCGAATGGAAGATCCCTGGTTCCTGTTCTCTGTTGGTTTTGGCATATTAGTGTGGGCGGGGCTATACCTGCGCGATAAACGGGTGCGCATGCTTATTCCGTTTCGTACTGATCTTCAATAAGCATGATGGTGGCAACGGGGATAATAAAAAAATAATTTTTATCGGGCTGCTTTCACCTAAAAACCTATTTATTTTTATATTGTAACCTAAAAATTAAATAATATGACGATCCTTTTAATAATATTGATCATTATCGCAATTCCATTGATTGCTGCGGCTTCTATGAAACCTGAATACATTGTTGAACAGGAAATTATTATTAATAAACCCAGGCAGGAGGTATTTAATTACATAAAATTTTTGAAGAACCAGGCCAATTATAATAAATGGGTAATGATGGACCCTGAATCAGTAAAAGAATATATTGGCACAGACGGAACTGTTGGTTTCACCTACAAATGGGATAGCGCAAATAAACAATTAGGCAAAGGGGAGCAGGAAATAAAAGGAATAAGGGAGGGAGAGAGGATTGATTATGAATTGCGGTTTCTAAAGCCCTTTGCGTCAACTGCCAATTCAGCTATGGCAACCACAGCCCTATCAGCAAACGAAACAAAAGTAAGCTGGAGTTTTAGCGGGGTAAGGAACTATATGATGAAGCTAATGCACATGTTGCTTAACCTAAAAAAAATGATGGAGAAGGAATTGCAAACAAGCCTTGGAAATCTAAAAGTGGTTCTCGAAAAATAGCACTACTTTTAGAATACATTACGCCGGTTAGATATCCCTTCCTGTCACACCTGGCACATATCTAACCCTTTCTGGTTGTCACTTGTCGCATCCAACCCACCTTCCGGTTGTATAAAGGCAGCGGGAGTGGTGTGCTGGATAAATATTAAAACCATCGTTGGGTAGCCGTAAAAAATGTAAAAAAATATTTGCGAAACCAAAAGGTTGCATTTATATTTGCAACCAAAAGGTTCCATATAATGGCATAAGAAAAAATAGTTCGGCAAAAAATATTAAAAAAGTAATAACAATCCTGATTAAATAAATAAAACAAGTTATGAGACAGGTGATAGTATCAAACGTTGTTTCCCTGGATGGTTTTATAGAAAGCAGCCAATGTGAGATAGACTGGTTTAAAGTAAATGATGAATTTATGGCGTATGCAGTGAATATGCTGAACGCTGCCGATACTATTTTATTTGGCCGCAAAACCTACCAAATGATGGCTGCGTATTGGCCATTGGAAGAAAATATAAAAGGAGACCCGCTTGTTGCAAATAAAATGAATACCCTTGAAAAAATTGTGTTCTCGAAAACGCTGGACAATGTAGAATGGAATAACAGCAGGCTTATAAAAGATAATATCATCACGCAAGTACAAAAACTTAAACAACAGCCCGGTAAGGATATATTGATATTGGGTAGTGGTACAATTGTATCGGCGCTTATGCAGGCCGGTTTAATTGATGAGTGCCGGCTTATTGTAATACCTGTTATACTCGGTGCAGGCAACGCCATGTTCCGGGATGTAAGGGAAAGGATCTATTTAGATCTTGAAAAAACAAAAACTTTCAGTAACGGCACTATCCTGCTTTACTATAAACCAAACAATAAAATTTAAAAATCACCATTATGAAAAAGACAAAAATTTTCTATTGGGTCTTTACAGGATTATTGGCAGCATTAATGCTTGTGTCTTCCATTCCTGATATAATCGTTGTTCCAGAGGCAGTTACCTTAGTTACAACGCATTTGGGTTATCCTGTATATTTCATTTCATTCATTGGTGTGGCTAAATTCCTGGGAGTTATAGCAATACTGGTGCCTGGATTTCCGCGAATAAGAGAATGGGCCTACGCAGGTTTTGTATTTGACCTCACAGCCGCAATATATTCAATGATTCGTGTAGGCGACTCCCCTGCCAAATGGATGCCCATGTTTATAGGATTGGCCTTGATAGCCTGCTCTTA
Source organism: Bacteroidota bacterium (assembly GCA_013286305.1). Lineage (GTDB taxonomy): Bacteria > Bacteroidota > Bacteroidia > Chitinophagales > Chitinophagaceae > JABDFW01. Next base: position 5,063 of record JABDFW010000130.1, read on the forward strand.
TATTTTTTATCATAAAATGTTAAAGGCAAACGCATTAAATAAAGCGGCCGGCAAAACGGAAGCTAGTTATGCGGGCTGAGTATATAAATTATAACCAATGGTAGAGGTTTTTAAAACAAATGTTAACTGCCCCGATAATGCCTTGCGTATTGTAAAGGCATTGTCGGAACATTTGCCACATGCAAAAATAAATTTTGATTTGCAGGATGTTGACAATATTCTGCGCATTGAAGCAGACTGTATTGCAAACAATGCCATTGTAGGCCTGATGAATGAGATGTGTTACGAATGTGAGGTACTGCCCGACTGATAAGATAAATGATTGTTGCTGCAGCGCGTAACCGCTGTAACAACAGTTGATTACACTGCTTTTTAGTTATATACCTGTAGTTATATATTTCAACTATTACTTGCCATCGCACCTGTTTCGGGTTGATTGTTAAAGCAATTTAATTGCTATTGGCTGATAATAAGGTTATATTCACGCAATGATGCCTGAATATCTCAACCTTCTTCTTGCTGATGATGACACGGATGACTGCCTCTTTTTTACAGAAGCATTGGAAGAGTTGCAGGTATCTGCAAAGCTTACCACTGTGCATGATGGCGAACAACTTATGCAACTGCTTACAAAAGAAAAAGACCAGCTTCCGAATGTCCTCTTCCTCGATCTCAATATGCCGCGCAAAAATGGATTTGAATGCCTTGCTGAAATAAAGCTCGACGAAAAATTAAACCATCTTCCCGTAATTATTTTCTCTACTTCGTATGAACAAAGGGTTGTAAATGAACTTTACGCGGGCGGCGCGCAATATTATATTCGTAAGCCCTCTGATTTTTCGCAATTAAAAATGATCATCCAACAGGCGCTTATACCCGCGCAACAAAAAAATATTTCACAGCCGGCCAAAGAAAACTTTGTAATAAAGGGGAGGTTAAAATTAACAGAAGTATGAAATGAAAACAGTTACTACCAAAAAAACACCTTCACCAAAAGTAATTAAAAGCTCCAATCAATTTCCTGTAGTAGGCATCGGCGCATCTGCGGGAGGCCTTGATGCTTTTAAGAAACTTATTAAAGCTATTCCTGATAATTCAGGCATGGCGTATGTGCTTGTACAGCACTTAGACCCCAATCATGAAAGTTTATTACCAAGCCTGTTGCAAAAAGTTACGCGCATTCCTGTTTTAGAAATTTCAGATGACATTAAAGTAGAGCCTAACCACATTTATGTTATACCCAGTAACAAAATGATGGTGGCAAACGACGGTGTTTTACAGCTAACCCCCCGGCCTGCAATAAGT
>JABDFW010000131.1 GCA_013286305.1 Bacteroidota bacterium
ATGCGGGATGTATTTCCTTCTAAAAATTTTTCATTTAGCGGTCTTAAGGAATTTAAAAGTATTCAATAGAAACAGAACTTTTTCTTACAATTTTACATTTACTGCTATCATAAAATTTGTTCCTGCCATCGGAAAATAATAATTGCTGTTTACCACTTCCCCGCCGTATATATATGGGTATGTGGCTCCATTGGGTTCATACATTGTATTAAATACATTGTTCACCTGCCCAACAATGTTCCATTCATTAAACAGCAAATGTTTTATGGTGTAGCTTACTCTTACATCCTGCGTATAAAACCCTGTAAGCATGCGTAAATTATCTTGTGTATTATCTAAGTATTGTTTGCCAACATATTTGCTCAAAAGGGTCAGCTCTGTATTTTTAAAAGGTAAAAAATTAACCGTTGCAGCACTGATGATGGATGGGGAAAAAGAAATGTCGGTATTTGAGTGCTGTACCGGCTTCTGTGAGCCATCATCATAATTATCAAGATATTCAGTAAATGATTTTATTTTATTACTGCTTAAAGTAAAATTTGCAGTTGCATTCATCCATTTATTAAAAATATATCCACCCTGCAATTCAATGCCAAGCCGGTAACTGTTGGGCACATTAATACGCGTGTAGTTGCCAACATCATTAAGTTTACCGGTAAGTACCAGTTGGTCTTTATATATCATATCGTAAACGGTGATGCCCCAATTGTAGCTGGTCGTTTTTTTCTCCAGCCCCAGCTCAAGATCATGCAATGTTTCTTGCTTTGGCTGTTGTTGCGGGCTCGCCTGAAAATCGTCGCGGTTAGGCTCTTTATTGGCCATTGCATAACTGAAATAAGCATTCCAGCCATCGTAATAATAACTGATGCCCGCTTTTGGGTTTACAAAATCAAATTTTCTGTCTATAAAAAGCGTGGGGTTGCCTTCAAAGCCTTCCATATCATGCATCACATGCCTGTACTGTATATCCCCAAAAATATTCCACTTCTCATTTAAGGCATGCAGCCATTTGGCATAAAAATTTACATCAGTCTTCTTTGCCGGAAAGTCGTTATAAATATAATCTTTAGGTATCCCGCCAAATTCTGTCCATATCACTTTATCAATATGTTTTCCGGTATATACCGTCCAGCTTCCGCCAAAAGTCAATTCATCTTTGTTGTGTTTATACTGCAGGGAGAATGTTTGACCATAAAAATAATTGTCAAGCCATAGTTGTCTTACCAGGTCTGTGTTCGTAATAGTGTCATTACCATATACCGGGTTAGGCAAACCATAAAATGCGTACGAAGTCTCTGAGTTATCACCCGCTGCTGTTTCCGCAGCCACGCCTTTGTATTCTTCATAATATCCATAACCTCTCGTTAAAAAGGTTGCCACGTTCAGGCTCCAGTTGTCATTGAACGATTGGTTAAGAAATAACTGGTAATGTGTTTGCCAGTAATTGTCGGTCTCATTATCGTATGGTGCACCGGGTTTTTCAGTGCCTGCCGGGTTAAAGGTCCTGTCCGTTCTTAGTGTTCCCGAATCAATGCCATACCATGCCTGGTAAGTTTTCTCTTTTCCTGAAATAAGGTTAAAACGCAAAGATGTTTTTTTATTAATGTAAGCTGCCGATAAATAATAAGATTGCAGGTTGCTGGTGGCGCGGTCAATATACCCGTTGCTGCTTATTTGGCTAAGCCTTGCATCAAACGTAAAATGATCGCTTATTAAACCGCTGCCAGCCTTTATTGTATTTTTAAATGTGTTGAATGAGCCAAAGCTGTTATCCGATTCTGCATAAGGCAGCGCATGAAATTCATTGGTACTTAAATTAATGGTTGCCCCAAAAGCGCCGGAGCCATTGGTTGATGTGCCCGCCCCGCGCTGGATTTGAATGGAGCCAACCGATGAAACAATATCCGGCAGGTCAACAAAATAAGTGCCTTCGCTTTCGGCATCGTTGTAAGGAATACCGTTTAGTGTAACATTTATACGTGTAGCATCGCTGCCCCTTATATGCATATAGGTATAGCCAACCCCATTGCCCGCATCGGAGCTAACATATAGTGATGGCGTTTGGTTAAGCAGTATGGGAATATCCTGCCCAAGATTATTTTTAGCAATTTCCTGTGCGTTCAGGTCTGTTTTGGTAAACGGCGCTCTGTCGGCCGCCGTCACTGCTTTTATTTCCAGCGGTTCAAGAAAATAAGCCAGGTCTTCAAGCGTAAATGAAAGGTTTTTGCTGCCATCTGCAATAAATGTTTGCCCCATCGTTTTTTTACCAACATGCTGTACAATAATTTTGCAATTTGTATTAATGGCAATATTGGCAAACGCAAAATCGCCGTTAATGCCGGTAATAGCAGTATTTGTTTTGCTTAAATTAATATACAGCATAACAGTAGCGCCCGGCAAAGGCTGGCTTTGCCTGTCTGTCACAATACCTTTAATGGTTATTTGCGCGTGGATTAAAGAGGCCAGCAGAAACGCAGCGAAAGTTCCCAAAAATTTGTTCATAATTTTTTTTATTTGGGAACAGGGAAATGCAACGGAGAAGGTAGAATAACAGGAAGAATTAGTACACCTTCCCTTCGCAGGAATTACCCTGTTCAGGTTCAACGGGTATAATCTCAGCCTCTTGTAAGAAGCACCCCGGGAAATTGTTTCGTCAAACGTTAAAACGTAAAGCGCGAAACAAAAAGGAAAAACCTGTATTATTGTTTTTCCAACTGCAAAGTAAAAGCAGAATTTTCAAAAAACTGTAACATTTTAATTTTTGCAGCGTAATACGTGCATAAAAATCAAAAGGATCATGCAAAAAATAATTTTAACCGTATGCATTGCCCTGGTACTTACCACTTTGCATACCAGTGCCCAAAATGTAGTGTACGATGCTAACGCCCAGGTGAGAAAAGTAGGGCATTTTACTAAAATACACGTTTCCAGCGCTATAACCCTTTACCTGTCGCAGGGTAATAGTGATGCTGTTGCCGTAAGTGCGGGGGAGGATAGATACACAAATCGCATAAGAACCGAGGTAATTGACGGGGTTTTAAAGATCTACGTAGAAAACGGAGTATGGAACGGATGGAACTGGGGCAACAGAAACCTGCGTGCGTATGTTACCGTGCAGGAATTAAACGGGCTTGAGGCCTCGGGCGCTTCAACAGTTAAAATAAGCGACGGGCTTAAAGTAAGCGACCTGGACATTGAAGTAAGCGGCGCATCTACCTTTAAATGCGAATCCGGCATAACAGCTGGTAGCAGGGTTAGTGTTGAATTGACTGGCGCAAGTAATATGACAACCAGCATTAAGGCTCAGGATCTTAAATTTGTGCTTAGCGGAGCCAGCCAGGCAAATATAGAGGGCGCCAGCAGTGATATGTATGTGGATGCCAGCGGCGCAAGCGATTTTAAAGGCTATGGTTTCCAAACCGAAAGTTGCCGGGCAGAAGCCTCCGGGGCGTCTTCTATTGATATTACGGTAAACAAAAAACTGGACGCCGAAGCAAGCGGCGCCAGCAGTATAGGCTACAAAGGCGAAGCTGTAATTACCAATCTTGATGTAAGCGGCAGTTCAAACGTTAAAAAGAGAAGTTAACAAGTTATTGATTTTAAAAAGTTTGGCTCGAATAACGCTGCGCCGTATCTTTGCGCTCCAAATCGCGAAATTATACTTGTAAAAGTAAAAATTATACATCGCGAAGTAGAGCAGCGGTAGCTCGTCGGGCTCATAACCCGAAGGTCAGAGGTTCGATCCCTCTCTTCGCAACAGATAAAAAAGCTCCGAAAGGAGCTTTTGTTATTTAAAGTAATATGAATATCCGCATATAGCAACCAGGTTAATCCTTCGTGCCCTTTGTGTTGCATTTTCTTCGTGCCCTTAGTGGTTCTATTTCTTTTTTACCACAAAGTGCTCAAAGGATAATCACAAAGGACACAAAGTTTGTCGCAAAATTGTTTAGGTTTATATATGTGGATATCAAATTAAAGTAATACAAATATCGAACAAGAAACAAGGAATCTTGAACAAGGAAGGCAAAGAATAAGTAAGTTGTTTTTTAACCTCAATACTCAAATTTATTTGTTCATTGTTCGATATTAAATTTGGCCAGGAAAAATGAGACTCGTTTTTGATTCATCATTCAAAATTCCTTGTTCCTTGTTCGATATTCGTCATGAAATCCGGTTTTGTAAACATATTCGGCAAGCCCAATGCGGGCAAAAGCACCCTGCTAAATGCCTTGCTGGGTGAAAAGCTGGCTATTGTGTCACCTAAAGTTCAAACTACCCGCCACCGGATAAAAGGATTTTTAACGGAAAAAGACGCTTACCAAATTATTTTTTCCGATACGCCCGGTATAATCGAGCCAAAATATAAGCTCCACGAAAAAATGATGCACAGCGTTAAAAGCGCTTTGGAAGATGCAGATATAGCTTTATTGCTTGTGGATGTTTATGATAACCTGGAAGAAAATAACCAGCTATTCTCTGCTTTAAAATTAAAAGTGCCCTGCATAGTGGTGCTTAATAAAATTGACGGGGCAAAACCGGCTAAAATAAAAGAAGCACAAGATTTTTTCAGCCAGCAACCTTATTGTAAAAAAGTAATAAGTGTATCTGCGTTAAAGCAGATAAATTTAAAAGAATTACTTGCTGAAATAATTGCGTTGTTGCCCGAGGGTGAGCCTTTTTACCCTGAAGACGATCTTACTGACCTTTCAACCAAATTCTTCACGGGTGAAATGATACGCGAAAAAATATATGAGCTATTTGGTGACGAGATACCTTACCACTCTGCTGTAATGATAAATGAATTTAAAGAAAGGCCTGATATAATTAAGATACAGGCAGATATTGTGGTGCAGCGCGAAAGCCAAAAAGCGATAATGATAGGAGAGGGTGGCAAGATGATAAAAAAATTAGGAACTTTAGCACGGGAAGACATGGAGAAATTTTTACAGCAAAAAGTATTTTTGCAACTGTTTATAAAAGTTAAGCCTAAATGGAGAGATAATGAACAACAGTTGAAGGAGTACGGGTATTTTTGATTTAATAAAGCGAAAACTGGTACAGTTGAAATATTTTTATTTTAACTGCACACAAGGATAAATTTTACAAATATGAGTTTTACTGTAGCTATTGTTGGAAGGCCGAATGTAGGAAAAAGTACTTTATTTAACCGTTTGCTTGAGCAGCGTAAAGCAATTGTGGACGATATAAGCGGTGTTACCCGCGACAGGCAATACGGTGTTGTTGACTGGAATGGTAAAAACTTTAATATTATTGATATATAAAGACCAACTGGTACTTACCGGTAAACTTAATGATGTTGGCAACTACACGCGTATTAATGTGCCCAACAGTTACCGGCTTGGCATTGAATTGCAGGGTGGATATATTTTTAATAAATGGATGAATGCAACTGCAAATTTTACTTTAAGCAGTAATAAAATAAAATCATTTACTGAATATCTTGATAATTATGATGATGGCTCACAGAAGCCGGTACAGCACTCAAATACCGACATTTCTTTTTCCCCATCCATCATCAGTGCTGCAACGGTTAATTTTTTACCTTTTAAAAATACAGAGCTGACCCTTTTGAGCAAATATGTTGGCAAACAATACTTAGATAATACACAAGATAATTTACGCATGCTTACAGGGTTTTATACGCAGGATGTAAGAGTAAGCTACACCATAAAACATTTGCTGTTTAATGAATGGAACATTGTTGGGCAGGTGAACAATGTATTTAATACAATGTATGAACCCAATGGAGCCACATACCCATATATATACGGCGGGGAAGTGGTAAACAGCAATTATTATTTTCCGATGGCAGGAACAAATTTTATGATAGCAGTAAATGTAAAATTGTAAGAAAAAGTTCTGTTTCTATTGAATACTTTTAAATTCCTTAAGACCGCTAAATGAAAAATTTTTAGAAGGAAATACATCCCGCAT
>JABDFW010000132.1 GCA_013286305.1 Bacteroidota bacterium
TTTTGGATCCAGTGTCAGAATTATAAATCAAATTATTATTATACTATGTCATCCCCCACCAATCGCAGAACACTACTTAAAAATATCCTGGCAGGCTCAGCAGCCTTTGCCATGGCGCCGTCTTTTGCATCTGCTAAAAATAAAAATCGCAAAAAATTGAAATTCAAAGGTAATATCAATCACTCCGTTTGCGCCTGGACCTACAGCTTTCTATCTATTGAAGAGCTGTGCAAGGTGGTAAATAACATTGGTTTTGGCGCGATAGATCTTGTTGCACCTAAAGACTGGCCTACGCTGCAGAAATACGGCCTGTATAGTTCCATGTGTTATACCGACGGGGATATAAGCCTTACAAACGGTTTTAATACTATTGATTATCATCCTAAATTAGTTAAACAGTTTACTGATGTAATTCCCTTGATGGTTAAAGCCGGGTATAAAGATGTTATTTGCTTTAGCGGCAGCCGAAGGGGCATGGATGATGAAACAGGGTTTAAAAATTGTGTTACTGGCTTACAGCAAATTCTGCCTCTTGCCGAAAAGAATGGCGTAACGGTTCACATGGAATTATTGAACAGCAAGGTTGATCATAAAGATTATATGTGCGACCATACCAAATGGGGAGTTGAATTGTGCAAACGGCTTAATTCGCCAAATTTTAAGTTATTGTATGATATCTATCACATGCAAATTGATGAGGGCGATGTTATTCGCACAATAAGAGAGAACGTGGCGTATTTTGGCCATTATCATACAGGCGGTGTTCCGGGAAGGCATGAAATAGACGAAACACAGGAATTATATTACCCCGCTGTGATGAAAGCGATTGTTGAAACAGGGTATAAAGGTTATGTAGCGCAGGAATTTATTCCCGCTGCCGAGGGCAACGACGGAAAAATCGCATCATTGAAAAAAGCAGTTGAGATATGTGATGTGTGAGGGCGTGAAAGGTGAGAAGTGAAAAGTGAAATGTTTCGTCATTCCGAAGTTTTTATCATAGCCTGGCGACTGGCAAAAACTGCGGAAATCTGCCGATACGAATTACAATTAAGTGCGAACTTCTTGCCATGAACTATGAACCATGAGCTATGAACTTTTTTCACGTTTGACCTTTGACGTTTCACGAAATACGAACTTTAAAATATAAACAGGTACCAACATGGCTGACAATACTTTTGACGCAATTGTAATTGGCTCTGGCATCAGCGGCGGATGGGCTGCTAAAGAGCTTTGTGAAAAAGGGCTGAAAACAATCATGCTTGAACGCGGGCGTGATATTGTACATATTAAAGATTATGTAAACGCCACCAAAGCGCCGTGGGAATTTCCGCACCGCGGCACCCGCACCCAGCAAATGATAAAAGACTATCCCGTTTTAAAAAGAGATTATCCTTTAAGTGAAACCAACCTTGACTATTGGGCCAGTGATAAAGACTCCCCTTACACCGAAGTAAAAAGATTTGACTGGTTCAGGGGTTATCATGTAGGCGGCCGTTCCTTAATGTGGGGAAGGCAAAGCTACCGCTGGAGCGATTTTGATTTTGAAGCCAATGCAAAAGACGGTATTGCTGTTGATTGGCCGGTACGCTATGCAGAGATTGCGCCGTGGTATGACCATGTTGAAAAATTTGCAGGTATCAGCGGCTCAATTGAGCACTTGCCCCAACTGCCGGATGGCCAGTTTATGCCTGCCATGGAAATGACTTGCGTAGAAAAAGATGTGGCTGCCCGTATAAAACAACACTATAATGGTTCAAGGGCGATGATCATTGGGCGCACAGCCAATATCACCCTTCCTCTTGAGGGGCGCCCCGGTTGCCAGTATCGCAATAGGTGTGCGCTTGGCTGCCCGTTTGGCGGTTATTTCAGCACACAATCATCCACATTACCTGCGGCAATAAAAACGGGTAACCTTACCGTGCGCCCGTGGAGCATTGTTACAAAGATATTGTATGATAAGGATAAGAAAAAAGCCACCGGCGTAGAAGTGCTTGATGCTGAAACAAATAAAACTTACACATATAATGCAAAGATCATTTTCCTGAATGCATCTACATTAAACAGCGCCTGGGTATTAATGAATTCAGCAACAGATATATGGCCTGATGGTTTGGGCAGCAGCAGCGGTGAATTAGGCCACAACATCATGGATCATCATTTAGGCGTAGGCGCGTCCGGCACCATGGAAGGCTATGAAGACAAATATTATTTCGGGCGCCGTGCAAATGGTATATATGTTCCTCGTTACCGGAACCTTTTTGGCGATAAGCGTGATTACCTGCGTGGCTTTGGCTACCAGGGCGGGGGCGCAAGGGGTGGTTACACACATTCTGCTGAAGAGGTATCTATCGGGGCAGAGCTAAAAGATGCTTTATCTGAGCCGGGGCATTGGTCAATGAACCTCGGGGGTTTTGGTGAAACATTGCCTTACCACGAAAACAGGATATATATTGACAAGAACCTTTATTCAGATAAGACAGAGCCGTTCCTTGATCCTGTAACAAAAAAAGACCTTGGTACACGCCAAATAGTTGATAAGAACGGCAAAGCAAAAACAGATAAATGGGGATTGAATGTACTGGCCTTTGATGTGGAGTATAAAGATAATGAAAAGAAGATGCGGAAGGATATGCAGGCCGATGCGGTTGAAATGCTGGAAGCCGCCGGTGTAAAAAATGTAAAAGGACGTGATGGCGACGGTACGCTTGGCAGGGGGATTCATGAAATGGGTTCTGCAAGAATGGGCAAGGATCCTAAAACTTCGGTGCTTAATAAATGGAACCAGGTATGGGACGCGCCAAATGTATTTGTTACCGACGGCTCGTTCATGGTATCATCTAACTGTGTAAACCCTTCGCTAAGTTATATGGCATTCACCGCACGGGCAGCAGACCATGCAGTAAGTGAATTGAAGAAGGGGAATATAAGTTGAGAGTTGTTCGTTGACGGATGACAGAGTGCGAAGCGTTTCGTCATTCCGAAGTTTTTACTCATAGCTTTGTGGATTAGCAAAACCCCGTCCGTACGGCACGGGCGGATGTGGGAATCTGTCGGGAAAAATTACGAACTACATTCAAGCGGGAACTTCATTCCATGAACCATGAACTTTTTTCACGTTTGACTTTTCACGTTTCACGAAATACGATTTTAAAAGACTAAACGACTAACAAAATGGCTGACAATGTTTTTGATGCGATTGTAATTGGCTCGGGTATCAGTGGTGGCTGGGCAGCAAAGGAATTAACCGAAAAAGGGTTGAAAACAATTATGCTTGAACGCGGGATGAATATTGAGCATATTAAAGATTACACCGAAGCAACAAAAGAAGCATGGAACTACCCGCACCGTGGCGAGCGCACCCAGGAAATGATAAAAAATTACCCGGCACTTAAGAGAGATTACCCGCTTAACGAAAGAAACCTTTCCTGGTGGGCAAATGATAAAGAGTCTCCTTATACAGAGATAAAACGGTTCGACTGGTTTCGTGGCTACCATGTTGGCGGGCGCTCGCTTCTTTGGGGCAGGCAAACCTACCGCTGGAGCGACCTGTATTTTGAAGAGAATGCCAAAGACGGCATCGCTATCGACTGGCCTGTACGCTATAAAGACATTGAGCCGTGGTACACGTATGTAGAAAAAATTGCAGGGGTAAGCGGTTCTGTCGAAAATTTGGCGGAATTGCCCGACAGCCATTTTCTGCCTGCCATGGAAATGAACTGCGTGGAAAAAGACCTTGCAGCTCGTTTTAAAGACCATTACAAAATAGCCCGTAAAATGATCATCGGGCGTTGCGGGCATGCTACAGTGCCACTGAACGGAAGGCAATGCCAGTACCGCGATAAATGCTGGTATGGTTGCCCCTTTGGCGGCTATTTCAGCACACAATCCGTTACACTGCCTGCAGCCATGAAAACAGGCAACCTTACCCTGCGCCCCTGGAGCATTGTTACTAAAATTTTATACGATAAGGATAAGAAAAAAGCTACAGGCGTAGAAGTGCTTGATGCAGAAACGAACAAAACTTATACGTATTACGCAAAGATCATCTTTCTTAATGCATCTACTTTTAACAGTACCTGGATATTGATGAATTCTGCCACCGATATATGGCCCGACGGCTTAGGCAGCAGCAGTGGCGAGTTGGGGCATAATGTGATGGATCATCACCTGGGTGTATATGCGGGCGGTACGGTTGATGGTTATGAAGACAAATATTATTATGGCCGCCGTGCAAATGGTTTATATATTCCGCGTTTCAGGAATTTCTTTGGCGATAAGCGGGATTACCTGCGTGGCTTTGGTTACCAGGGTGGCGGAGGGCGTGAGGGTTGGGGTAGCAATGCCGGTGAAGAATATTCTATAGGCGCAGGTTATAAAGATGCTATCAGTGAGCCGGGTAGCTGGAATTTTGGTATGGGTGGCTTTGGCGAAACACTGCCTTATCATGAGAACAGGGTATATATAGATAAAAATCTTTATTCAGATAAAACAGAACCTTATATTGATCCTGTGTCAAAAGAGCACCTGGGAGAACGCCCGGTTATTGACGCAAAAAATGGCAAACAAAGAACGGATAAATGGGGATTGAATGTACTGGCCTTTGACGCAGAGATTAAAGATAACGAAAAGAAGATGCGTGTGGACATGCTTAACGATGCTAAGGAGATGCTGGAAGCCATAGGCGTAAAGAATGTACAGGGTGGCGACAGCCATCCATTCCTGGGCCGTGGCATTCATGAAATGGGTACTGCACGTATGGGCGCAGACCCCAAAACATCGGTACTTAACAAATGGAACCAGGTTTGGGATGCGCCTAATGTGTTTGTAACAGATGGTTCATTCATGGCATCAGCAGCCTGCCAAAATCCATCGTTAACATACATGGCATTTACGGCAAGGGCAGCAGACCACGCGGTAAGTGAGATGAAGAAGAATAATTTATAAGAAACCCCTCCGCCCCTAAAGGGGGACTTATATGCAACGTATGTTAATTTTAAATAACACTATTTTTTTAAAAACTAAAAATGACCCTGTTTGTAAGCTCGCAATGATTAAAATTCTTGAAAGGCTAATTAAGAATTACGAAGTTTATGAGTTCCCCCTTTAGGGGGCGGAGGGGGTTACCTTATGGGCGATACATTACACGTAAATATTAACTCAGGCGGTGTTGCAAAAAACACATACGATGCCATTGTTATTGGCTCAGGCATTAGTGGTGGATGGGCTGCAAAGGAATTGTGTGAACTCGGCTTAAAAACGCTTGTTCTTGAACGCGGCAGAAATGTTGTGCATTTAAAAGATTACCCTACCGCAACCATGGCGCCATGGGAGTTTAAGCACCGCGGCGAAATGACGGCTGAATTCGTAAAAGAGAACCCCCTGATAACAGAGGCCGCAGGTTTTGGCGAGGATACGGCTCATTTCTTTATACGCGACAAAGATCATCCTTACGTACAGGAAAAACCTTTTGAATGGATACGCGGTTACCAGGTGGGTGGTAAATCTTTAATATGGGGGCGTGCTTGCCCAAGATGGAGCCCTTATGAGTTCATTAACCCTGCACGATATGGTTATGGCATCGAGTGGCCTATCGGGTATGAAGATGTTGCGCCCTGGTACAGCCATGTAGAAGAGTTTGCAGGCATTTGCGGCAACAATGATGGTTTGGAAGCCATGCCCGATGGCAATTATCTGCCTGCATTTGAATTTAACTGTGTGGAAAAAGATGTAAAGAAAAGGTTGGCCGCAAAATACAACGACCGCTTTATGATACAAGGCCGCTGGGCCCAGCTATCCCAGCCA
>JABDFW010000133.1 GCA_013286305.1 Bacteroidota bacterium
TTTGTGGTATCTGTAACCCCTATTGCGCCTGTAGCAATAAGATCACCATTTTGCAATTCGGTTGTATTTAAAATATCCACCTCATAATAGCTGTCATTTTTTTGATCAGCAAAGGTTTTGGCCCATAGTATGTTTCCATTGTTATCTGTTTTGGCCAAAAATCCAATAACTTTTGCCCCATAGTGGGCGGAAGATGTGTTGTTAGTAATGTTACCACTTAATAAAATGCCGTCATCCGCGGTATGCGCTATCGAATAAACGGTTATTGCATTGTTATTTGCCGAGATGAGTTTAATGAATGATGAATCAAGGCAAATATTGCCTCCTTTCGTACCTGGCTTTTTTGAATATGTGTTAGGCTTGTAATTTGACGCGGCTAAACCTGTTTGGTACTTGTGGATAAAATGAGATAATGCGGCTGGGTTTTTTAAAACAGAAGCGGGTAATAAGCGCCCCAGCAATGAGGTATTTAGCCTGGGAGGTAAGTTTTCCTTTCTAAGAGCCTCCTGCTCCTTTATTTTTTGTTTCTCAACTTGCGAAAACCGGGAATTGGTTTGTTGTTGTGCAACAAGGGTAAAGGCATATAAAAAGCTACAGAACAGCAAAAACAGCTTTATGCGAACGCTCATAATTTAAGCAGTATTAAAACGAATGTCATCTATCAATTTAAAATTGTTTCATGTAATCCTTAACCCTTTTGTCAAGCATCCTCTCTTCCGATTATTTTATCTTCCCTTCTTGTGCCGGCATATAATTCGTACTCCAGCAACCTGCAGTCAATGGTTGCATTGTAAAACTCAATACGGCGGCTTGGTTTAAGGCGTATTTTTTTTGCCAGATCAAGATTGCCTGTGAAAATATAACCCGTATAGCCCCGGCATTTATTTTTAAAAAAATCACCCATGCGTGCATAGGTAACTTCCAGTTCTGCCTCAACACCCAGCCGTTCGCCATATTCAGGATTGATCATAATAATGCCGTTCTCTTCTGCGGGTACCGGAGTTGCTTCAAAATCACACACAATAAATTCAATTAAATGCCCCACCCCGGCAACGGCAGCATTTATTTTACTCACACCAATCGCTTCCCTGCTTATATCACTGGCTATTATTTTTAATCCGCGTATATCTTTAACCTGTTCTTCCAACAACCTTTTTTGCTTTGTGTACATTTCTGCTTTGTACCCGGTTATATGCATAAAGGCATAGTTGCTTCGTAATAATCCGGGGCTGCGCCCGGTGGCTATCAAAGCCGCTTCAATGGCCAATGTACCTGACCCACACATGGGATTTACAAAAGGTGACTGCCTGTTCCATTTAGTAGCTAAAATGCTTGCAGACGCCAATGCTTCAAGCATGGGCGCTTTACCCGGTAATTTGCGGTAACCGTGTTTGGCTAATGTTTCACCGGAGGTATCTAAAAATATTTCTGCTTCTTCGTGCTTCCAGAATAAATATACCACTGCCCCGGTTAAATCAGCACCGGTGGTAGGCCTTGTATTGGCCTGTTTGCGCATACGGTCAACAATTGCATCTTTCACACGTAAGTTGGCGAATAATTCTGTGCGAATGGTTGGATGAAACACATTACTTGTTACCGAAAAATATCCGTCGGGTTTTATCAACCTTTCCCATTCAATATCTATAAGTGAATTGTATAATTCATCGGGGCTGTTACAGGTAAAAGTTTTTAAAGAATACATCACCTGGCTGGCACAGTGCAGGTTAAGGTTAAGGCAAATGCAATCTTCAACAGTACCATGCAACTCTACTCCCGTGGCAAAAGAACGTACAATGGAATAGCCAAGCTCTTTAACTTCTAATTGCAGCGAAGGGCTTAACCATTTATGGCAGGTAATAATAATACGCCGGGCCGTTGTGAATACTTGCATCAGCAACAAAACTAAGTGAATAATGCTGTAACCCATAAAGCAACAGGTTTTAGGGTTGCAGCAGCTTGTTAGTTATCTTCGCGGCAAAAATAATTGATGGCAAATTTAGAAACGACCATTCCCCACAAACTTTCGCAGGAAGAAGCTGTTGAGAGGGTAAAAAGTTTATTAACTAAGGTTAAAGAAGATAATGCTTACCAAATTAAGGATCTAAAGGAAGTATGGAATGGAAATGTGGGCGAATTTAGTTTTACGGTACAGAAATTTGATATATCGGGTACTTTAACTGTGGGGCCTGCAAGTATTGAGCTGCAAGCTACGGTGCCGTTTACAGTTTCTTTGTTTAAAGGTGCAATTATAAAAGCCATTGATAAAAAAGCTGCAGAGTTGCTTGTTTAAATAAGTTTTTTTATATAAGGCGAGCCGTTAAACGCCGTCTTGCGGATATTTTTTTATTACAGTTTTTTTTCTGTCAGACGGAGACCGTCAGACAGAAAAAAAATCCCGTTCAATAGTGAACGGGACTTTTATACGATTCGTGCACATCTTTAACCTTGCGCTGAACCTTCGCTGTTTCTTTCAACCCTTCTTACAAAAGGCGCCGACGGCCTGCGGGCGCGCTGCGTCTTTCTGTGTTCATCTGTGCGGCGCTTTATATTTGCTTCATGCTCTTCATGCCATTTTTGGAATTTAACCATAGCAGTAGCTTCATCAAACAAACCAAGCTTTACTCCGCGCAACAAATGTTTTAAGAACAACACTCCTTTAAACGATAGAATACGCCTTACGGTATCAGTAGGCTCTGCACCTTTGTGCAGCCACTCTAACGCTTTCTGACGATCTAACTGGATTGTTGCCGGTACGGTTAGCGGGTTGTACGTACCAATTTTCTGAATAAATTTCCCATCGCGTGGGGCACGGGCATCGGCCACTACAATAAAGTAGAAAGGCCTCTTTTTAGAGCCGTGTCTCTGTAATCGCATTTTGACTGCCATCTTAAATAGAAATTTAAAGGGCTAAAAAATTAGGTTAACATTTATTTGAGCGACAAATGTAGAAGTTTTGATTGAAAGTGCAAACTTAGAAAACAATATTTAATTTAGGTTTAAAGTGCCAAAAACCCATTGTTCACCGGCTTTAAGCTGGTGATAAAAAATGCTATTTTATATGAAAAGCAAAAGCGTCTCGATTATTTGGATGTTTATAAAAAAGAAAGTACCGTCCGTTAACATTATGTTAAAAAACCTGCGTTTTCCCGCTTTCTTTTAGTTACCTTCTCATTTGCGGCATTCTGCCACCCATTGGCATTTTATTCATGGTTTTCATCATATTACGCATCTGGTCAAACTGCTTCATAAACGCATTTACATCTGTTATATCCTTACCGGCGCCTTTGGCAATGCGTATGCGTCGGCTGGGGTTTATAACATCGGGGTTCGCTCTTTCAAACGGCGTCATGCTTTTTATCATCGCTTCAATTCCCTTAAACGCATCATCGCTTATATCTATATCTTTTATAGCCTTGCCCATACCGGGTATCATACCCATAAGGTCTTTAAGGTTACCCATTTTTTTAATTTGCTGCAGTTGATCTAAAAAATCCTGGAAATCAAACTGGTTCTTGCGTATCTTTTTTTCCAGCCTTTTAGCCTCTGCCTCATCGTATTGTGCCTGGGCCTTCTCTACCAAAGTGGTAATATCACCCATGCCCAATATGCGTTGCGCCATACGCTCGGGGTAAAACACATCCAATGTGTCTAATTTTTCGCCGCTGCTTACAAATTTTATCGGCTTGTTTACCGTGTATTTAATTGACAAAGCCGCACCGCCCCTTGTATCACCATCTAATTTTGTAAGTACCACACCGCTAAAATCCAGCCGGTCGTTAAAGGCTTTTGCCGTGTTCACCGCATCCTGGCCGGTCATGCTGTCCACAACAAACAGTATTTCGGCAGGTTTTATTGCAGCTTTAATATCAGCCACCTCATTCATCATCACCTCATCAATAGCCAGGCGGCCCGCGGTATCTATAATTACTACGTTCTTATTCTTGCTTCTTGCTTCTTTAATGGCATTTTGAGCAATTTCAACAGCGTTTTTGTTTTCTCTTTCACTGTACACATCAACGCCTACCTGTTCGCCCAAAACAATTAGCTGGTCAATAGCCGCAGGGCGATATATATCTGCAGCCACCAGCAAAGGCGATTTGCCTTTTTTTGTTTTAAGATAGCTTGCCAGTTTACCGCTAAAAGTTGTTTTACCACTACCCTGCAGGCCTGCTATTAAAATAACAGCCGGGTTACCGGTAATGTCAAATTCCGCCTCACTTCCGCCCATCAGTTCGGTCAGCTCATCCTGAACGATCTTCACCATCAATTGCCCCGGGCTAATGGCATTTATAACTTTAGCGCCTGTAGCCTTGTCTTTAATTTTATCGGTGAATTCTTTGGCAATTTTATAGTTTACGTCCGCATCAATCAGCGCACGGCGAATATCTTTTACGGTGTTGGCAATATTCAGTTCATTAATACGCGCTTCGCCTTTCAGGTTCTTAAACGCACTTTCTAAACGCTCGGTAAGGTTATTAAACATAGTACAATAGTGTTTTGACGGTAAAAGGTGCAGACCACCATATTTACCGGGCTGCAAATGTAAATATTTAAGTTTTTACAAAAGGAAAAGAATGGGATTGACAGATGGATTGATAGAAAATTAGAAAAATATAGTGCAGTGCCTTTGCGCAGAAACTGAATTTTTAAGGATAACAATAGCGGTTATGCCCATTATTAATTCATGATCATAAATTTCCTGACCACTGACTGCCCGTTTTTTTGCAAAAGCCTTATATAATAAAGCCCTGAAGAAAGTGTGTTAATATATATAATATTTGTACCTGTGGTAAAAGTGTTTTTTGCAACGGGGAGGCCTGCATTATTATACACGATACATTCCCCCTGCTGTATTACGTTTTTATTTGCATCGTCCACCTTTAAAATAATTTGCCCTTTTGCAGCATTTGGAAAAATTTGAATATAGGTAAATACAGAATCACTAATAGTTGAGCTATTAACAGACGGGCTTGTTGCCTGTAAATTATTTGCGGCAGGCAATACAGGTATTTGCGCAGCCAATGTATGCGCCATTACAAATACCATTAAACAAATCATGTATAGGCGCTTCATAGGTTAATTTTTAATGATGAATAAACCGTTACTAACTAAGCAGGGCATAAACAGTGCCAGTTTATTAACGGATGATTGGGTTTTTGCCTATTTTTATAAAAGCAACATCGTTTTTTAGCTTAATTATAACTTATAACATTATGATACAACGTGTACAAACAATTTGGTTACTATTAGCCGGTATCTGCTCTTTTTTAACAATGAAGTTCCCTTTTTACAGCGGGCATGTAAAAACAGCAATCGCCGACCCTACCATTAACCAGGCTACATTAGTGCAGCTAACAGCCACGCAATCCATACCAATTGTTACGCTTACCGCAATCTGCGGGGCTATTTCGCTTATAACCATCTTTTTATTTAAAGACCGCAAACTGCAGAT
>JABDFW010000134.1:0-4495 GCA_013286305.1 Bacteroidota bacterium
ATAAAAAAAAGTTTTTTGCTTTCTATAGAATTTGGAGCTTGTTGGGTTTTAATTTTTTCAGTTATAGCTACTTTATAGCCGTCAACACAAGTCACTTCACGCCAGGCGTCAATATGTATCTTCTCTTCCGCCTCCGGCCAAAACATTATTATTTCGGGTACCAAATTTTTAAGCTCTGTTGCAATGCCAAAAAAAATATCATGTTGCTCAATGTGCCGCCCTTTTGGTGTACAACCCAGCAGCAGCATAAATAATTTCAAATTTTCCATATCTCTTTTTCAGTGGCCAAACATACGAATAAGTGTAGGCGTTTTTAAATTATAACCCTGATCTTTATTAACAAAATTTATTAATTAATGCTTTGATTTAGTTAAAGGATACACAATTTGTTTTGCCAGTATGATTGGTTTTTTAAGACTGGCTCAAAAATTGACTTTACCTATGCGCTAACATCCTCTGTCACCTTAAAAGTTAATCTATGAGGATCATATTTAATCATGTGAAAGGTGAAACTGCGGTTCCCATTCCGGCAGTAGTAGTTTCAAATACTCAGCAAATAACGGATATGTTTATCGTTGTTATTAAAAGCCATACACACGAACTGGGTGAGATCATTTCCTTTTTTAAGAGCATAAATAATTACTGGTGGAGTGATTCATTAATAAGGCTTTCATATCCAATAACTTTTGCCAATCTTTTAAGCAACCTTTCTGTTTTATTTAAAGACAGGCAATTTAGATTTTTAGAAGATGCGCCGGAGATGAACTGAAATAAACAGTTATCTTTAGAGATATATCTTCAAATGAAAAAAAACGGTTCCGGGAAATTTAGAAAAATAACGGCTAATTTATTATGGTATTGTTCTCTGCTTCCTGCTTGCCGGTCTGAGGAGTAATAAGCAGCGGAGCCGGTTGCTTTTCATCTTTTTCATCTCCCAATAAAATGCCCCACGGTTTAAGGCTTTCTATCCGGTCGAATATGATCTTGAAAATAGCAATAACAGGTATGGCAAGAAACATTCCCGGTATGCCCCAAAGCATTTCGCCTGTTACTGCACCCAAAACAGTAACCAGTGCATTTATCCGCACCTGGTACCCCACGATCATAGGGAACAACATGTTACTATCGACAAGATGTATTACTACAATAACGATAACAACCAGCAATACTTTGCTCGCAGTTGCAGCCGTTGCAAATGTGATGATAGTGCTTATTGCTAACGCAGTAAAAATACCTATATAGGGAATGATATTAAACAAGCCGGTAATTAACCCAAGCAGTATGGCGTATTTAACACCCATTATCCAGAGAGCAATACAACAAACTGTAGCAACGATCACCATTTCAAACAACAGGCCAAGAATGTATTTGCGAATGATTGTTTGAACATTTTGAATGATATCATGAACAACCACAGAATTTTCGTCTTTGAATACAGCGAGCAAAAATTTCAAGATAAGCCTGCGGTAAAACAGTAAAAAGAAAGTATCTATCATAGAAAAAACAAGGAACAATAGTATGGAAGATAAGGATACAACGGTTTCCCCCAGCACGGTTGTACCAGTGGCCAGCATGCTGGAAGTTGCATTGTTTACATATGTTTTTTGTTTCTCGATATTCACATGAAAAGTTGAAGCGATCCAATCCTGCAGGTTATTTATTGATGATGTAAGCTGTGTTTTAAACATGGGCCAGTCATCTGCGAGATTTGTTAATTGAGAAATTACGATATAAAGTATAAAGGCAATGCCGCTGATAAGTATAAGCACAGATAAAATGGAGGCAGCGCTTCGTGGTAGCTTAAGTTTGCGTTCCAAAAAGTTCGCGATAGGCAATAGCAGTATGGAAAATAATAGCGAGAACAACAATGGTGATAATATTTTTTTGCCCAGTATAGCAATAAACACCAATGCTATAAGGCTAACAAGCACCATGGCAAGCTTTGTATAAAAAGGGGTTGCCATGTTTTTTGAAGCAGCCATTAAAAAAATTTTATGTAAGGTAAACAAAAATTATCCTATACCTCCATAGCAAATGATGATATTTTCATTTTGTTTCCATAAACTTTTCCAAATTTTTCATAGCGGTTTCTCTAACCTTCTTTTTTACAGACGGCATCCATCCCAACAAAAGCCCGGTTATGCCAAGCGCCTGCGTGGCCCATGTATAAAAACTAAATGTATCTGTGTGTTTCACAATCTTCCCGTTCTCAAACAGGAAAGATGCTTTAACATGATTAACCACTTTTTTGCCTGTTGAAGAAAACGTGTAATGCGCCGTCCATTCAGCGGTACCGCTTTTTTCAGATGCTGTTACATTTCTATATTCAAGCGTAAGGTCTTTCCCCCTGATACAAAGCATTTCCCACATCGCTTTTACCTGTGCTGCGTTTAACCCAACAAAAACCTCGTCGCTAAAGGTGGCGTTATCAGCATAGCAAGCCTGCATGGCCCTGAAATCTTTATTTTTAGAACAATTGTAAAACCTGTTGATGAGTTCTTCGTTTTGGTTCATACAAGGCTTTTTTATTGATATTCAGCGTTGCCCTGCAGCCCAAAAAATGGCATTGTTAAGCAGGGCTTTGTAGGCATCGTTATCAAACAGGTCCGGTGAATGGCCCATAAATATATAAACATTGCGTGCGGCAAAGCGGGTATTCGTCCACACAACGGGATGGTCGCCCATTTTTATTTTTGAATCCGGATTGTATGACGATTCATCCACACTTGCAATAACATGCACATTTGGCCGCGGGCTTTTATCATAGGTGTACCATTCTTCCGTTTTTATTGTAAAGGGAGATGCCAGCCCTTTCATAACCGGGTGCGTTTTGTCTTCAATATTTACGTTGGCAGAAGCAAAGGTTGGTATATAGTCTTTCCATCTTATTCCTCCTAAAAAATTGGAGAACCATTGCCACATTGGGTAGCCGTCAAACTCGCCCAGCAGGCTTGCATGGTGCAGCCCCACCCAGCCTCCCCTGCCCTGCTGAATATATTTTTCAAAAGCGGCAACGGCGGTATCGCCCCAGTTATAAGGCGGATAATCTAATTGCAAAAAAACCTGGTATTGCGACAAAAAGCTGTCATTAATAACTTTCGGTGTTTGAATGAAGGTGATGGCAAAGCCGCTGTCTTCTGCAAGTTTATTTAACCATACCCTGGCGACTTTTGTAAATTCAACATGATGGCCGCCATTTTCATAAAGCGCCAGCACTTTGAACCTTGGAGTTTGGGGTGTTTGTGCACCAGATACATTAAGTAAGCAAATAGCCGTTATGCAAACAAGGATCAGCCTCATGGTGTGCCTGTTTATTTTTTTTATATCTGCGGAAACTCCAGATAAGTAGCAAATTCACTGCTCCTGTATATGTGCATCGTTGCTTTTTGATAATCGCCTGTTTTTGCATCATAAATGCTGGGCACAAACTTTTGCGGGTTCATATCAATTATGGGGAACCAACTGCTTTGTACTTGTATCATAATGCGGTGGCCTTTTAAAAAGGTATGGTCAACCTGGTGCAGGTCAATCCTGTATTCCTCTGCTTTGCCGGGCGTTATAGCTTCAGGTTTTTCAAAGTTTTTTCTGTAACGCCCCCTGAACACTTCACTTGCAATCATCAACTCATAACCACTCATTCTTAAATTATGCTTCTCTTTATCAGGATACACATCTATCAGCTTTACCACCCAGTCAGCATCGCTGCCGGTGGTCGCTGCAAACAGGTGAGCTATTATGCTTCCTGTAACCGATACATCGTCTGTTAAAGTATCGGACTGCCAGGTGGCCACATCCGGCCTGCCTTCTACAAAACGCTGGTCTTCGGTAAGCCAGGGGTACCAGCGTGAATTAGCGCCATAAGTTTGTTCAATGGGCCTGGCACGGTAAGGCACAGGCTTTTTTGGATCGCTTACATATTCATCATACGCGTCCGCGCCTGCAGCTGTTGGTTTATCAAAAGATACTTTACCGCCTGCGGCTATGTATAATTTTTTAATGGTGGCTTCTTTAGGCGGCCAGCTTGAATAAGTTTTCCATTGGTTGCTGCCCGTTTGAAATATAGTAGCCTCTGCAAATTTGCCATCCCCTTTTCCTTTAAGCCAGTAATCAAACCATTTCTTTTGTATGTTCTGCTGAAAATATTCTGATGTATTGCTGCCCATATCATAACTTCCGAGGCGTGTTACATTGGCTCCTGCCCATTGCCCGTGGTTCCATGGGCCAAGGCAAATAAAATTGCGGTTATTGCTGTCAAGCTTTTCCATTTTTGCGTACATGATCTGCGGGCCCATCATATCCTCCTGGTCCCATTGGCCACCCACATGCAGCATGGGTATGCGCGGGTAATCAACATAACGCAAAGGCGATTTGTACTGCCAGAAAGAGTCGTAGTTGGGGTGCGCCATAAACAGGTTCCAGCTCGGCAACGTGTTGTGAAAATACTTTGCATTTGCATTTGACAGGGCCCAAGTTTTAAAAACCAGTTGTACAGATC
>JABDFW010000134.1:4505-5200 GCA_013286305.1 Bacteroidota bacterium
ATCGAACGGGAACAGTGTATCCACCTTTGAGGCCTCTTCCATAAAAGAATAATCAAAGGCATACGACAAACGGAATGCGCCGTTATGGTGAAAATCGTCACCCAAAAAGAGGTCGCTCATACAAGCCTGCTCGCTTGCAGCTTTCATGGCAGGGTGCGGGCGGGCTGCGCCAACCAAAGCAGTCCAACCGAGATAAGAAATACCTAACTGCCCCACTTTGCCATTGTTGTTTTGTACATTATGTATAAGCCAATCAACAGCATCGTAGGTATCGGTGCTTTCATCAATTTCATTTGGTTTATCAAGAATAGGCCTGTTCATTACAAACTGCCCTTCGCTTTTGTAACGCCCGCGTATATCCTGCATCACAAAAATATAGCCTTCTGCTGCCATGTCCTTAAGGTAAGCTGACTGGTCGGGGCTATACGAGTCCTCACTGCCGTAAGGGGTGCGCTCTATTAATATAGGTACCGGCTCAGCAACATTGTTGGGCGTAAAAATAACCGTAAAAAGTTTTACGCCATCACGCATGGGTATCATAGCCGTTTGCCGTGTATAGGTTATTTTAGTTTGCGCCAATACCGGGGTAATAAAAACGATTATTGCAACGGATAGAATAAATAATTTTCTCATGTATAAACTGTTATAATAATTTCTGAATAAAAAATGCAGCTTAGTTATCATTTTTGTGCTAA
>JABDFW010000135.1 GCA_013286305.1 Bacteroidota bacterium
TCCCGGGTAACCAATATTTTGCCTGTGCCAAGCATATTGGTACCGGTAAAAATATTATCTGCTGCAAATTTGAGAAAGGCCAAATTATTGAAGTTCGTATTCTTTAATAAGAACAGCAGGCGGTATGTGCAACAGCTTACTGAATTTACGTATCATATTTAAAGAAAGCGGCAGGCTTTGTGCCACAGTTTGCAGAAAAGCGGTTTCACCAGGCGGAAGGAGTGTACGAACAGTTTATTAAGAGTGAAAAGTTAAAAGTGAAGAGTGAAGAGTTAAACTACAAACCACAAACTGCAAACTATAAACTGGAAACTCCACTCTTCACTTTTAACTCTTCACTTTTAACTTCTATCGTTCCCCATGCACCGTATTCTACTTCATTGGAATTAATGCAGTTAATAAATGAGCATTCCGCCGGTAAAGTGATCACCATACACAACCAGGAAACGCTTGAAGAAGAGCGGTTTTTCATCAAAGGCGATAGCGAATTCCAAAAACTGTTTAAGCAGTTTAATATTGATATTTCGTTTTATAAGCCCGGTGGCAAAACCAGCCTGCAGACGTATTTGCCTTATTTAAACAAGGCAAGCCATCTAATATTGGTGCACAACACCTTTACGAATGAAGAAGATGTTTTAAAAGTGAATAACGAGACATCCACTTCTAAACTTACATCCTCCAGCCAACTGGAAACTCTGTCATCTGCCATTTCTCAACTGTCAACTTTCTTCTGCCTTTGCCCCAACGCCAACTTATACATTGAAAACGCATTGCCACCGGTTGAACTGTTTAGAAAGCATGGTTGCGATATTGTGGTGGGTACGGACAGCCTGGCGAGCAACCACAGCTTAAGCATCCTTGATGAGCTTAAAACCCTGCATCAGCATTTCCCACAGGTTCCATTGGAAGAATTATTGCAATGGGCTACCCTGAACGGCGCTAAAGCCCTGAAAATGCACGGCAAGTTAGGCAGCTTTGAAAAGGGAAAACAGCCGGGAGTAGTATGCATTGACGGGGATTTGAGAAATGTCAGAACCTTGATTGGGGGGATTAAGGGGATGGGGATAGTCTGAACCATGATTTGGGAAGATTAAGGGGATGATGAGGATGGGGGATAATGTTCCGGCCATGGATGGGTGAAGATTGGATTATTTGGGGCTTAATAGTTGGTTGTGGTTTATCTGCAATATGGTTAAGCATAAAAAGCATAACAACCCGCTATAGAAACTAGACACATTTACTTCAAATTGTAAAGCAGCAATCTCATAATCCCAAAAATCCACCCAAATCTCCGTCCAAATCGTGGTTCAGACATTTCCCGTTCAAACAAATCCCTGCCTGTGCCGTATATTTGCAGCCCAAATTCAATTTTTAAGAGCAATGTTTAATAGCCGCACCAAAATAAAAGACCTGCTTGCCGCAACCGAAATGGGGAAGGAAGTAACTGTAATGGGTTGGGTACGTACTTTTCGTAATAACCAGTTTATAGCGCTTAACGATGGCAGTACCAATAATAACCTTCAAATTGTTGCCGAACTTGGTTTGCTGGATGAGGCTACCCTTAAAAGAATAACCCCTGGCGCATCTATTAAAGTGGTGGGGCAGCTTGTGGAATCTTTGGGCAAAGGGCAAAAGGTGGAGGTCAAGGCACAAGCACTGGAGATATTAGGCGACTGCGACCCTGAAAAATACCCTCTGCAACTAAAAAACAGGCCCACCCTGGAATACCTGCGCGAAAAAGCACACCTGCGCTTTCGCACCAATACTTTTGGGGCGGTGTTCCGTGTTCGCCATTCCCTCGCGTTTGCAGTGCATAAGTTCTTTAACGACAAGGGCTTTGTGTATCTCCAAACGCCTATTATTACCAGCAGCGATGCCGAGGGTGCGGGCGAAATGTTCAGGGTAACTACCCTGCCCTTTGACAAAACGCCCCGCAACGAAGATGGCAGTGTTGATTTTAAAGAGGATTTCTTTGGCAAAAGCACCAACCTTACCGTAAGCGGGCAATTGGAAGGCGAGCTTGGGGCTATGGCATTCAGTGACATCTATACATTCGGGCCAA
This sequence comes from Bacteroidota bacterium, assembly GCA_013286305.1. Classification (GTDB taxonomy): domain Bacteria; phylum Bacteroidota; class Bacteroidia; order Chitinophagales; family Chitinophagaceae; genus JABDFW01. Next base: position 2,063 of record JABDFW010000135.1, read on the forward strand.
CCTTTAGGGCAGAGAACTCCAATACTACCAGGCATTTGGCTGAGTTTTGGATGATCGAGCCTGAAATGGCGTTTTATGATATTGAGGATAATATGAACCTGGCCGAGGAGTTTATCCGTTACATTATTAAGTACGCGATGGATAACAACCGCGAAGACCTGGAGTTTTTGGCACAACGCCTTGTTGAGGAAGAAAAAGCCTTGCCGCAGGATAAACGCAGTGAGCTTGGGCTGATGGAGAAACTGGAATTTGTTTTAAACAATGCGTTCGAGCGCATTACTTATACAGAAGCCGTTGATATTTTATTAAACAGCCCGGCCTATAAAAAGAAGAAATTTCAATATGATGTAAGCTGGGGTATTGACCTGCAGAGTGAGCATGAAAGATACTTAGTTGAGAAGCATTTTAAAAAACCCGTAATAGTGACAGGCTATCCTAAAGCGATAAAGGCATTTTACATGCGCCAGAACGACGACGGTAAAACCGTGGCCGCAATGGATATATTAGCTCCGGGCATTGGAGAAATAGTTGGGGGCAGTCAGCGCGAGGAAAGGCTGGAAAAATTGGAAGGGCGTATGCGCGAAATGGGCTTGCCTGCTGACGATATGGACTGGTATTTAGATACCCGCCGCTTTGGTGCGGTGCCCCATGCTGGTTTTGGTTTGGGCTTTGAACGTATGGTGCAGTTTGTAACCGGCATGACCAATATTCGCGATGTGATCGCTTTTGCGAGAACGCCGAAGAACTGTGAATTTTAATACGCGAAGTGGCGCGAATTTTAGTGCGCGAAATAGCGCGAATTTAATACACTAATGACACGAATTAATGCGAATGTCACGAATTGCACGAATTTTTTAAACCGAAAGATGGTTTTTGGCTATTTGCCTTTATATTTGCAGCCCAATTGAGAGAAAAGTACCAAAAAATAAGTATCAAATTCCAACGGGATTTGAACTAAAGTTTGGGATTTTTCGAGGGATGGTGCGGTAGCTCAGTTGGTAGAGCAAAGGACTGAAAATCCTTGTGTCGGCGGTTCAATCCCGCCCCACACCACCACACAAAACCTCAGCAGCAATGTTGGGGTTTTGTGTTTTACTATCTGCACCGCCATGGTGTGGTATCCCGATTGGTATCGGGAAAAGGACTGAAAATCCTTGTGTCGGCGGTTCAATCCCGCCCCACACCACCACACAAAACCTCAGCAGCAATGTCGGGGTTTTGTGTTTGCCCATCATGCCATTGGCTTTGCGCCTGCTATTACTTTGCGAAGTTTACAAAGTATATCTGTTAGGATTAAAGAAATAGGGTGCTTAATTTATAGCATTTGAGATACTAATAAACCCAACAGGAAATTTAAAGATATTTGCAGCCGGAGCAAATATTAACAGAATCAACTTGATACATGAACAGTGATCTAAGCCCGCGGGAACGAAAAACTTTTTACATACTCATACTGCTTTGCATAATTGTTTATTTAACAAGCTGGGCAATTCCGCTAATGGAAGTGGATGCTGTGCAATACGCTAACCTAAGCCGTGAAATGCTGCTGCATAAAAGCTTTTTGCAGGTGTACGACCAGGGGCAGGATTACTTAGACAAACCGCCCATGCTTTTTTGGCTAAGTTCCCTCAGCATGTATTTTTTTGGTATCAATGATATGGCGTACAGGTTCCCTTCTTTTTTATTTGCCCTGCTTTCCATTTACAGCACTTACCGGCTGGCATTGTTATTTTACTCTGAAAAACTGGCGCTCTTAGGCGCTTTAATATTGGCCAGCAGCCAGGCGATGTTTTTAATAAACCATGATGTGCGAACCGACACAATGCTAATGGGCTGGGTAACGCTTTCATTATGGCAACTTGCCACCTGGTTAAGGAATGAAAAATGGAAAAATCTAATCATAGCCTCTATTGTCATTGCAGGCGGGATGCTTACAAAAGGCCCCATTGCGTTAATGGTTCCCGTGTTTGCATTTGTGCCGCATTTAATATTAAAACGGGATTTTAAAAACTTATTTCGGTGGCAATACTTAGTGGTGTTGGTCATAATAGCCATCCTGCTTATCCCCATGAGTATTGGATTGCATCAGCAATTTGACTTGCATCCTGAAAAAATAGTAAACGGGCAGCAACACGTTTCGGGGCTAAAGTTTTTTTTCTGGACACAAAGTTTTGGCCGTATCACAGGCTCAAATACGATACATGAAAATGCCTCCTTCTTTTTCCTGTTTCAAAATATGCTTTGGAGCCTTTTGCCGTGGATACTGTTTTTTATCCTGGGCCTGATCTCTTCAATTCAACAATTGATAAAGAAAAGATTTTTACTGGGTCAGAATGAAGAATGGATAAGCACCGGCGGATTTATCATCACTTATTGCGCGCTCGCCTCCAGCAGCGCACAGCTTCCACACTATATTTTTGTGGTGTATCCGTTGGCTGCCATCATTACTGCGCGATTTATCTATGGCTTGCTGTATACAGATATATTTAAGAGCATGCGAAAACCGCTATTCATTACCCACGCCGTAATTTTTTCATTACTGGCGGCTGTTTTGTTTATGCTGTTGTATTTTCCGTTCCCGCCGCCAAACTGGATACTCCTCATTTTATTTGTCGTCTTCTGCTGCCTCATCATTTTTTTGGTCGTGAAAAAAAAGTTGCCCATTCCTTCATTGCCCACATTATTGGTACCCGGCATTATCTGCATCAATTTTTTAATGGATACCGGTTTTTACCGCCCGCTTTTACAATACCAGGTGAGTGTTAAAGTAAATGAAGTGATAAATGAACAACACTACAACAAAGACCGTTTTTTTGTGTACAAAGTAGGCGAAGGCCGCAGCCTTGATTTTTACGGCAACCACAACTTTGTACATGTTGGCAATACAGATTCTTTAAAAACAAACGATTTTTTGCTTACTACTGCAAAAGGCCTGGATTCGCTAAACAAAACGAATTATAAAATACTGTACACCGGGCAGGGCTTTCATGTAAGCTTATTAACGCTGCCATTTTTAAACCCTAAAACCCGTAATACAGAAACGGAACCGTATTTTATTTTGCAGCGGGAATGACGTTTGGTAAACCATACGGATATCGTTCTTAACTTTATTGGTTTGCTACCATGAGCGAAGGGG
>JABDFW010000136.1 GCA_013286305.1 Bacteroidota bacterium
CCCAAAAAGTTTTGTGGCAGGGGCTGACATCAGCGAATTTGTTGGCGTAAGCCCGGAAGATGGAAAAGCAATGGCAAAAAAAGGACAGGGTATCTTTTTTAAAATCGAAAACTCTCCCAAACCTGTTATTGCCTGTGTTAATGGCTTTGCTTTAGGTGGAGGGTGCGAACTTGCCATGAGCTGCCATTTTCGTATCGCATCCGATAATGCAAAATTTGGCCAGCCCGAAGTAAACCTGGGGCTGATACCAGGCTACGGCGGAACACAGCGTTTAACGCAACTGATCGGCAAGGGGCGTTCGCTGGAATTATTGATGACCGGGGCAATGATAGATGCCAATACCGCATTACAATATGGGCTGGTGAACTATGTGGTTCCGCAGGCGGAATTATTAATTAAAGCAAAATCCCTGTTGGCCGTCATTAACAGTAAAGCACCCCATGCCCTGGCTGGGTGTATTACCGCTGCAAACGCAGTATTTGATTCAACTAAAAATGGCTTTGAAACGGAGATTGACGAGTTTGGTAAATGCTTTGGAACGGCGGATATGATTGAGGGGACAAGCGCCTTTTTAGAAAAACGAAAACCGTTTTTTACCGGAAAATAAAGCATACTGAATTTGCTTTTTAAAAAACGAAAAAAATCTGTTATCTTACCCCTTTGATTGCATGCCATAATACTATTAATCTAACTGTATGGCAATAAAGGTAGCGATCAATCACAGGACAAGTTACAAGTACGACAGGTATGTTTCTCTATCACCACATATCTTCAGGCTACGGCCTGCCGTTCATTCAAGAACACCAATAGAAGCGTATTCTTTCAAAATTACTCCCAAAGACCATTTCATTAACTGGCAGCAGGACCCTTTTGGCAATTACCAGGCACGCGTGGTATTCCCCGAAAAAACAAAGGAACTAACAATTGAGGTTGAGGTGATAGCGGATATGATCGTAATTAACCCGTTTGATTTTTTTGTAGAAGAATATGCAGATTACTATCCTTTTAAATATGAAGGCCAGCTAGCAAAAGAGCTAATTCCTTACCTGGAGATAAAAGAAAATGGGCCGTTGCTAACCGAATGGCTGAAAGCGGTTGACCGCACCACCAAAATACGTATCGTTGATTTTTTAGTTGCACTTAATCAGCGCCTGAATAAAGATATTGCCTACTCTATCCGCATGGAAGCAGGTGTGCAAACCTGCGAAGAAACGCTGTCCCGGGCTTTAGGTTCCTGCCGCGATTCTGCGTGGCTACTGGTGCAAATATTAAGGCATTTGGGTTTGGCTGCCCGTTTTGTATCAGGGTACCTCGTTCAGCTAACTGCCGACGTTAAATCGCTCGATGGCCCTTCAGGCCCTGAAACAGATTTTACCGACTTGCATGCATGGACAGAAGTATATATTCCCGGCGCAGGCTGGATTGGGCTTGATCCCACTTCAGGGCTTTTTGCAGGGGAGGGCCATATACCGCTTGCCTGCACGCCTGATTATGTTAGCGCTGCGCCCGTAGTTGGTTCCACCGACGATTGCGAAACAACCTTTTCGTTCAGTAATACGGTAACCCGTTTACATGAAGACCCGCGGTTTACCAAACCCTATACAGAAGAGCAATGGACAGCCATTGAAGCATTGGGTTATAAAGTAGATGAAGACCTGCTTAAAGGCGATGTAAGGTTAACCATGGGCGGAGAGCCCACTTTTGTTTCCATTGATGATATGGAGTCTGACCAGTGGAATACCGCTGCCGATGGCAAAGAAAAACGTATGCTGTCCCACGACCTTATTTTCCGCCTGCGCAAAAAATTCGGGCCAAATGGCATGCTGCATTACGGGCAGGGCAAATGGTACCCCGGCGAGCCCTTGCCGCGCTGGCAATATGGTTTATACTGGCGCAAAGATGGTTACCCCGTTTGGCGGAATGTTAACCTTATAGCCCATGAAAAAACATGGCGCATTTCTACACAAAAAGATGCACAGGCATTTGCCTATGAGCTGGCCATGTACCTTGGCGTAAGTGTTAACAATGTTACCACCGCTTATGAAGATGTATTTTATTTTTTATGGACGGAAGGAAAACTGCCCGTTAATGTTGACCCGCTGAAAAAAAACCTGAAAGATTCGCTTGAAAGACGTACCCTAACCCAATTATTAGATAAAGGGCTTGATGAGGCCGCCGGGTATGTGTTACCGCTTGAATGGAACCACTGGGGCAATGCATGGAGAAGCTGCAAATGGATATTTAAGCGTGATCATCTTTTTCTTATACCCGGCAATTCGCCCATAGGGCTTCGGCTGCCGTTAGATACCATCCCTGCTGCAAAAGAAACAGTGGAACAACAACCGGAACGCAGCCAGTTTGAAGAATTACCGGCATTGGGCAATTACCACGATTCTATTTCATCACGGTATGGGATAATATCCTGGCATCCGCCAATGCGCGAAACAACAGCACCGCAAATGGTAATGGATGAACCTGTTAAAAACAAATCCATCCTCCCCAAAAAAAAGGAAGAAGAAAAAGAAGAAACGAAGCTGACATTTGAAGTGGATGTTATTAAAACGGCCCTCTCAGTGGAAGCAAGGGAGGGCATAATACATGTGTTTTTTCCGCCTATCCCGTACCTGGAACATTACCTTGATCTTGTAGCCTCTGTTGAGGCCACCGCAACAAGATTGAATATGCCGGTAAGGATAGAAGGTTACGAGCCGCCAAGAGACCACCGGCTGGAAAGGCTCGTAGTGTCGCCGGATCCCGGTGTGATAGAAGTGAATATCCACCCTGCCAACACCTGGCAGCAACTATTACACAACACCGGTACTTTATATGAGCAGGCATATCTCTCCCGCTTAGGCACCAATAAATTTATGGTGGATGGGCGGCACAGCGGCACAGGCGGCGGCAACCATATTACCATTGGCGGTTCTTCCCCTTCGGATAGCCCTTTGCTACGCAGGCCCGATCTTTTAAGAAGCCTTATCACCTACTGGCAGCACCACCCGGGCTTATCTTATCTTTTTTCAGGCTCCTTTATCGGGCCAACAAGCCAGGCGCCGCGAATTGATGAAGCAAGGGATGAAAAGTTGTATGAAATGGAAATTGCATTCAGCCAGGTGCCGGAAAAAGGGTTTATTCCTTTCTGGCTGGTTGACAGGCTATTCAGGCACCTGCTTACAGACATCACAGGCAATACACACCGTTCAGAATTTTGTATTGACAAATTATATTCTCCCGATACATCCTCCGGCCGTTTAGGGATATTAGAATTCAGGGCTTTTGATATGCCGCCACATAAACAAATGAGCCTGCTGCAAATGCTGCTGATACGTTCGTTGATTGCGATGTTTTGGAATAAGCCCTACAAACATCCGCTGGTGCATTGGGGTACTGAACTGCATGATAAATTCATGTACCCGTATTATGTTCAGCAGGATATGAAAGCCATCGTGGCTGACCTTAACAATGCCGGTTACCCCTTTCAGCTAAACTGGTTTGATCCGTTCTTTGAATTTCGTTTTCCGCATTACGGCGTAGTAAAACTGCAGGATATTGAACTGGAAATACGTATGGGTATCGAGCCGTGGCATGTGCTGGGCGAGGAGATGAGCAGGACCGGTACTGCAAGGTTTGTTGACTCTTCGCTGGAGCGTGTGCAGGTTAAGCTAAAAGGCATCAACAACGCCCGTTATGTATTGCTTTGCAATGGTTACAGAGTGCCATTAAATGAAACACAAACAAAAGAAGAATATGTGGGCGGTGTGCGCTACAGGGCGTGGCAACCGCCGTCTGCTTTGCACCCAACCATTGGTGTAGATACTCCGCTTACTTTTGATGTGATTGATACCTGGAATAACCGTTCTATTGGCGGATGTACTTATTATGTTTCGCATCCCGGCGGAAGAAGTTACGATACCTACCCCGTTAACAGTTATGAAGCAGAAAGCAGGCGTATAAGCCGCTTTACCAATACGGCACATACCCAGGGCGTTCTACAGCCACGGCCATATTTATCAATGGTGGAACATTATATTCAGCCAAACCGCGAACCATTTGCCTGCGATGCGCCACCACTTGAAGTAAACAACGAATACCATTATACGCTGGATTTGAGACAGTTTTGGAAGAAGTGAGGGATGGAATAGATTCTACTTCTTCTAAAAAATTTTGGCAATTATATGTCATGATCCTGTAATAATTCCAAACTAATTGTAGGCATGCTAAGTAAAAACAGTAAACATTACAGCGTATAAATAAGCTAAATATTGTCGCCACTATCCTATTCCTCCCTTACGGTTTTATAAAAGTCCTGCCTGTTAATCTATAGCTTTATTTCGCCATTTGTCTTTCAATTCCAGAGCCCAAACATTGGGTTGGCTTTCACATAAAATTCACAGCGAGCTTCGCCAACTCATACGAATAGCGGTCGTGCATTTTTGCCGAACACTCCGAAGAACGGGGAAAAGAAAAACCTTTTCCCTTTAGATACGAACGACAATTTTTACCGAAATCCTTTAAAAAAATATCATAGCAGCTTTACTTGACTCTGCGAAACTGAATTATAACATCAAAGTATTTTAGGTCATAAAAGACCTGTTTTGTAGTTTTGATTACCTTCCTGACTGTTATTTTAAAAAGCCAACCATAACTCTATGAAAAAAATTATTCTTATTCCACTATTATTGTTCAATATATGTTCCTTTGGGCAGTCGTATTTAACACTTATTGGGAACTCTTATATAGAAGCACAAGGCGAAAGGATGAAGCGTATTAATAAGCCCATTTTATTAACCTATTCAGAAAATTATTGTGGGTTTCTTATAGAGGGGCAGCAATTGATAACTTTTCCGGCTGTTAGCTACACAACAAACTTATTGTCGGGGGGAACGATAGATGAAAGCTTTATTTCAGCTTAGACGCAAACAACTCCTTTTGGACAATACGCTGTAAATATTGATAGGGGTAAAGATGGCACTTCCGCCACTATTAACCTTCCAAGTTTTGGGGTTGCATACATAATTACTAAAGCAGAAGTTTATTCAATAGACGGTAAGGTAAATGGTACACCATATATTAAAAACTGGAAAGAATTATTAAGAAAGATACAGCTTGAAGATAGCTTGCAAAAGGTAAAAGTAACCGATCGAACTCAAAAAGAAAAGCAACAACAAATTGATGATTGGCTTTATAGAAAAAAAA
>JABDFW010000137.1 GCA_013286305.1 Bacteroidota bacterium
CCGTATAACCCTGAAAGTCAGTGCCGTTCCAGCGTATATTGCCGGCAACAGCAGAAGTACTGTTACCAACCTTTACACCGCCCCTGAAGGTTATATTACCATCATTGGCGCCAAACATGGCAGAGGTTACTCCATTACTGTCGCGTAGTTCGTAGCGGGTATTGGTAATGTTAAAAAAAAGGCCATAAGCTTGTGTACCTGTGTACCTGAACATGTATTTGTTAGCACTAACCTTATAAAAGGCGGTACCGGTAAAAGTTAAATTGCCTATGGAATCAATGTTTGCATAATTCACTAAAGAACCAAGCGTGCTGGCCCCATTAACCTGCAGCGACGTTACGGGCGTAGCAGTACCTATACCAACTTTGCCTGTTGCCGGAAAAATATTCTGCGCGTTTGTATTTATGCAAAGCAGTGTAAAACAAATAAGGAAAATTGTGTGAGTGGATATCTTGTTCATAAAGGTGGGCTCTATATTTTTGAAATAATTAAATCTAACTACCAGTATCAATTATGCCTCTCTGTTTTCCTTCTGTCATCTGTCAACTATCATCCGTAAACTCCTTAATGACCCAATGGCTATATCCTACCTCGCTAATACCATTTGTTTTGTGTCAATCAATTTGCCATCAACTACAAGTGAATAATAATATGCCCCCGAGGCCAATGTAGCGGCATCAACATTTAAAACACCCTTTCCACTGCCTGAAACAGTTACAGCTTTCAGTGTTACCCCCGTGTTGGTTGTTATTACTATTTGGGCACTCCCAAATTGTTGTGGCAATGTATAACCAATGGTTGTACTGCGGGTAAATGGATTGGGTACATTTTGCTCAAGCGATGCACCGCCGGTAAGTGTTGTATTGTACGTTTGAATTGATGTATTCGCTGCGCTGCACGGGCTGCATTGCTGCAGCGATAAAACGAGGGATTTTAAGTCGTTCAACTGTTGTTGCAGGCTGGTATTTATTTGTTGTTGATTTACGGTTATATTTTTGAGTGAATCAATCTGTTGTTGCCTGGAAGTATTGGCTGCGGATAACTCCTGCACTGCTTTAATTAAAGGCATTACAAAGCTGCTGTAATCGAGGCTGTAGTTATCCTTATCATTTTGTGGTTTGTGTATGCCGCTGAAGTTATAGCCAATTTTATTAGCCGCCTGTTCTACATCCTGTGCAATAAGGCCAGTATAGATGATACTTTCTTTTTGGCTTATGGCCGCATCCATGATGCTATTTAAATGCGGGTTTGGGCCGCTGGTTCTGCTTTGCTGGCTGTCAGCCTGTTTTAGTTTTTCATCTACGCCCGAAAATTTGTTAAAACCCTTCACATCGAAAGTGTAGCTAACCGGTTTAAGTTGTGTGATGAAATTTAAGCCCGGAATATTGTTTTGTATATTTTTTTTAAACCTTCCATCGCTTAAAGTGCTCCATCCAACATTTCCGCCAATCAAGGTGGTAGCGCCATTACCAATTTCACAGGCATTGCTAACATTTACTGCGGCCAAATTACCTATGGCAACAGAGTTAGAACTATTTCCTTTAACATCAGCTTTGTATCCTATCCCGGTGTTATCTGACCCGGTAACATTGGACATAAGGGCCTCGTAGCCGTTTGCCGTATTATAATTTCCATTACTGTTATTTTCGAGTGCTTGGTATCCATCCGCGGTATTTTCACTGCCTGCAATATTATTGGGAAGGGTGTAAGCGCCGTTAGCTGTGTTAGCCGCGCCCGTTGTGTTGCTAAAAAGCGAATTAATGCCATTAGCAGTGTTATCGCCTCCTGATGTGTTGGTATAAAGTGCTTCGGCTCCGCCTGCTGTATTGCCGCTGCCGCTCGTATTGAAATAAAGGGTATTGTCGCCGTTTGCCGTATTATTGTTGGCCGTGTTTTTAAAAAGCGCCTGGTACCCCGTGGCTGTGTTGTGGCTTCCTGCGGCATTAAAATAGAGGGCGGTGTAGCCAACAGCGGTATTCGACGCCCCGGTATTATTAGTGGCCAAGGCACCCTTGCCATCCGCGGTATTATAACTGCCGGTTGTATTGGTGTAAAGTGCATCCTTGCCGGTTGCTGTGTTAAAGGTGCCGGATGTGTTTGAGTAAAGGGCAGAATGACCATAGGCAGTGTTGTAGCTACCATTGTTCATATACAGGGAATATGCGCCAGCGGCAGTGTTATAACTTCCGGTTGAATCAGTATATAGTGACGAATAACCAGCTGCTGTATTTTCAACACCGGAGGTATTGGCTGCGAGGGAGCGCGAGCCCGAGCCGGTATTAAAATTACCGGTAACGTTTGCACCCAGTGATGCAATGCCTACCGCGGTATTGTCGTTGCCGGCTGTGTTTACTTCAAGTGCGTCCAAACCTATGGCGGTATTGTCGGCGCCTGTTGTATTGTAAAACATTGAGGAGGAACCCACCGCCGTATTGTAAAAACCAGTGGTGTTGGTGAACATGGCTTCTTCGCCCACCGCGGTGTTTCTCGTGGCTTGGGTGGGGCCCGAGGCTCCGTTGCCATTGTTTTTCAAACTGTTTGCGCCTACGGCCGTATTATAACTTTCGGATGTATTCGAATAGAGTGCTTCAGCGCCTAAAGCTGCGTTATAGCTTCCGGTTGCGTTGTTTAAGAGTGAGTTGGTGCCAATGGCTGTATTATGTAATCCAGTGGCGTTATTATACAAAGAAAATGCACCGATAGCTGTGTTCGATATTCCTGAAATGTCATCATTCAAAGCCGCATAACCAATAGCAGTATTATAACCCCCTGTTTTATGGTTTTTAAGTGTAAAAGAACCAACGCCTGTATTCCAAATGCCGGAAACATCGTTTGCAAGGCTATTTACGCCAATTGCAACTAATTCCCCTCCATTATATGTTTGCAAAGCGTTTTTGCCAATGGCAATATTGCTATAACCTGTGCCTGACAGTCCTGCCGCGATGCCTAAATGCACGTTGCCTGATGTATCAAGCTCACCGGCTGTTATATTGTTTACTTTTACAAGTAGGGGCATTGCGTCCGTAGTGCCAATAAAATTTACTGATGAATCTGTGCCTGCATTGCCTGTAGTAAACCACGGCGTTGCAACGTTGCCAATATTAAAATTAGGATAGCTGCCTGTTACCGATAAGCCATTAAAAGGTGTTATGGCCACCACAATATCCGGCGCTGTGTTTGTAATGGTATTGCCTGCAATGCTAATGCCTGTGCCCGGTGTATAGGGCACAAAAGCTGTAGTTTGGGTAGTAGCATCAGCAAAATTCATTTTATACAAATAAGCACTGCGCCATTTAATAGCGTTGTTTCCGAGATCGTAGTTATTGTCAAGTTTTGGCACCAGGCTTGAATCTATAGCAGTAGCGCCAAGATTAGAGAGTGCTGCATTGACCCCCCCATTTGCAATTGCCTTCCATGCTGTTCCATTGTAATAAAAAAAGCCAGCCGTTCCATCGGTCTGAAATATCAATAACCCTTTTGCCGGGGTTACAATGGCATTTCGCTGGGCGGTTGTCATCCGGGGAATCAATATCCCCTGCGTGGTTGATGTAATATCAAGTGCAGATGATGCATTGGGCGAAACAGTGCCAATACCTGCGCTGCCACTGCCAGGGAAAGTATTCTGCGCGTTTGTATTTATATAAAGCAGCATAATGCAAAAAAGAATAATTATGTGATTGGATACCTTGTTCATAAAGGAGGGTTCTATATTTGCAATAATTAAATCTAATTACCAGTATCATCGTACCTCTCAAATGTGTTTTCTTGTGTCAATCATCAACTTAATTCTTAGGTCTTCCTCAATCTGTTATCTGTCAACTATCATCTATCAACTCCTTAATGACTTACTGACTTAATGACCCAATGACTATATCTTATCTCGCCAATACCATTTGCTTAGTGCCAATAAGCTTGCCATCAACCAACAGTGAATAATAGTACGCCCCCGAAGCAAGTACTGATGCATTTACATTCAGGCTGCCCTTGCCGCTGCCCGAAACATTTACCAGCTTTAATGTTTTGCCGTTTTTATCGGTTATCATTATTTGCGCATTACTAAATTTTTGCGGCAGTGTATAACCGATGGTGGTAGTATTTGTAAAAGGGTTTGGTGTATTTTGCTCTAATGAAGCGCCATCCGTAATGGTTGTGCTATGCGTTTGTGTTGTTACGTTTGCGGCATTGCAGGGGCTGCATTGTTCCTGTTTTTGCTGCATGCTTAATACAAGCGCTTTTAAATCGCCTAACTGTTGTTGCAGGCCGGCATTTATTTTCTGCTGGTTGTTTACCGTTTGTTTCAAAGAATCATTCTGCGTTGAGAGTTCCTGCATAGCCCTAACCATTGGGGCTATAAATTCGCTGTAGGCAAGGCCGTAATTATCGTTTGCAGTGGCTGGTTTTTTTACCATACTGCCTTTATAGCCTTTTTCATTCATTAGTTTTTCCACATCCTGGGCTATAAAGCCCAGGTGTACTTTGCTTTCTGCTTCTGTATAGTCAGAAGGTTTTATATTAGCAAGCTTTTTGGCGTCGTTCTGCAATAAAAACTTTTGCAGCTCATAAGATTTATATTGGTAACTAACAGGCCTCAGGGATTTGATAAAATCAAGGCCGGGTATATATTCGTTTATATCTTTTTTAAAACGCCCATCACTTACTATAACATATATAGGGCCTAAAAGGTCAACAGTTCCACTATTCCCTATCACAGCCTCATTATTGGCATGTGTGCGCGCATTAGCGCCTATTGCAATGCTGTTATGCACGGAGGTATCCAGATCTGCCTGGTATCCTATCCCCACATTAAATGATCCGCTTGAAACAGAACTCAAGGCATCGGTACCAACAGCTGTATTATAATTGCCTGTTACGTTATCAAAAAGCGCACCGAAGCCGTTTGCTGTATTGTAATTTCCCGGGTTGTTGTAATATAATGCCTGGAAGCCTGACGCTGTGTTGCCTATACCATTTACTGTAAAGCTGCCATTGACAGAAGAATATAAGGCCTGGCTTCCAATCGCCGTATTTTGATAGCCAAGATTATTAAGTAATGGAGTAACCTCTGCCATGTTTGGCGCCAATGATGGTAATATAACCTTCAGGGGCGGTGTAAAGGTTGGTAACAGTACTTCTGCTTCAACGGGTACTATCCGCTTTACAGGTACCGACTTCCAGGGGTACGCGG
>JABDFW010000138.1 GCA_013286305.1 Bacteroidota bacterium
TTCTGGGCTTATAGCATGTAGCATCAGGCTTTCTTCAATCCTCATAATCCTCGCCTGAATGACGAAGTCTGGCAGGCTATCAATCCACCCAAATCGTGGTTCAGACAATATAATCTTACAAAAACGTTGTCATTGGTGTATAAGTGTAAGACTGGTGGATAAAAGTTGACTGGTAAAGAGAGAGCGCCGCGATTGACTGGTTGGAAGAATTTGGTGAAAAAACACCCTTCATGCGTGATCCCGCCAAATGCGGGATGTGAAGTAACCCCTCACCTTATCCCGTGTTGCCATAACTGAAGGGCTTGAATAACGAACAAGGAGCAAGGAATCGTGGCTCGCATAATAAAAAGGTTTCTTCGCAAAGTCCCTCTGCCGCGAGGAGAGGGATTTAGGGTGAGGCGGCTGCAAAAACACCCTTCATGCGTAACATTTTGTAACGTACCTGCGTACCTGGCTTGTTGTTGCCATAACTCAAGGGCTTGAATAACGAACAAGGAGCGATTATGAACATTGAAGAAAAGAAGAACAATATTTCGATAGACCCCGAGGGTTTTAAAAACCCTCGGGGTCTGGTTGCTCATTTTCTATTTTTTATAAGGGCATATCCGTACAAAAACGATGTCATTGGCGTAAAGTTGTACGGATGAATATCGAACACGGGATCTTGAATTTTGAAGAGAAAAAAGAGATAGTGTCTCAGTTTGAATTTTTATTTTTAAGGTCTTTTGCTTCTTTGTAGTCAAGATACATTTCAATCAATGAATCCATATTTAAAATAAAATAAATTATAAAAATTCCTAATGATAAAAGTTGAACAGGGGGTGTTGACATTGAAAGAAATGCGACACTACTTGTTGTTATGGCTACTGTAATTGCCAAAGCGTTAAAAGTTGCAAGTAGAAGAAAAATGCCTGTGGCTACCATTGCTTTGATATAATTCTTAAAGAACAAAAATACTAACAATAAGAAAAACACAAGACCGATATAGTGCCGCCAAGTAGCTCCATATTCGGTAAATAGAATATTATACCAAGTGTAAATCATAAAACATGCTATGACTATTATGGGTGTTAAAATTTGAATTCTCTGTTTTTTCATAAAAAATAATATTTAATCTACGAGACGAATAATATCTTCAATACTCATGAATCTTTTTGTTAGCCCTGTAGCCATAGCAGGCGTAACCCTTAATGTTTTATGCTGCCTTACAAAATTATAGTAAACAAAGTGTAAAGCAAGTGCATGGCAATGATTATCTATCTTTTTGCTGAAAGCATTGGTAAGCCTTGTAAACCGTCTGTTACTCATTCTAATTGTCAGGTTTTGACGTTCTACATAATTGGTGCTAATATGTTTTGGGTCAGGATTACCGGAAACAGCGTGTTTCTTACAGCCTGTATATTCGACAGAGAAAAAGAGATAGTTGATAAATTGCCCGGCATGCCCTAAATTAGGGCATGATTGCAAAATTGTCGTATGTGAACGGTGTTTCGTCCACACCGCTTTTGGGCGAAACTATCGGGCAAAACCTTAAAGCCACCGCAGCCAGGTTTCCCCATAACGATGCACTGGTATGCATTACCCAAAATTACAGGGCATCTTATAAAGAATTTGAAAGACAAACAGAAACAGTTGCAAAAAGCCTATTTGCGCTGCAAGTAAAAACAGGCGACAGGGTGGGTATATGGGCGCCCAACCGCTATGAGTGGGTGGTATTGCAATATGCTACGGCGCGCATCGGCGCTATATTGGTAAACATCAACCCTGCATACCGTTCGTCTGAGCTGCTGTTTGTTTTAAACCAATCAGAGGTTAGTGTTTTGATATCTGCGCTTACTTATAAAACAAGCGACTATAAGGCAATGATAGAAGATGTGAGAGAGCGTTGTACAGAGCTTAAAAAAGTAATTTATTTAGACAGGGACTGGGATAATTTTTTAAAAGAGGCTGATGCAATTTCAAATGATGAGTTAATCGCCATTGAGAGCAAGATTCAGTTTGACGACCCTGTAAATATTCAATATACTTCCGGCACAACCGGCTTTCCAAAGGGTGTTACTTTATCCCATCACAATCTTTTAAACAATGGCTATTTTATCGGCAGGCGTTTAAAATACACCGAGAACGACAGGGTATGCATCCCGGTACCTTTCTACCATTGTTTTGGTATGGTCATCGGTAATTTGTGTTGTACCTCAACAGGCGCCTGCATGGTAATACCCGCCGAAGGCTTTGACCCCCAGCTTACTTTACAGGCAGTTGAAAAAGAGCATTGCACTTCCCTGTATGGTGTACCCACAATGTTCATAGCCGAATTGCAGTTACCGGATTTTGCTAAATACGACCTTACCTCTTTACGCACAGGTGTAATGGCAGGCTCGCCCTGCCCCGTTGAAGTGATGAAACAGGTGCAAAGCAAAATGTATATGCGCGAAGTAAGCATTTGTTATGGCATGACTGAGACATCACCGGTATCAACACAAACACAAATAGGCACGCCCCTGGAAAAACAGGTCAGCACTGTGGGTACCGTGCAGGATCATTTGGAAATAAAGATCATTGACCCCGAAACCGGGTTTGTTACCAAACGCGGCGCTACAGGCGAGCTGTGCACACGTGGTTATTCAGTCATGCTTAAATATTGGAACAATCCGCAGGCTACTACCGCTGTGCTGGATGAGGCAGGCTGGATGCACACCGGTGATATTGGCATTATGGATGATGAAGGGTACATTAATATTTCAGGAAGAATAAAAGACATCATCATACGTGGCGGCGAAAATATTTCACCAAGGGAGATAGAAGAATTTTTATATACCCATGAAGCCATTATTGATGTGCAGGTAATAGGCGTGCCTGATGAAAGATTTGGTGAGGAGGTGATGGCATGGGTAAAATTGAAACCGGGTGTAAGTATTGCCATAGAAGAATTGCAGGCTTTTTGCGAAACACAAATTGCCCATTATAAAATTCCTAAGTTCTGGAAGTTTGTTGATTCTTTCCCTGTCACGATCACCGGAAAAGTGCGCAAGGTTGAAATGCGCGAAATATCTATTAAGGAGTTGGGTTTAGAAGAAGTGGCAAAGATCAAAACGTCCTGACGCATTTACGTGTACCCAAGTATCTTCAGCATGCTTTGGGCCGTTTGTTCTTTAGCATACACCCAGTCAACAAGCTTGCCGTTTTTATCATACCCAACAACAATGTGTTTGGGTGATGGTATTAAACAGTGCTTTATACCGCCATAGCCGCTTATCTGGTCCTGGTAGGCGCCTGTATGAAAAAAGCCAACATATAAAGGCTCTGCGTTGGGCGAATCGCCTGTATTTTTTATGTGTTCCAGTTTGGGCAGGAACACTTCGTTAATATGCTCTTCCGAATCGTAGTAATCATGGCTGTCGCAGGTAAGGCCGCCAAGCACCACGCGCTGGTAATCGTTATCCCATTTATTGATAGGCAGTAAAAGAAATTTCTCACCAATGCCCCATGTATCCGGCAGCGTGGTAATAAAAGAAGAATCTATCATATACCATATCTCGCGGTCGTTCTGCATTTTTTGTGCAATAACGCTGTAAATATGCGCCATGCTCTCCCCTACCGTATAGCTGCCAAATTCAGTATAAATATTTGGCATGGGCACTTTTGTGCGTTTGCATGCCTTTTTTATGTTGCCCACTATCTCGTTTATCATAAACTGGTAGTCGTATTCAAAACCAAGGGAGTGTTTTATAGGAAATCCGCCGCCAATGTTTATTGAATCCAGTTCGGGGCATATCTTTTTTAGCTGGCAATAAAGGTTAATGATCTTGTTCAGTTCGCTCCAGTAATATATATCATCTTTAATCCCCTTATTCAGGAAGATATGGAGCATCTTTAATTGAAACTTATGTTCGTTGCCTTCTATTTCATCAACGTAAAATTCCAATATATCCTTAGCCCTTATGCCCAGCCGTGAAGTATAAAAAGGAAAATTGGGTTCTTCTTCTGCTGCCACCCGTATGCCTAACTTAAATGGTTGCCTCACGCTTCGTTTATAATTAAGCAGCTCTTCTTTGTTATCAAGAATTGGGATAACATTTTTAAACCCTGTATTAATAAGCCTTGCTATTCTGGATGTGTAAGGCTTTTGCTTAAACCCGTTGCAGATAATAAACGTATCCTTTGTTATCTTTCTTTTCTGGTAAAGCTTATTGATTATTTCAATATCGTATGCATACGAGGTCTCTAAATGAATATCGCTCTTCAGGGCCTCTTCCACCACAAATGAAAAATGAGAGCTTTTGGTGCAGTAGCAATAAAAGTATTTGCCTTCATACTTATGCTTTTTAAGGGCATTGGCAAACATCGTTTTTGCTTTCTTTATCTGCGAACCTATTTTTGGCAGGTACGACAGCTTTAAGGGCGTTCCATACTTATCAATCAAACTCTTAATATCAAGATCATTAAACTGCAGGTAACCGTTATCGTCAACATCAAAATCATCCTGGGGAAAGTGGAAAGTTTGTTTCACCAGGTCGGTGTAGCTATTATTCATCCCTGTGGGTTAGTTAATTTGAATGATTAAAGGTTTTTGCGGTACAAAAGTATAGGTTTACACACAACCACATAAAAAAAACCAAGGGTTACTTCCCCCTGGTTTAAATATGCTTATGCAACTTGTGCATTATTTAACTGATTCAACAAGCGCTTTAAAGCTGGCAGGCTCATTCATCGCCAGGTCAGCAAGCACTTTGCGGTTAATATCAATGCCCTTTACGCTTAGCTTATTAATAAACTCACTGTAAGTAATACCCTCTTCCCTAACGGCTGCGTTAATACGGGCGATCCACAATTGGCGGTATTCGCGTTTTTTAAGTTTACGGCCCACATAACTGTAG
>JABDFW010000139.1 GCA_013286305.1 Bacteroidota bacterium
CCATAAATGCGTACCTTTTTTCCATGATCAAGTGCATTGTTCCAAATAAACCCATTTTTGTTATACACCAGTGCATCTTCCTGCCTGTGCGGGTAGCTCCTGAACCAGGCACGCACACTTTTTTCAATATAATCTGAAACCATTGCCGCATCAGCCCATTGATGCCCTTCTGCTGACGATTTACCGGATGCATAATAATTATCCATTAAAGAAAAATCCGTTACAAGCTTATGCTGGTTGGGTGTAACACTGTCCCCATAAATGCATAAGCCATTGTTTCCGTTGCCTGCCTGTATATCCCCAAAAACCTGGTCATAGGTTTTATTTTCCTTTATTATATAAACAACATGTTTAAATACAGAAGGTTCCCCTATTCTGCCCGGCACAGGTTGTGGCGCGGCATTTTTTACGGGCGGCTGGTTGGTTAAGGCTATCCGGTAAAACAAGCTAAGCTTTTTTACTTTTTCTGTGTAAGCACTTAGCTCACCCTCACCCGGAACAGGAATAATGCTTACCGATGCTAATTGCTTGTGAATGGTATAGCCATTTATAAGTGGCGTACCGGGGTATTTTATATCCTTAAAATCGTTACCTGCAAAAGATAAAACCCGTGCACCTGTGGCTTCAAGATTGGTAATATACAAATGATGATCAAGCAGAACAATGCCTGAAGGGTAAGCTTCTGTGGGTATATAACCTTGTATCCCGGTTTTTCCGGTTCCCCCGGAAGATACACTATTGCCGAGGTGTACAACACACAGCGCATTATCCATTCCGTTGGCAACATATAATTTTGTACCTGCGGAATCTATCAGCAGGGCATTGGGGCTGCTTCCATAATATGCATAATACTTTGAAAATAACCCAACGTTTATTGAATCAGTAACCCGTTCCTGTTGTACATTAACTACACTTACATAATCACTGTTGGCATTGCTTATATATAAATAACGGTTATCAGGGCTGTTGATTATTGCATTAGGATGCAGGCCAAGCTGCAATTCATTCAAATGCGATCCGGTTTGTATATCTATTATTGACAAACTGCCCTGGGCCGTGGCGCCTGTTACCGGGTTTGTATATGCCAGGCCCCAGGGTACGCCGGCGCTTTCCTTGTTAGTGTCAGTCACAACCGGCCCTGCCCAGTTTGTAACATATGCTTTGTTTTGAATAATGCGTAAGCCAAATGGTGCAACCCCTGTTGGCGCCGTCCAAATTAGTTGCTTATCTGTAAATCTTATTTTAAGCAGTTGGTCATTGCCATTTAATACAACATACAAATAGGGTATGCCCGATTCAAATTGAACAACTATTTCGTTGGGCAAAGCAAAGGCTGCAGTTGATACTGTTTTGCATTGAACAGAAGTTACATTTTTAATACCGCTTTTATCCACTTCCGCTATCATAATTGCAGATTTGCTGCTACGGCCTGATGCTCCCCATGTTATATAAGTGCTTTCATTATAGCTGAAACATTTAATGCCGGAATAAGTACTCATCATCCCCCGGTAAGCGGTGTCATCACCAAAAGCCCACTGGTATTTTATTTGTTGTGATTTAACATCAAGTATGGCAATACCATACCTGTCCTCAACAGCTATTTCTTTTTTACCAGGTAAAACGGCAAGGTCTAAACTGTGGTTCTCCAATTGAGGGTTGCCGTAAGTGATCACTTTTCCTGCAGACTGTATCAACCTGTTGTAAGGCATTAATGTTTGCGGGCCTGTTAGCCGCAAAGTGCTGTCATCATAGGCTGAATGATAAGGCTTTGCCTGCTGCCCGTAAACAGTGCTTGTATAAATAATTGAAAAGAGAAGCAATATTTTATTTTTCATAAACTAGCCGGTCATTTATTATAAACATAAAGCTTTTTGCACAACCACGAATTATAACAGGGATTATTTTTGTGTAAACAGTTGTGTAAACAGCTGATATTTTCAATAAAAGGGGTTGCCGGCGCTAACCAGGATTAGCCCCTGTTTAAAATAATTTAAATCTATATTATTGAAATGATTTATTACTTGCCGGCACAGTTCTGCATTGATTATGCCCTTGTTTAAATTTTGTAGTTTTTTAATTAAGCAAACTTTCTTTTGCAACTGTACTTATTAAAAAAAAGAATCATTTAATAAAATATATCTGACAGTTTATCCGGA
This sequence comes from Bacteroidota bacterium, assembly GCA_013286305.1. Taxonomy (GTDB): domain Bacteria; phylum Bacteroidota; class Bacteroidia; order Chitinophagales; family Chitinophagaceae; genus JABDFW01. The sequence goes on from JABDFW010000139.1 coordinate 2,157, forward strand.
TAATCGTTATTATTTATTTAATGTTAAACAAAAGGTTAAACAATAAAAACTCCATAATACTATTGCCAAAATAAATAATTTATTAAATTGAAATATAAGCCGGTAAACGCTTAGTGTATATTGAACGTATTATAATGAGGTAATGTTTACTTAAGTATGAAAAAAAAAATTATATGTTTAAAATTTGGGGTTATGGGAATATGTAAGTATCATTGCCGAAATTTCCCCCCCACTCTGCGTTGCTGAAATATGAAAAATTTTTTTGAAATGGCCTTTTAATTCAAACTAACTAATATTATGAAGATAGTAATTGTTGGTACCGGGTATGTGGGGTTAGTTACTGGAGCTTGTTTATCAGAGGTTGGGACTGATGTTGTTTGTGTTGATGTAAATGAAGAAAAAATTCAAAACCTTAAAAATGGTATTCTGCCTATTTATGAGCCTGGCTTAGACCGGATAGTAGAACGCAATACCTTAAAAGGCCGTTTGCAGTTTAGCACAAATCTTGATGAAGTAATAGGTACTGCAGAAGTGATATTTATTGCAGTGGGTACCCCACCCGGTGAGGATGGCAGTGCAGACCTGCAATATGTATTAAAAGTTGCTCAAACGATAGGCGAACACATACAAGGGTACCTGGTAGTAGTTACCAAAAGCACGGTACCTGTGGGTACAGCGCAAAAGGTAAAAGCTACTATTGCAAAAGCACTTGAAGCAAGAAATAAAACCATAGCGTTTGACGTTGCTGCAAATCCGGAATTTTTGAAAGAAGGTGCAGCGGTAGATGATTTTCTAAAACCCGACAGAATTGTAATTGGCATTGAAACTGAAGCTGCACGCAACTTGCTGCAGCAATTATATAATCCTTTTGTTTTAAATGGCCATCCGATATTATTTATGGATGTTCCTTCTGCAGAGATGACCAAGTACGCCGCAAACGCCATGCTGGCTACCAAAATATCTTTCATGAATGATATAGCCAACCTTTGCGAACTTGTTGGAGCCAATGTAAATGAAGTAAGAAAAGGTATTGGTTCCGATCCCCGTATTGGCAACCGGTTTATATATCCCGGTATTGGTTATGGAGGATCATGTTTTCCTAAAGATGTAAAGGCATTGGTGCGTACTGGTAAGGCGTTTAATCATAATCTCAGGATTTTGGAAGCCGTAGAACAGGTAAACGAGGATCAAAAAAAAGTATTGTTTTCTAAAATAAAATTAATTTTTGGAGAAAATTTATCGGGTAAAACTTTTGCTGTGTGGGGTTTGTCTTTTAAGCCAAATACCGATGATATGCGCGATGCGCCCTCACTTGTTATCATTGAATCTTTATTAGCTGCGGGTGCAAAAATTCAGGCTTATGACCCTATTGCTATGAAAGAAGCAAAGCACGTTTTGGGATATAAAATATTTTATGCCGAAGACGCTATATCTGCAGTAAAAGATGCGGATGCTTTATTGCTTATAACTGAGTGGAACGAGTTTCGGTTGCCAGACTGGAAACTGATTAAAGAAAATATGAACCAACATATTCTGTTTGACGGACGAAATATTTACAATGCCAAAGACATGTTAGAAAAAGGATTTACTTATTATTGCATTGGCATAAAAACAAACTAATCCGTAAAAAATGAAAAAAAAGAGTTTTGATTACAGGTGCTGCTGGTTTTTTAGGTTCGCATTTATGTGATCGTTTTTTAAAAGAGGGTTATAATGTTGTGGGAATGGATAATCTTATCACCGGTGACCTGCAAAATATTGATCATTTATTTTCGTTAAAAGAGTTTGAGTTCTATCATCATGATGTTACTAAGTTTGTACATGTATCAGGCCAATTAGATTATATATTGCATTTTGCATCACCTGCAAGCCCTATAGATTATTTAAAGATACCTATACAAACGCTAAAAGTAGGGGCTATGGGCACCCATAACCTGCTTGGCCTTGCCAAGGAAAAGGACGCCAGAATGTTGATAGCCTCAACATCAGAAGTGTATGGCGACCCAACGGTGCACCCCCAAACTGAAGATTATTGGGGTAATGTAAACCCGGTTGGCCCAAGAGGCGTGTACGATGAAGCTAAAAGATACCAGGAAGCAATTACGATGGCATATCATACTTATCATGGGCTGGAAACAAGGATCGTAAGAATATTTAATACTTATGGGCCCAGGATGCGTTTGAATGATGGCCGGGTACTGCCTGCATTTATTGGTGAGGCCTTGAGGGGGGAGGATTTAACAGTATTTGGAGATGGCAGCCAAACACGTTCCTTCTGCTATGTAGATGATCTTGTTGAAGGCATTTACCGGCTACTGTTGAGCGATTATGCCGGGCCTGTAAATATTGGTAACCCTTCAGAAATAACCATTAGGGAATTTGCTGAAGAGATTTTAAAATTAACAGGCGCAAATCAAAAAATAATATATCAGCCCCTGCCAAAGGATGATCCTAAACAACGACAGCCTGACATTAGCCTGGCAAGAAAAATTTTGGGGTGGGAGCCCCAGGTATCCAGGAATGAAGGGTTAAAAAGAACTCTTGAATATTTTAAAACTTTTAATAAAGATCAACTGTATAAAAAAAGAACAT
>JABDFW010000140.1 GCA_013286305.1 Bacteroidota bacterium
GCTATGAGATCAAAAGAACAATTTTGAAGTTTTACAGCAGAAACGGAGAGTGGTATGTGTTAGGAGATATATTAATAGCAGTGACAGATGAGGATACAAGTATTCAAAATATAGGTTGGCAGATGCTTAAGAGTTGGAGAGATAAGGATGTAAATCTTTTCACTACACCCCCCAAACTGAAATTGAAAGAGCAAATAGCATATATAAATACTTGACGGGAATAAAATAAATGTATCTAATGACCGGGCAAGACTTTTAGATAGCCTTAAATTTTACTTAAGGTAAATATCTTGAACTATTCTTAACAACCCATTCTTTACACCTATTTAAAATGCCTGTTTATTTATTCCTGTATATATTTATCACCTAAAGAGCGACCATGAGCAATGATATTATATTACAAATAAGCAATAGGATAAAAGAAAAGAGAAAGGAAGGGATGATAACCCTGCAACAACTGGCTGAAAATGTAGGGGTAACAAAAGGATTGATCTCACAAATTGAGAACAACCGTACTGTGCCTTCCCTAACCGTGTTGCTTAGTATTATTAAGTCGCTGAATATAGACCTTAATGATTTTTTTGACAAACTTGATACTTCAGAAAATACAGGCCCTGTTATTATTAAAGCAAACCAGCACCAGCCTATTGAAAAAGAATATACAAAAGGGACTTTTTATTACCGCATCACTTCTTTTAAACACCAGGGAAAGCTGATTGATATTGTATTATACAAACAGGACAAAAATGCCAGGAAAGGATATGTTTCAACACAGGCACACGAATTTAATTATATGATAAAGGGAAAAGCAGAGTACACGATTGACCGTATCAAATATGTAATTGAAGAGGGTGATAGTTTTTATTATGATGCCCGCAAACCGCATTTAAGCAAGTGCCTTAGCGATGATGCTTATGAAATGCTGGTGATATACTTTTTTGATGAACAATAATGAAAAAGGCATAAAGGGTTGCATATAAGTAATTTTAAATAAAGTATAGTTACCCTAAATTTAAGTAATTGTTAAGCACATAAAGTTTACAATTACTTTACTTTTTGTTAACGGCGTTAACACTATTGTCCATCTATTCTGCCGATAGATTTGCTGCCTTAAACCAAATAAATGTTTATGAAGCAGCAATTTACCCTTCGTTTTAAGGCATGTATGCTAACCGCCGCAGCCTTTTTTTTAACATTGCTGCTCCACGCACAGAATTTCCAGGTTAAAGGCCGTGTTACAGATGCGGCTACCAAAACTTCTGTGGCAGGAGCAACAATTTCCAGCAAAAATCTTTCAAGAAGTGTTGTTAGCGATAACGACGGCACTTTTACTATTCAAACCCAAAAAGGGGATGCCTTGGCTATTAGCTTTATTGGTTACCAGGACAATGTAGTAAAAATTACAGGGGATATGTACGTTGAGATCCAAATTATCCCAGCTCCCAAAAATCTTAATGAGTTGGTGGTTACAGCGCTTGGCATTAAAAAAGAGACGAAACGAATAGGTTATTCTGTACAGGAAGTAAAAGGGGATGACCTGTTGAAAGCGCGTGAAGCTAACCCTATGAACGAACTTGTAGGTAAAGTAGCAGGCTTAAACATTGGTATTAACCAGGAGTTACTTGCCACACCTGTTGTACTGTTGCGTGGCGACCCGCTGAATTTTTATGTGGTAGATGGTATTCCTATCAATTCAGATACATGGAACATTAGCCCCGATGATATTGAAACATATACCGTGCTTAAAGGGCCAACTGCAGCTGCACTCTATGGCAGCCGGGGTATTAATGGTGCTATACTTATTACAACTAAAAGAGGCAAAAGAAGTAACAGAGGCTTTACGGTGGAGTTAAACAGCAGCACCCAGGTAAACAAAGGCTTTATAGCTATACCAAAAGTACAAAACCAGTATGGAGGTGGCGACTATCAGTCTTATGCATTTGGAGATTATAACAGTAACGGAAACTCAGTTGACGGCCTTAATGATGAAGATTATGATGTTTGGGGGCCACGCTTAGACGGAAGGTTATTGCCCCAATACGATGGCAAATACGATCCTACGCAAACATATACTTATAGCGAGTTTCCCGGCGGGCCAACCCGCACAAGCCACATACAACCTACACCATGGGTGGCTCGCGGCGCCAACAACCTGCAAAACTTTTTGCAACCAGGTTTATTAACCAGCAACAATATCAACTTTTCTGCGGTAACTGACCGCTCTAACCTCCGTATGTCGGTAACCGATGGCCGCCAAACAGGCATCACGCCCAACACAGGCTTAAACAACGTTGACGTAAACCTTATAGAGAGCTACGAGGTTTCTGACAAATTTAAAATTGAAGCCAATATTAATTATAACAGGCAGTTTACCCCTAACATTCCGGATGTAGTGTATGGCCCTAATAGTGTTATTTACGATGTAGATATTTGGACCGGCGCTGACTGGAACGTTAAGGACCCTAATATTATTAACTACTGGCAACCCGGTAAAGAAGGTATTCAGTCAAATTTTGTTGAATACAAACGTTACCAAAATCCTTACTTCATGAGTTATGAATGGTTAAGAGGTCATTATAAAAATGATGTTTACGGATGGGCAGCCTTTACCTACAAGTTTAATAAGAACTTAAACCTGATGTTGCGCAGTAACGAAACCACTTACGACGTTTTAAGAACTGAAAAAGAACCCTGGTCGGCACACCCTTATGGCGATGAGCATAATCATGGTAACTACCGCGAGGACAGGCGTGACCTGTATGAAAACAATACGGAATTATTGTTAAGCTTTAATAAAGAAGATATTGGCAATTCGGGGCTTTCAATAAATGCGGTAGGTGGTGCCTCATCCCGCAATATGAAATATACATCAAGTTATGTAAGCACCAACCAGTTGATAGTGCCTGAAGTGTATACGTTCGCAAACTCGTTTTTACCAGTTCGTTCGTTCAACTACGCTTCCAATCTTTTAATGCTTAGCGCTTATTATTCTTTCGATCTGACCTATAAAAAATATTTCACCGTTACTACCACCGGCCGTGTTGACAAATCATCAGCCTTTCCAGTGGGCAACAACGCATACTTTTATCCATCTGTTACAGTTAGTTCGGTATTGTCAGATTACTTAACTATGCCCAAAGCCATCTCTTTCCTTAAGGTTAGGGGCGCTTATGTTAACGTTAAAGACGGCGGTACCCAGGCCTTTATCGGCACTGCGTTCCAGGCCTTAGGCGCTGCCAGCCCGCTCGGTTATGGTAATTCCTATTATACGCCTTACGATGGCCCTTCTTATAGCCTGGCAACTCCGTTCTATTCCACTTATACCAGCTATAACAATCAAACCGGGGTAAGTGCACCTACTTATTCTATAAACCCTGCCATCAAACCATCTTCAAGAAGCAATTATGAATTTGGTACCGATGTTCGTTTTCTGCACAATCGCCTTAGTTTAAGCGCCACCTATTTTGAGTACAAGGACGGCCCATTGATCTATTCTCAGCCCCTGTCTGAAGCAAGTGGCCTTACTTCATTTACAACCAATGGTTTTGCTACCAAAAGAACAGGCGGGGAAATTACTTTATCCGGTACTCCAATACAATCAAGAAATGGCCTTCGTTGGGATGTGTTGGTTAACTGGTCAACTTATAAAGAAGTTTATAGCTCATTTCCTGCCGGCCAAACAGCAGTGGACAATGGCAGTGGCTATCCTTTTCATGTTGGCGACCGTGTTGACAAATTATTCGCATATTTTGAAGCAAAAACACCGGATGGCAAAAACATCGTTAACGAATCAGGTTTCCCCATCTATTTACCCAAACAACAATATATAGGCCACGCAGACCCTGATTGGTCATGGGGTATAAATAACAAATTCTCTTATGGTGCATTCAGCCTTTCATTCCAGTTTGATGGCATGGTTGGAGGTGTAATACAAGACCGTGTTTTACGCAAGCTTACTGAGGGCGGCCGTGGCGAAAATACCGTTGAAGGTATTATTGGCGCTGCCCGTTTGTATGAATCCCAGCATTGGGGCGACCCGGGTTATAAAGGCGCTATTGTAAACGGCGTACCCATACTCAGCGGCAATATGGTACAGGTAGCAGGCGGCTCAAGCAATATCCAGTACGATCCCGTAACAGGCGTGATCACCAATTATAAAGATCTTCAGTTTACTCCAAATACAGTGGCTACCCAGTGGATACAGGACTTTGTAAGCAGTTTTTATAACGATGCACAACACATGGCGGTGAGCAGGACTTACGCTAAACTGCGCGAAGTGGTTATTACCTACACGGTTCCTGACAAGCTTGTACAAAAAACACCTTTCAATAAGATAAATGTTTCTCTTGTAGGCAGAAACCTGCTGTATTTCTTCCCTTCAGCATTTCATGATATGGATGTTGACCAGTATCCCGGGCGTACACAGTTTGGCGGCACTCAATTAGAATATGACCTGCAAACACCAACCACCCGCAGTTATGGTGTTAATGTAAACCTCGTTTTCTAATATAGTAAACATCAAAATATTAACAGTAAAAAATTGTATATGAAATCTTTAAAATCTCCTCTCATAATCGTTCTTACCGCCATGATACTCACTGCAGGCTGTTCGAAAAGTTTTGAGAATTATTCGCAAAATGCAAACCAGCCATTGCCGGGTAAAGTTCCCCCGGGCATCGTGCTGAAAACCATATTAAA
>JABDFW010000141.1 GCA_013286305.1 Bacteroidota bacterium
CACTTACTGCTTGCAGTTATACTTTTAAAACACAGGCAATACGTTTCCTTTTTTTAGCGTTTAACCTCCGGTTATTAAAATAACAGTATATTCAAACATGGGCCGAACCATAAATTTCTTATTAAACTGCACCCTGGTACTGATTGGAACTTTGCCGGCAAAGGCCCAAAGCTATCATGCAATAAATGGCTCACCTTATGCAGGTGCCACCGCCATGTACACTAACCCTGCATCTACTGTTAATTCAGCGTATAAATGGGATGTTACTTTATTTTCAATACAGGCAACCATCAGCAATAATGCATTTGTTATTAACAACAGTTCACTGCTTAATCCTAACCCTTCGGGTTTTTTTATTAACAATGGCTTACAGCAACGCCATTTTAACACAAATGCCGATGCAAACCTTCTTAATGCACGTTTTGCTATTGACGATAAAAGCGCGGTCGCCCTTGGATTTAGGCTGCGTACCTATAACCAGGGGCAGTCACTGCCTTTTAATTATAATGACACCATAACCACCCTGCAAAGTTTTTTACACAGCAATAATGCTGTTAACTATTTAAGCGGCTCGCTAACCAGCGCTGCCTGGGCTGAGGTAAATTTCAACTATTCGCGTGTTATCTTTCAAACCGAATCGTCATCATTAAGCGCCGGTATCACCCTATCGTACCTGCGGGGGCTGTCGGGTGCATACGCAAGTATAAGCCGGGCGCATTATATTGAAAAACAAAAAAACGGCGCAAGCTACTATATATTTGACCAGGGCGGCGTAGCGGCAATGTATTCTGATACCTATTTGATAACAGGTAACAGCAATAGCCAAAGTGTGAGCAGCTTTTTAAAAAAAGCGCTGCCTTCTTTGGGATTGGATATTGGCGCGGAATATTTAATAAAACCGGAGAATGATAAAAACGATAACCCCGCTGCCGGTGCGGATTACGGCTGGAAAATAGGCGTAAGTATAATGGATATAGGCCGTAATAAATTTAACCCTATAGACGGTTCATTTACCGCAAACGGGCCAAATAACAACCTTACTGATACAGGCGTAATAAACAAACTGGGTGCTGTGCAGAATATCAGGGATTTGCGGGATACTTCCCGTGCGCTATTTAATACCCTAAACGCTTTGCAAAATAAATTTACCATACCCAGGCCTGCCAGGCTTATTATATCATTAGACCGTAACCTCGGCAGTAATTTTTTTGTGAATGCGGAGTGCAGCTTTAACTTTTATTCAGCCAAAGCCGAAAGAGGTATCAGCACAACTGAAATAAATTTATTTACTGTTACACCCCGGTGGGAAACTTCGGCCTGGGGGTTTTACCTGCCCGTACAATATAATAACCTGGGGCAGTTGTGGGCGGGCGCTGCAATTAAACTTGGGCCCTTGCTGGTTGGCGTGCATGATCTCGATTTTTTTAAATGGCTTAAAACAGGCACGCAAACATATAATGGCGGTGGTTATATATTGTTAAGCGTTCATCCTTTTATTCATAAGGAGCGGCACGTGGATGTTGATGATTGCCCGAAGCCGTGATTTGTTATTACTACGAAATACGAATTGGTACGAACCCCGCATTAGGACGGGGCGAATGAGCGAGGAGCAAACAAACTATAACAATCAGCCGCAAATAAGAGTTAATAGGGCTATCTGCATATAGCAACCAAAATAATCCTTGGTGCCCTTTGTGTTGCATTTTCTTTGTGTCTTCTTTGTGGTTTTAATTTCTTTTTTACCACGAAGCGCGCAAAGAATGATCACAAAGGGGCACAAAGTTTGTCACAAAATGTTTTAGGTTTATATATGCTGACAGTTAACAAAATTAATACGCATGTGGCGATGTGCAAAAGCAAATATGCTATGAGAATTAACCCCAATTTAAAGTTAAGCCTATAGGCATTAACCACAAGTGCTGTAGCTTTGACGGGTAAACATTGCCCCCGATGATCTCTTTACTTGCATTTTTTCAAACCATTATTTTATTAGGTGCTCTACAGGGCTTTATTGTGAGTGGCTTATTGTTTTTTTCAAAAAAAACCTGGCAGGCAAATAAAATATTAGGTGTGCTAATATTGCTTATTTCGCTGGCTTGTTTTAACCTGTATGGATCTTTTAAAGATTGGTTTGGCTCAGATATATTGCGTTTTACAGCAGATATTGTTCCGCTTGTAATTGTTATGCCACTTGGCCCCTTAATGTATTTTTATATGCGGGCAACCCTTGACCCCTCCTTTAAACTAACTAAAAAACAACGCTACCATTTTTACCCCGTTTTAATTGATCTTGTTCCATCCATCGCCATTATTATTTTTATTATTGGTATTATATCCAGGACTTTAAAAAATAACCCTGCCCCGTGGGGTAATTTTATTGATACTTATAATGTGTATGCCGATATTCCACGGTGGGCATCAGTTAGTTTTTATTTGTGGTTATCAGCAAAGTATCTAAAAGGCTTTAAGGCCAATAATAATGTTTCAGCCAATGATCCTAATTATAAATGGCTTCGGCAATTTATCCGTGTTTTTCTTGTTTTCCAGTGTACCTGGTTTTTATTTCTTATCCCTTATGTTATTCCAAAATATTCTAATGCATTAATTGACACAGTTGATTGGTACCCCATTTACATACCAATGGCCAACATTATATATTGGCTGGGCATAAAAGGGTATATGATGTCGCAGCAGCAGTACAGTGCCATAAAAAAAGCCGCTGCGCCCCAAACCATTTTATCGCCTGCGGTAGTCAGCCAGGGTATTGGTGTGCTTAAAAAGGCAATGCAGGAAGATAAATTGTATCTTAACCCCGGCCTTAACCTTGATATACTGGCAAAGCATACCGGGCTACCTCAAAAAACAATTTCTTCGGTGCTTAACCAGCATGTAAACAAAAGTTTTAGTGAGTTTATAAACGAGTACAGAGTGGAAGCCTTTAAAGAAAAAGTGCTTCAGCCGCAAATGGATAACCTCACTATTGCAGGTATAGCTTACGAATGCGGCTTTAATTCGCAGGCAACTTTTCAACGCATTTTTAAACAGGTAACCGGCATGTCCCCCTCTGAATTTCGCAAAAGCATACCGGAAGTACATTAATCACTCCTCATTTTACTATAAAGAGTTATCAAATCCGGATTTGAGAAGCCCTTATTTGCTTTTTATTTTCAATTAAGCTGAAGTTTGCTGTAAAAACAGCACGTAATGGTACGGGCTTACTATTGAATGATTAATGTGGGCCTGCTCTTATTAAAATAACATGGCCCGGGATAAGGATTGCAGGATTGTAAAAAGTCAACAAAATTTATGATAAAGCCAAGCCCAACGGGCTGACATTACTATAAAGAAGAAATGAATGAATGTAATAAACCCCGGAGGGGTGACATATGAACATATCTCCTTCAAGATCAGGATGTATCAATTGATATGGCTGCACAAATTTGAAGTTAGATGATTCATCAATGTTTGATGCTATGTCACCCCCGTTGGGGTTTCTGGAGAGCAACAATGATTTTACTATAATAATATCATCCCGTTGGGATTGAAGAAAAAGAGTTGAATATCTAAATTTCTTATTCCGGACTCACGTTAAAACAATTTTTATGAAGCAATACCTGATACTCTCAATCTTCGTGGTTTTAGTTATTTCTAATTCGTTTGCCCAGGAAAAACAAATACAAAGGCCGGATGGTAAAGCGATATCAGCAGCTTCCATTGACAATATTGTACATAAACTGATGGATACTGCAGAAGTAACGGGCCTGTGCCTGGGTATTGTTAATGGTAATAATATTGTTTATGCAAAAGGGTACGGATATAAAAACAAAGCGACAGGCGGTTTTAACGATACTACAACCTGCTTTAACGCGGCATCGCTTGCAAAGCCTTTATTCGGTTATATTGTAATGCAATTAGCGGATGAGGGAAAGATTGACCTTGATAAACCCCTTTACACCTACCTGCCCAAACCATTACCCGAATATGAGAATTATAAAGACCTTGCCGGAGATAGCCGCTGGAAATTGATAACAGCACGTATGTGCCTTGACCATACAACAGGCTTTCCGAACTGGAGGGAACTTACTGAAGATACCAGCCATAAACTGCATATATATTTTATGCCGGGTGAAAAATACGCTTATTCCGGCGAGGGTATTATGCTGCTGCAATTTGCTGTAGAAATCATTACCGGGAGAAAATTGGAAGACCTGGCGCAGGAAAAGATATTTAAGCCCTTTGGTATGGGCCGGTCAAGCTTTTTGTGGCAGACAGCATTTGAAAGCGATTACTCGGTGGGGCACAATATGAATGAAGATACTTTATCTAAAACCAGGTACACGCAGGCATTTGCAGCCGGTTCTATGGAAACCACCATTGCCGATTATTCACGTTTTGTGGCGTCGGTTATGCAGGGCAAACGGTTATCGCAAAGCACCGCCCAAGAAATATTTTCACCACAAATAGACATTTACTCAAAACACCAGTTCTCGCCGGTTGACGACGACACCACAAATGTTTACCGGAAT
>JABDFW010000142.1:0-191 GCA_013286305.1 Bacteroidota bacterium
CTTTGAAATAAAACTGGATGGCCTGGTAGCAACAAACACCACCATAAACAGGGACGCTTTGGGTGAAGGGGGCAAAGTTAAAAGTGAAAAGTTTGGAGCCGGGGGGTTAAGCGGAAAACCATTAACAAAAAGGTCAACAGAAGTGGTTAAATATTTAGCAAAGCAAACCAGTGGTAAAATACCGGTAATAG
>JABDFW010000142.1:201-4495 GCA_013286305.1 Bacteroidota bacterium
CCTACACAGGCCAATTAGGCTCCGATAATATTTTATCTTATATATTTCGCAAATCAAACGTCCCTTTTAAATACCAGCGGATGCGAAAGAAAAATTAGATGCGGGCGCTTCGCTGGTACAGGTGTGGACAGGGTTTATTTACGAGGGGCCTGCGATTGTAAAAAACATTTGCAGGGAATTGATAAAATAATAACCCGGCTTTGATAAACATTTTTTTATTCCGTAGGAATAATTGGTGGGTAGAAAGACAAATAGTTGAGTTCCGTTCCGTAGGAAAGGTTGGTGCGATTCGATCAATTTTTTTTATGATTTATGCAAATAGCACCAGCCCTCCTATGGAGTGCTTGAGGAATGGTTGAAATTTTTCTACCCACGAAATGTTCCTAACGGAACATGCAAATCAACGTAGAAATAACTTTTTTGAAAAAATATTAAATGTCGCAAATTTTTACATTTGATTCCTTAGTTAGCCTGGTTACCCTTACGGTGCTTGAAATTGTGCTGGGTATTGATAACGTGATATTCGTTTCTATTATCCTCAACAAGTTGCCGGAGGCAAAACAAAGGCTAAACGCACGCAAGGTTTGGATGATTGCAGGCATAGCCATCCGCATAGGGCTGCTTATGCTGTTAACAACACTTGTGCAACATGGGCAAAAAGAAATAATTGGATTTACACTTAGCGCGAAGCATTACAGTTTTGGATTGCGTGATATAATTATGCTGGCGGGGGGCTTGTTCCTGGTATATAAAACAATAGGCGAGATACATGAAAAATTTAATTTTGACAGTACCGGCAGCATCATAAAGCCAAAATCTTCTGCTTTCGGCGCGTTGCTCTTACAAATTGTTTTGGTTGATACTGTTTTTTCCTTCGACAGCATAATCACTGCCGTAGGTTTAGCTAAGCTTGTGCAGGTGATGATGGTGGCAGTAGTAATTGCCATGATACTGATGTTTTTCTTTTCGGAAAAGATATCCTCTTTTATACATAAATATCCGTCCCTTAAAATGCTTGCTTTATCGTTTTTATTGCTGGTAGGGTTTAGCCTGTTTTTTGAAGGGCTGGAGCCTATACATGGCAGCCATATTGATAAAGGCTATATATACTTTGCCATGGCATTTTCTTTTGTAGTGGAAGTGTTGAATATAAAGTTGCGTAAAAAAGCAAAAGCATTGAAGGAAAAGGAGAAGGACCAATTGCCTTTGTAAGGTGAGGTTTTTAAAATTTCATCATTTCATTATAAACCGGCCCCAATCAAAAAACGTCATCATAGCCATCGTAAGGATCTTTCATATTGCTGAGCTTTAGAGACAATCCCTTTGGCATTTTTTTGTGCGTTATTGTCTTCTTCAATTTTCTCCTGTCGCCGCTGCCATAATCACCTTCGTAAGAAATTGCCGTAAGTGCTGAATTTTTGATATCATAGCTTTGTGACCCATAACTGTATGTACCATCATATGGAACGTTTGGGGTAATACCAGAGTAAAATACATTTGAAAGGATATAACGGTGAACCTTTGAATTATAAATATAGGTTATGCTGCTGCTGCCGCGGTGAAATGAGTGTATAACCGTTAGTGTATCCCCGTTTACTTCAACTTGCGGCCCTCTGCCATCAACTTCATATGCTGCTGAACTGTCAAGAATTTTCAAGACGTGATTTTGTCTCTTAAGAATAAATATTTTATTTGTTTCCTTCGTACTATCTGTTTTACTGGCAGCAATAATTATTTCTTTTGTTCCATCACCATCAAGGTCAATTTGTTGGAAAGAATTATAACTATGGTATGGAGACATGTCTGTATCAAGAATATATTCAGGCCCTATTATTTTATTAATAGAATCAAGCAATTCGCTGCTTTGCCCGAAGCATATGCATGGCACATAAAAGCAAAACAGGATAACAAGGGTTTTCATTGCGTGAATTTATAAAACATCTACAGTGTCAGCCTGAACCCAAAGAATACTCCGAAACGTTGCTGCACATTTGCAGGTAGGGGCGTAGGTAGCACACGCCATATAAAATCAACCCGGAATAATTTAAAAATATTATCTATACCCGTACCAACTTCAAGGTACATTTTCCCATTGAGCGATTGATAAGGATAATCGCCAACAAAGTTCAACTGCTTATTGGCATCACTCAAATTTCCCACCAGGCCTTTGGCGGTCCATAACTGGCGCAGCTTTAATTTGCGTGTAAGCGGAAAATAGCGGAATATACCGCTGCCAATATTGTGCTCCAAAAAGAAGCCGGCATACCTGTCATTCAAATATTCAAATCGGTTTAAAAGATTGAATGAATAATAGCTATAATAAAAAAACTCATTACCCGGCGGTACCAGTAATAACTGGTAAGGCAATGGATTGCTGCCCAAAACTTTGCCCGCGAAAACAGTATATTGTATGGTACCGTAAGGCGATACTTTAAGATAATCGCTTATATTAATTGCTATCTTATCGTAACTGTAACTGCTGTTTAATATGCCCTTAAATGCATGTGAATATTTAAATTCAACAATTGGGAAATCACTGCCAAGGCTGGTGCGGTCAAAATTTTCTGCAACGGTATGTTCCTTATATGCGTAGCGCACGCGAAATTCCGTTACAAAATCATTCAGTGGCTGGCCGCCGCCAGCTACAGGAAACAGTTCTTTTATCGGCAAGTTAAGTACCGGGGTATATTGCCTGCTTGCGGCAATAAGGCCAAAACCAAAATACTTATTGGTTTCGCTGAAGATATCGAATTTTTTTTCTGTTATCCGCTGGTATTTAAAAGGGACGTTTGATTTGCGAAATATATAAGATAAAATATTATCGGAGCCTAATTGGCCTGTGTAGGCCTGCCCATTATCAAGGTCGCGCTGGTAAGAAATATCTGCATACGACCAGGGGTTACGGCTAAACTGGTATTTAACTTCGCCCTGGCCTTTAAATCCGCCATCCTTTGTACCATAAGCAACATACGTGTGAAAGTACCAATGATCGCTAAAATCGCGGTTGGTTGAAAAATCAAACCTGAAACGGGTGCCTTCATAATGGTTGGCTGACAGCCAGTTATACCATGGCCCTATTCTGAAATTGCCAATATCTTTTACACCTGTTGCGGCAAAATTCACTGCATTACGGTAATGAATGTAAGTCTTGTTTTTTTCGAGGGTGTCTAATACCTTATACACTGTTTGCTCATCTATATTCAACGGCTCATGCCTGTTTTTTTGCCAAAAGGAATCAGGCAAGTCGCCCGCACCAGGCAGCACAATGATATCCTCCGACAATTTACTTTTTACCAGCTCGTGTACCACAGAGCTATCGTTAATGACCACATTTTTATACGTGGCTGTTTTTCGTCCTTTAAAACTTATTTTCGATTTGCCCAGCGGAGAAATATCTGCTACAAATTTATCCTTATATAAAAACCAGGTAGTGTCGTTTACCAATTTAAATTCCTGGATGATTGTTAACCCGGTGATAAAATTGATATTCGATTCCAGCGCGGGGCGTAATGTGATTTTTTGAATAGCAAAAGTGGTATCGTTCACCCAGCAATCCCCTTCAAAAGTACTTTGCCCCTTATGTTTTGCCGTAAAACTTAAATGCACCAGCCTTTTTTTTGCTAAGTATTGCGTATCAAGCAATTTGAAATTGTAATAATTATCGCCATTGTCGTTAAAAGGGCTAACAAATTCTTTGGTAAAAACTGGAATGAAATTGTCGTAGATATTTACATTTTGGTAGGTACCACCCAATTGTTTCATAATACTTTCGTTGTCAATACCATTTGTGATAGTGGCCTTTATCACCTCTCTTGTGCGGACAGGATTTTTTTGATGGTAGTAATCAGAAAGTGTTTCAATCAGGTAAACCGGCAGAAAGGGTTCTTTTTCCGAGGTGCTATCAACATAATCCAATACAAAATTCAATGGTTTTAGAATGCCAACTTTGGCAATTTTTTCTTTGTTTATGTTGTCAATATCCAGTTCCAGTTTATTATAGATCTCATAAGAGTAATTGTACCAGTTATGCCTGTCGTGCTGGGGTTTGTGCGCCATTATTTTGCGCCAAAACCAAAGGGCACGGTTATATTTTACTTTCACGATTGCTTCGTGCGAAGGTGGCAGTACTTCTATATGAAAAGTCAGGGAAACTGAATCTTTGTTAAATGTAAATGGAACAACAAGCACTTTATACCCTACACTGCTTATTTCCAATGAGTCGCCAACCGGCCAGGCGGGTAATTCGATTGCAAACCTGCCAAGAGAATCGGTAAGAGAGCCTCTCCCGTTTTTT
>JABDFW010000143.1 GCA_013286305.1 Bacteroidota bacterium
ATTTCGCGAAGTAACAGTTGCAGTGCCTTGCAGTGGCATAAAATATGTATATCTACTGTTTTATCAGCTTTCGATACCTTTTATATAATCATAATCCCCCCGTAAAGGCAAAGATTTATTATTTTTAACAACTCAAAAAAATATACCATGAGAAAGACACTGTTTTACATAGGCATACTTTTTATCACAGGTTCATGTAATATAATCGCACACGAAACCATTCATGGCAATGGTAATATGCGTTCTGAAACACGCAACGTAAGTGACGCATCAAAAATAGAATCAAGGGGATTTTTTGATGTTGAAATAATACAAGGGCCGACACCTTCAGTTAAAATTGATGCCGATGAAAACCTTATCCCTTACATTATTACCGGCGTGGAAGACGGGCGGCTTGTTTTACGTACAAAAGAAGACGTTAACCTTTCAAGCAATAACAAAATAAAAGTAACTGTAACAACTAATAAACTGGAAGAAGTACAGGTTAATGGCAGCGGCAATATTACCAGCAGCTCTAAATTTACAGACGGTGATTACCTTAAACTTGGCATTGATGGCAGCGGCGATATGCAGCTGGATGTAAATACGCCCAGGGTAGAAACATCTATATCAGGAAGCGGCAATATTACGCTTTCAGGCGAAACAAAGGATTCCAAGATTGATATAAACGGTAATGGTGATTACAAGGCAGAAGGCCTTTTGGCCGAAAATGCAGAAGTACAGATTAATGGTAGCGGCAATGCAAGAGTATCGGCCTCTGTTAACCTTGATGTGCGTATTGCAGGCAGCGGTGATGTATATTATAAAGGCAACCCAGCTTTAAAAACAAACATTGCAGGCAGCGGGAGTATAAAGCAACTGCCATAGGGTTTTTGAAGTCATTGGATCATTTAAAGTCATTGGGTCATTAAGTCAATAAGTCATTAAGGAAATTAGACTGGCCAAAGGATTAACAGGGAATGGCTTCGTAGAATATTAGTGAGTCAAATTCACAGCGTATTTACAAAAACTCCGTGGAACTCTGTGCCCAACCTCCCTTAACTCTGTGGTAAATCTCCTCAAATTTACTTTAATCTGTACACAGGGTAACGCAAGTGCGCCGGTTCATAGTAAGGCGAATGTTTATATACAAAATTAAGCTGTGCATCTGCAGAGGCGGCAAACTTTGCATCAGCCTTTTTCTTCTCTTCCAATTCCTGCTTTACTTCCGGGTGCTGTGCTAAGTATCCGGCTGCCGCATCCTCCCACCGGTAATCACTGTAGCCTTCTTTCTCCTGCAATATGGCATCAAAAAAATTCCAGCTAAAAAAACTGTCATCGCCCAAGGGTTCCAGTGTTTCCACTATATAACGGTCGCATGGCTGGCCTGTATAAATAATATAATCCCCTTTTAAAAAGTGGATCGCCTGGGTTTGGCTGCTCAATTTAATATCGTAATTGCGGTGGTGTTTCTCATACGGCCTTGGCGTGCTTTTATAATCATCAATATGGTAATATTCCACTTCAATGGTTGTATCCGCTAAAAAGCGTTTCATTTCAACACCGTTTATTTTAAGCAAATCAATCACGCTCCACCATCCCTGCGGGATTATATAGGCCCTGGGTTTCTCAACGGTTTTATCAGCTACGAATGTATTATAAAATTTTACCTGTTTGTCATATGGCTTTGTATGATCGTAAAACATTCTTGGCATACCGGTAACCTCACTTGTTTTTGTTCCCGGCTCATATCCTGTAAAAGGTATAAAATCAAAATTAGTTGTATCGGGTTTCCAGCTTAGCACAAACGCTGTTTGTTTCTGTAATACTTCAAGTGAATGCTTTCTTTTGGTGATAATAGTTTCTGCGTAAACAGATGCCTGTTCCATCATGGTTTGTTCCAGGGCATAAGTGCTCATCACCCTGTCGTTAAAGGGTTTTAGCATGTGCGTTTCGGGAATAAACGAAATAGTTTCAAACAAGGCGGCATACCCGCTGCTAAAACGCGGAGGCTCATAAAAAGCGGTCCAGCCTTTGGATGGGTCGCCACCCTCAACATTTACATAAGGCGTCATTGGCCATTTTTTTTGGGCCATACTTTTGTACAACGCAGAATCAAAAACATCATGTGCAAAAATGCCTGTTTCACCCTGCAGTTTATTGTGCTGGGTTGAAATAAGTGTCATGGTGTATTGATAATCGGCGCCGTCGCTTACATGGTTATCCATAAAAATATCCGGGTTTATCCACTGAAATATTTTTTCAAAGTTATACACCTACCTTTGCCGTCCGAAAAAAGAAATTAATGGCAAACCATTCAGCTACAAAGAAAGATTCAAGGCAAGCTGCTAAACGCAGGGATACAAACCGTTATTACGGGAAAACAACCCGTAATGCCATCCGTGACCTGAAGGAATTGAAAGACGAAAAAACACAAGGCGAACAACTGCCTTCTGTAATTTCTATGATAGATAAACTGGCAAAACGCGGCATTATTCATAAAAATAAGGCTGCCAACTTAAAAAGCAAGCTTTCTAAAAGGACTGTTGTAAAGGCCTAAGAATTATTATTTAAATATAGTTGCAAGCCATACTTGTAAAAGTATGGCCTTTTTATTTTAGGCCTTTTTTAGCGATACTGTAAAACGGTTGATCTTTTCCTGTACTATGTCATAAGTAATGGTGCCCTGGTGTAATTGCACAATTCTCTTAACAATAGATAACCCCAGCCCGAAGCCCCTTTTTCGTATGGCATTCTCCCCCCTGAAAAAAGGAATAAATAAACGGTCTTTATCTTTCAAATTCAATGTTTTGCCCCTGTTCTCAAAATAGATATCAATTGTTTTTTCATCTGCTTTAATTGCTATTGAAACGATCTTATCATCTGAATACTGGAAAGCATTTTTTATAAGATTGCGAAAAGCAGACCGCAATAAGGTATAGTTGCCGCTGATTGACAGGCTTATTTCACTGTCGGGCATCTGTAAAAATTCAAGGCTCACGCTAATATTGGGAAACATACGTTTTACCATGCTTATCGTATCGTACAGCAACTCATCAATTCTTACCATAGGCCAGTCAGAGGAGTAACTTATTTTTTCATATTGGGAAAGAAGCAATAAAGAGTTTGTTAGTTCTATTAATTCCTGCTGATCTTCTTTTAAAGAATTAAGCACTTCTTTTGCCTCTTCAAGGGTAAGGTTTTTACGAAGGGCCATTTCTGTTTGGGCAAGCATGCTTGCTAAAGGGGTGCGCAGTTCGTGCGAAGCATGGTGTGTAAAGCTCTTCTGCATATCAAACGCCTTTTCAAGCCTTTCGAGCATACCATTGAAATTGGCGCTTATTTGCATTAATTCATTTTTTTTGATATTTCCGTTTCCTATGTAAAACCGTTCTTTTAAATTATTCTCAGATATCTTGCGCATTTGAAGGCTCAGTTGCACAAGGGGTTTTGTGGTTTTCATGATATAGAAGAAGGAGAACAATGCAGCAACCAATGCAGTGCCTATGCCTACTAAAAACATAATGATGCGAAGCTTGGCCATTCTTGCGAGGCCGTACTTATCGTTCGCCCTAACTATAACATAGTCCCCTGTATCGTTTATATAAAGTCCAAAGCACGCATAACGGTCTTCTCTAAATGAATACTGGTGGTTTATTTTAATATTTGAAAGTATAAGTACATCAGGATCGTATTGCAGGTAAACAGGTTTTTTATATATCGTTTTCCCCGTGTGGTCAATTATAACAACCTGCATATCCGTGAAAGTACCTGGCGGATTATTTTCCAACAGGTCTTGTTCACTGTTATTAACAATAAAGTTGTTATTAATGCCTTTATAGCTTAGAATGGCTTCGCTCCAAAGCCTTTTAGTAAAATCATCATTCCGGGTATTGTTGTAGATGATATAAATAATAAAGATGGAAATAACCAGTATTGAAGATACCAGCAATGTGTGGATGAGTACAAATCTTAACCTAAGGTTCATGTAAGCGGAGCTTCCCGCACGTAATACCCAAATCCGGGCTTCGTGTGTATAAGCTTGGTTTCAAATGGTTTGTCTATTTTGTTTCTTAAAAAGCTAATATACACTTCAATGGTGTTGGTACCTGTATCAAAACTTAAATCCCACACTTTTTCAAGTATATCGTGCTTGGAAATAACCTTGCCTTTATTACGGCTTAAAAGTACCAAAAGAGCAAATTCTTTTGCTGTTAAATTAATATTTTTCCCGCTGCGGTTAACCGTTTTGTTACTCATATCAATTTCCATATCAGCCACCACAATTTTTTCTCCAACTTCCTGTCCCGAATCGGCTCTTTTAATAAATACCTTAATACGCGCAGTAAGCTCGTCAAAATGAAAAGGTTTTACTATGTAATCATCAGCGCCGAGGTTAAAGGCGTCAATTTTATCATTTATTTCGCCCAATGC
>JABDFW010000144.1 GCA_013286305.1 Bacteroidota bacterium
TTCTAAAAATTATTTATTATTTAGCCATAATACCACAGCGCCTGTTACCATCATATTAAACAAAGCTAATGGTATTAATACTTTCCAGCCAAGCCTCATCAATTGGTCATAACGGAAACGTGGCAACGACCAGCGTATCCACATAAATATAAATATGAAAATGAACACTTTTACCATTAATGCCACAATACCTATAATGGCATCAAAATTTGCCGAATGGGCTGCCGCATTAAAGAAAGGCATATCGTACCCGCCCCAAAATACCGTAGCCATTATTACACTGCTCACAAACATATTAATGTATTCAGCAAATAAATAAAAGCCAAGTTTCATGGATGAATATTCCTGGTGATAACCCATATTTAATTCACTTTCTGCTTCCGGCAGATCAAAAGGTGCCCGGTTACATTCAGCCAAAGCGCAAATAAAGAAAATTAAAAAACCCAGCGGCTGATAAGCAACATACCACAAATGATGTTTATCATTTATTTGTTGCTCAACTATTGTTTTTAAACTTAACGAACCGGTGATCATTAATAAAGCAATAAGCGAAATGCCCATCGCCAGTTCGTAGCTTATCACCTGGCTGGCCCCACGCAAAGCTGCCAATAAGGAAAATTTATTGTTGGATGCCCATCCGCCTATCATTATACCATATACGCCCAGGCTTACTACACCAAATATGTATAAGATACCAATATTTATATCTGCTATTTGAAGATGAACAGTCCTTCCAAAAAAGTTAATGGTGTCGCCCCAGGGTACAACGGCGCTCGTCATCATAGCCGTCATCATTGCAAGGCATGGCCCAAGAATAAATAAAAATTTATTAGAACTATTGGGAATGATTTCTTCTTTAAAAAATAATTTGGCGCCATCAGCCAATGGCTGTAAAATACCAAACGGGCCGGCGCGGTCAGGGCCTATACGGTCCTGCAGCCACGCTGCAACTTTTCGTTCAATATAGGTTTCATACATCGCTATTACCAGCGAAGCCATGATCACTATTGCTATAAGCACAAATTTTTCAATTAACAAAGCCCAGTCTAAAGCAAGTAATGTCATACTCTAAATCCCAAAAGGACTTTTAAAAGTTAACAATGGTTATTTTAATAGAGCCAAAACATGTTATCATCCATATCATTTAGCGGCCTCTTCCGGCGCACCAATACTCTTCAGTTTATTTGGATGGTTAAAATCATCTGAATGTGCCGGGCCTTCTATTAAACTTAAATCTATATCCGGCTTATTTACCTCACTCACATCGTGTATATTCAAAAATATTCTCGGCTTGCTGCCATGCATCACTTCTTCAATGGTTTCATGCGGTTTTTTAATACCAACATAATGCCCCTGTGCTATTACCGAATGCCTGTCAATTTTGCTCGGCCCTTCTATCACCCAATCGTCTATATGTTTCTTTTCAAAGCGGCATTCATTGCATATCCATCCCGTTTTGCCATTTGAGGCTTCTTTTATTTCACCCCATTCATCTTTTCTCGCTGTTACGCGAAAGACCTCGTCACCCCTCATCCATAGCTGCACTTCGCCGCAACATTTTGTGCAATTTCTATGTGCATCAACGGGTTTTGTAAACCATACACGGTTTTTAAACCGGAATGTTCTGTCGGTTAATGCACCTACCGGGCAAACATCAATTACATTGCCTATGAAATCGTTCTTTAGATTTTTTTCAATAAAGGTGGCAATCTCAGAGTGGTCGCCGCGATCTAATATACCATGTTCCCTGTTATCGGTAAGCTGGTCGGCAGTAAACACACAGCGGTAACAAAGAATACAACGTGTCATATGCAGTTGTATATAATCGCCGAGGCTGTGTTTTGGAAAAGTGCGGCGCTGAAACTCATACCGTGTACCTGCCTTGCCATGTTCGTAACTAAGGTTTTGAAGATCACACTCACCTGCCTGGTCGCAAATGGGGCAGTCCAGCGGGTGATTGATCAAAAGCATTTCCACCACACCCGCCCTTGCATCCAATACTTTAGGGCTTGTTATGTTTTTAACCTCCATGCCATCCATTACTGTTGTTCTGCAGCTTGCCTGCAGTTTAGGCATGGGGCGGGGATCTTTTTCCGAGCCTTTTGAAATTTCCACCAAACAGGTACGACATTTACCGCCGCTGCCTTTTAGTTTGCTATAAAAACACATAGCAGGCGGAGCAACCTCGCCGCCAATTTTACGGGCTGCTTCAAGAATGGTTGTTCCTGCCGGCACCTCGATGGTGATATTGTCTATGGTTACTTTAAATAACGGAGTATCAGCCATTTTTTAGTTCGTTAATATCGAAATTATTATTTTCTTTTTTCAATTCCTCTATCCAATTCTTTAATTGCATTATAGGCTCACATTGCTCTTTCAACATCCTTTTAAATAAACTGATGAACCGAATGTCTGTTTTCGATTGCTGGCTTTTTGTAACCCTCATCAAAGGTTTCAATGTGTTCGGCAATTTAAACTTGTCGTCATTCAAATCAATTTTCGCTTTTTTACAAATGTTCAATATCCATTGTTCTATTACCGGCCTGACCTGTACTATAAAATGATTTTCCTTTTTATGCTTCCAAAATTTTAAATATTGTGTCTCAATTTCTACATCAAACTCTTTCAAATAATCCAATTGCTTTCTGTCTTCATCTATGATACCAATGCAAAAAAGTCCGGAAAAACCCTCTTTCATCCTTTTTGCAACAGTGCCATTCCCTTTCTGATGATTGACATGATCTCTGCCTGCAAATAAAAGAACTTCAATTAAACAGCTATCAATGTAACATTCTGTAATTATACATTCATTGCTGCTCATGCATAAGATAATTTTCAAGATTGTAAAAAATATCTATGCCATACTGATAAATTTCATGCAATTCTTCGCCGGTCAATTTTCTTATTATTGTCTCTCCAACATCCTTTTTATAACCTACTACATAAATACTCAGCTCGTCATTTTTTAGCTCTTCCATGAGATCATTAATAACAAAAGGACTATGGGTGGCAACAAAAAACTGGTTGTCTTTTTCATCAAGGATAATATCCGATGTAAATTTTGAGATATATGGCGGGAACATGTGTGCTTCCGGCTCTTCAAATAAAAGAATTGATTCTCTGTTACTTAAAACTGCGGCTTTATAAAAAATAAGTCTTTGTAATGTGTCCGCGACCTGATGATATGGAATTGTAACTATGCTTTGATCATCCAGTTCCTTTATAAATTTTATCGATTCATCAACTGTGTCAAGGTTAAGCTTTAAGCCATATTCTTTAAAAATAGCAACAACCTCCTTTCGTAGCTCAGAATTTCCCAGTAAGACCTCCAACAAATTATTGCCGTTTGGGATTGCCAAAGCTCTTGGCCTTCGAGAATTTATCAAAATATTTTTGTGAAACTCATATTTTCTAATCTCCTGCGAGTCGTTACTCGATATAGAAGATTGATTCAACATCCTCAATTCAAAATCCCTGCTGTTTACGCTTACTGAAAATGTATTATTGGCATTTCTATTTTCTTTGGCAATAGTGACATTGTTAATTCTTACCTGCAATTCATTGGAGTCGTCAATTATTAACTCAACTTCTTTTTTATCATTTAAGGTAACTCTTGCCGCATCTCTTATATCCCTATTAAAGTATAACTCTGAAAAATGCTTTACCCTGCAAATCTCATTGAATTTGAAATATTGATTTTTTGAAAGTATTACTCCAAACAATCCCAGCGCTTCCAAAATATTACTCTTGCCCACATTGGGATAGCCAATAAAAACATTCACCCTCCGGCAATCTTCAATTTTTTGATGCCTGATAGATTTGAAATTTTTAATCTCTATGTTCTTTATATGCTCCATTTGCTTAAAAACTTATGCTGTTAAAGCCTTACCCATATCTGCATAATGCGCTATCCCGTAATTTCTTGTCAAACATTCTTCAGGGTTTATCACATGCCATTCAAACTCATCCCTGAAATGCCGTATAGCAGCAGCCACCGGCCATGCTGCTGCATCACCCAACGGGCAAATGGTATTGCCTTCTATCTTGCTTTGAATGTCCCATAAAAGGTCAATATCACTCATCTTTCCTTTGCCAATATCTATATTCTTTAATATCTTTTCCATCCAGCCTGTGCCTTCACGGCAGGGGGAGCATTGCCCGCAACTTTCATGACGGTAAAACCTTGCGAGTGTGTAAGTATGTTTTACTACGCACTGGTCTTCATCCAGCACTATAAATCCGCCGCTGCC
>JABDFW010000145.1 GCA_013286305.1 Bacteroidota bacterium
GGCATTGCAAAAAGCAAGGCTGTTTTTAACCAGGTTAATATGAAATTATTGGCTGAAGATTGTTTAAACAGCCTGTTGACAAATGAACAAAAAAAAACGATATAAAATTTTTGTAGGCAACCTGCCCAACTGCTGCGGCGACGAGAAAATGCTTAAACAGGTATGGATAAACCTGTTAGGCAATGCAATAAAATATTCTGCAAAAAAGATAAACCCTACCATAGAGGCCGGTTTTGAAAAAGAGGATAGAATGACGGTTTATTTTGTACGCGATAAAGGGGCCGGGTTTGATATGGCATACAGCAATAAATTATTTCAGCCCTTTCAAAGGTTGCATTCCGAAAACGAGTTTGAGGGAACCGGGGTTGGCCTGGCGTTTGTAAAAAGAGTGGAAAAAAAATAAAATCTAAATAATTCTAACCGTTTTAACATGCATATAAAATACAAAATTCAATAAAATGCCTTTGGGATGGAAAGAAGAGTTATACGGGTATTACTATACCAATGGCGGACACGGGGTTTGCACAAAGAAAGGTTTAGAACAGCCTGTTGTTTTACAAATTCATATAGATCGGCTTCCGCTGCAAATAATAAAACAAATTTGCAGGCATTTAAATGTTACAACTGATTATTTGTGTAAAAACATAGATGACTTATCATATCAAATTATTCACCTTTACTGCAAACTTTCTTCACCTCTAAATACCACAGTTTCGCCTTTTTGCATTTGTATGGTAGTTATGCCGTTAGCATCAGTTAAAGCTGTGTGTGTTTCATTTATAGCAAAGGCTTTAAATGGCAGCTTAATACTGAGTGTTCCGCCTTTTTCGGCATAAACAGTTACCTTGTCCGGTGCCCCCACCTGTTTAGCGGCACTTATTAAAAATGCGCCTTCGGCACGCAGGCTGGTAAAGTGCACATTGCGCCAACTTTTGGGCACCGCGGGAAAAACCTGTATATAACCGTTCCTGCTTTGCAGCAACAGTTCCTGCACGCCTTCGGCAAAAGCAAAATTACCCTCCAGCGTAAATGGCCGGTAGGTAAAGCCACTATACTCGCCGCCTTTTTGGTCGCCGTTAAGGTGAAAACTGTTTATGCTGCAAAAGTTATTGGCAAATATCTGCAACTGCTTTACAGCACTGTCAGCCTGGTATGCCCGGGCATATACGCTGGCAGCCCAGCTAAACGAGTACCCGCACCAGTTACGGGTGCCCATATCCTGCAACTGTTTAAGAGATTCGTTGATGATAACCTTTTGGTTACTGTCATTAATATCCAGTTGTGCAATGGGGTACACGGCCATTAGCTGTGCAAGGTGGCGGTGGCTCTCATCAAGGTTTTGCCCCGGCGCAATGGTAAGCCCTGTTTCGTTCATATCAAAATAAGGCAACTGGCTTAAAACCACTCTCCAGTGTATTGCCTCTGCTGTTTTATTAAGGGCTAGTGCTGCCTCAGCCGCGGCGCTTAAAGCAAAACGGTAAAGGCTAAGGTCGTAATTGGTATATTTAGTAAACCATGCTTTAATATCATTATCATGGTATTCGGGGCTGCTGCTTAAAGGCACTTTACGCAGCCCATTTTCCATATAAGTAATGTTTTCAATAAATGTTGCCACATCGTGCAGGTATGGGTATGCTCTTTCATGCAAAAAAGCACTATCCATACTATACTTCCACTGCCAGTAAAAATGCTGCGCCAGCCACGCCGATGTACTGGGGGAGAACGAATACTGTATCCATCCGCCCAGCACTTTGCCGTTTAGCGTTGTAACGCCTGGTACAGCAAGCCCGGGCACACCAAAATATTGTTGGGTGAATTTTTTGTTCTCATCCCTTATGCCCCACAGCCAGCTTGTATAAGTATCCGCTTCCTGCAAATGGTTACCGGTATAGCAGGGCCAGTAGCTTAGCTGGGTATTAAGGTCGTGGTGAAAATCGCCTTTCCATGGCGGCAGGTTGCCATTATCCGCAGTCCATATAGCCTGTAAGGTTATTGCAGGCGCGCCCTTACGGGCAACACAACCCAGCTTGTATATTTCTAAATAATATTGCTTTTCCAGCAGCTTATTGGGAATGGATATGGATGATTGTTTCCAAAACTTAAGCCACCAGGCCGAATGTGTATCCCACCCGGTTGGTTCTTTAGCAGTGTTGCTTAGTGTGGGCAATACCGCTTTTTTATTGTTGGTTATCGTCCACTGCCCTACATATCTTTTACCCGGCAGCACCTGCCACGTAACCAGTATTTCATAATAGTTGTTTCCTGCTGTAGGCTGGTGATATAAAATACTATTGCCGGTTGTTGTAACGGTACCTTTTGCATAACCAAGCCTTTGCAGGCCCTGCCCTTCTACGCTGTTTCCTGTGCCGCCGTCAGCCACATCGTTATAAGCCGGTATCATCAATTGCGGAATTACGGATGCAGACGGCAGGTTTTCAAAACCAAAATAGCCGGCCTGTTGGGTTGCATGCACATAATGGTTAAACACCACTCCGCTGCTAAAAGTAACGGTACACAAGGCCGTTGCAATATCAAGTTTTACCTGCTGCACTTTACCCAGTGACGATACATCAAACTCAAGCGCGCCTGCCGGTATTTTAGTGGGATAGGGGATGGTTTCGTATGGATCATCACCAAGGCGGTGAACCGTATCATAATCATTTTTTGCTACCTGCTGCTTTACCCATGCAAAGGTTAGCTTGCTCATATCAAGTGCGGGGCGTTCATCCCACAGGTCAGCCCTGTCAAGGCTTATACGCAGGTGGCCATGCTGTTGCCAAACCAGTGAGCCAAGCATGCCATTGCCCTGCGGAATTCCTTCATCCCAGCGCCTGGCAAGCGTATCAAAAACAAGGTTGTTTGCAGCACCCGGCTGGGCGCCTGCATGCAACGGAAACCAAATAATAAATATAACAATAGCGGCAATTAATTTTTTCATACAGCCATTTGTTGCAGGGCAATAAAGATAATAGTAATACGCATAAAGCATCGGGTTTAACTGAATGTTGTTTTGCTGCACCTGTTATTATTTAACCAGGTGCACCAGTCATCCGGGCAGGCACAAAGTTTATTACAAGTGTTTAGGTTGCTTTATGCGGGTAGTCAATTTTTTTGTTAAATATTCAATGGGTAATACCTGCTTTGCTTTTTGTTGGTGCACAACATGTTGTATAATTAGGTAATTTGCCGCATTTAATGGACGATTGCGGGGGCTTTTACAAATATGCCAATGCCTAAACTACTGCATTACATAATAAACAGGGGAGTTACCAAAGAGCAAGGCCTGGAGACACGGCGCCGTGTAAGTATGATCAACATCGGTACTTCACTTGCCATCGTAGCTTCACTTATTTTTGTTGTAATTAATACTATTAATGGTAAGTGGATATTGCTTTTGTCCAACACCATTCTAATGAGCATAATGCTTGTTTTCTTTTTGATTAATGCCATCAAATATAATCTCACGTATATTTTTATCATGCTGATGTTGCTGTCCGTATTTTTCTTGATCAACAGCATACTTTTTCATAATAACCTGCAATACGCCCTGCTTACACAAATGGTAGTAACCATCCTGTTACTGAATGACAAAAAACTTCGGGTTATTATGCTGTGCATACACATAAGCTTTTTTGTTACATATATCTATTTCCAGGACAGCCCGGGGCTTATTCCACGCCAGCCGGTTTACCGCAACTGCATCATTGTGTTTGTGATGCTGTCGATATTCGCCTGCATGCTTGAGTACTTTAAAATAATACAACTGCAGTACCAGCAAAAACTTACCGAGGCCAATAAAGAACTTATCGAAAGTAACCGGGTGAAAGAAAGGATGTTATCTATACTCTCGCACGATTTTAATGCCCCTGTTGCTAATCTAATCAGCACCCTGTTTCTTGTAGATGCAGAAATGCTCTCGCCCGAACAGTTCAGGGATGTTTCCGCAAAACTAAAACTGCAGTTGCAGGTACTCACCACTTCGTTGCAGGATGTGCTTCATTGGTCAAAAATGCAAATACAGGGCGATACAGGCCGTGCTGAAAATATAAATGTAAAAGGCCTTATAGCAGAAATATTACCATTATTTGAATACACCCTGGGTGCAAAAAAACTTGAGCTGAAAAACAACATACCCGAAAACGTTTTGGCGTATGCCAATAAAGACCATCTTAAACTCATTTTTCGAAACCTGCTGCATAATGCCATTAAATTTTCGTTTGCCGGCGGCACTATTTTAATT
>JABDFW010000146.1 GCA_013286305.1 Bacteroidota bacterium
CTTAAAACCGACTGCATCATCGGTTTGCCAGGGTAGTTCCCTTATGCCTTTTAGCTTGCCCCTTTCAATATCCAAAACCGCAGCATGTTCAGGAAAACTGATGTTCTTATAATTTATCACAACACCTTTATTCCATTCAAGCCCTTTATTATAATAATAGGATGCAAAGGCCTTCCGGTAAGGGTCCATGGCAGGTTGTTCAATCCACCAGTCAAACCAAAATAATTGCGGCTGGTATTTGTTCACCAGTTCTGTGCAGCGCAAAAGCCAATCGTTCATATATTCCGGGGATGGTGTTTCATTTTCTTCTCTTGCAGGGCCATAAAAATCTGCATACTTGGGATCATTCACATCCGAATCAAACCTGCGGCCGCCATTCATAAACCACCAATGCTCAATACGATGAGACGATAGCCCAAAAACCATATGGTGCTTTTTTATAGCTACTGACAGTTCTCCTATTATATCACGTTTAGGCCCCATTTCAGCGGCGTTCCATTTGCTAAGCGCGGTTTTATACATAGCAAAGCCATCATGATGCTCCGCAACCGGCACCACGTATTTTGCACCTGATCTTTCAAAAAGGTCGGCCCACGCATCGGGGTCAAATTTTTCTGCTTTAAACATCGGTATAAAGTCCTTATACCCAAATTTATTTTGCGGGCCATAGGTTGCTACATGGTGTTTAAATTCGTCGCTACCCTGCAGATACATCTGTCTTGGGTACCACTCGCTGCTAAAAGCGGGAACGGAATACACCCCCCAATGTATAAAGATGCCAAATTTCGCATCCCTGAACCAATCAGGTGTTTGGTAATTCTTTAATGATTCCCATGTTGCCTGGTACCTGTCCTGTGCGTGAGATTGTATTAGCTGCAAACTCAGCAGCAATGCGAATAAGCAATACGTTAGTTTTTTCATATTAATTGTTGCCTGTAAAAGACAAGTGAAAGATAATACAAAAGGTGTATTATCAAGACAATTATAGAAAGCATGATTTAGAAAAAACTATTAAGCAATCAGAAATTTACGCTCTTGTTGTGTGTATCAAGCTGCTGAAATATGCGCATGGGAATAAGAGAGGTCCCCAAGGCTTTCAAGGGCCTTCGTCCTGGCCCGGGAAAAATCACCCTGTAATAAGGTATTGCTTCTGTATTTTTCCTTATAGTTTGTATAAATATCTTCTAATTTTCTGTGGGCCTGCAGCAAACGCAAAGCTTCTCCTGTATTAAATATTCTTTTATATTCTTCAACATATTTAGCAAGTATGTTCGAAAGTATATAACGCAACATTACTATACCGGTTTCATCATTGAAATCAACAGAAAATAATTCCTTCTTTATCTCGTCAAGGTTCATAACCGCTTTTTCATTAGTATTCTCAAAAAGCTTACCAATCTATTTTACCCAAAAAATCAGCGTTGAAAGAATGTACGCAGTGGCAAAAATTCTACAATTACACACCATTGAAAAGATTTATGCAAAAAATACCTCCACTCGTATGTGAATAAAAAACCATATTAACAGTATATTAATACCAGCCGAAGATATTTTTTAAGATAGTTTAGGCTATTTTTGCCCTGTTTACCTCCCTAAATCATCATAATTTATGAAACACCCGGAAGGATTCACTATTAGAACATTCTTGCGAAGAAGTATCATATCATTGATCATCCTTGGCGCCGCTTTATGTATGCTTTACGTTTTGTCGAAACAACAAGCACATTCGCAAAGCAAAAGGCCATCAAACTTATCGGTATATAAAATATCCTGATGAGGGATCGCAAAATCCAGTTAGGCTATCATTTTTATAACCGCTGTTCCTTATGGCTTACAATCTTACGCTTTATGCGTCATACCTTATTTTACAACTCATTTTTCTTCAAAAGCTCAACAGCGTGGCCGCATGCACGGGCAGTTAAAGCCATATAGGTGAGAGATGGATTTTGTGTTGATGTTGATGCCATGCAGGCGCCATCGGTTACAAATACATTTTTACATGCATGCATTTGGTTCCATTCATTCAGCATAGATGTTTTGGGGTCTTTACCCATACGGCAGCCACCCATTTCGTGAATGTCCAAACCCGGCGAATTTTTTGTATCGCTTGTACTAATATCAGTAAACCCGGCTTTTGTGTACATCTCTGTCATTTGTTCAAAAAAATCTTTCAGCATTTTTTCGTCATTATCATCATACTCTACAGATATTTTTAACAAAGGCACCCCCCATTCATCTTTTTGAGTGGGGTCGAGGCTTAAATGGTTTGTTTCTTTTGGAATAGTTTCACCCATCATGTGCGAGCCTACATACCACGGGCCGGGTTTGCCTTTTTTCATTAGGTTTTCTTTAAGTTCCTCCCCAAAGCCATCTGTATTGCGGCCTCCGCCATAACCTCTTCCGGATGCAAAGCCTGCTGCATAACCTCTTAAAAACTCTGTTTCCTGTTTAAAAACATTTCTAAATCTTGGCAGGTACGCGCTTGTTGGGGTGCGGCCATCGGTGGTAGTATCTTTAAACCCGTCATATTTAGCGGAGATGTGGCCGCGGTAATTATGGAAAGCCACGTATTTGCCCAATACGCCGCTATCATTGCCCAGCCCATTAGGAAATCGGCCGGATGTTGAATTAAGCAATACCAGGTTGGTATTTAATGCAGCAGCATTTACAAAAATAACTTTAGCGTAAAACTCGGTGGCTTCTTTTGTTTGTGCATCTATTACGCGAACGCCTGTTGCCTTACCCTGTTTATCATCGTATATAATAGAATGCACCACCGAATAAGGGCGCAGCGTTAGGTTACCTGTTCTCTGGGCCCACGGAATTGTTGTTGAGTTGGAATTATAATATCCCCCAAAGGGGCATCCCCGCTGGCACAGCGTTCTATTCTGGCATTTGCCCCTGCCCTGCTGTAAATGTATAGGCTGCGGCTCGGTAAGGTGTGCGCAACGCGCGTAAATTACATGACGGTCGTTATAGTTCTTCGCAACAAAATCTTTAAAATAATTTTCTACACAACTTAATTCAAGCGGTGGCAAAAACTCTCCATCAGGAAGGTTTGGAAGGCCGTCTTTATTACCCGAAATACCCGCGAATTTCTCTACATAACTATACCAGGGTGCAATATCTTTATAACGGATAGGCCAGTCAACTGCAAAACCATCCCTTGCAGGGCCTTCAAAATCATAATCGCTCCAGCGTTGTGTTTGTCGTGCCCACATGATTGATTTGCCGCCTACCTGGTAACCGCGTATCCAGTCAAAAGGTTTATCCTGTATGTAAGGGTGCTCAGTGTCCTTTACAAAAAAATGCATCGCATCTTCCCTAAAAGCATAACAACGGCTCACAACAGGGTTCTTCTCAATAATATCTGCAGGTATCTGCCCGCGGTGTTTAAACTCCCACGGATACATGTTGGTAGTGGGATAATCTTTTAAATGCACCACATTGCGGCCCCTTTCAAGTACAAGCGTTTTCAGTCCTTGCTCGCAGAATTCTTTTGCAGCCCATCCGCCGCTCATACCCGAGCCAATTACAATGGCATCAAAAGTCTTAATTTCATTACCCATAACAGTTAACTATTTTTTACAGGAACACAACCATGCCAGCGCCCCGGTACCAGCTCGTACACCTGTACTTTTGTTAAGTAATATTGTGAGCTTACAAAGCTTTGTATTGTTAACCTTTTGGTGATGTTATAAAAAGCTACTATATCATCAGGCACATTATTCTTTTTCTCAATATCGGTAAGCAGTTCCTTTTTTTGTGCGGTAGTGCAATCAACAAATGAACTGCCGTAACGCTTTTTAACGAGGTTTTCAAAAGACACAAGCCCGTTTTGAAATTTTTGCCGGTCATCCTTTTTAAAACAATCATCAACCATCATCATCACAAATAGATGAGACGACAGGTCGTTTGCGCCGGGCGTATCTGTTTTGGGAATAATGGTTTCAGTAAGGTTTGCCAGCATCTTTTCCTGGTCGCCGTTTATACTGATGTTTTTGAGTAAAAA
>JABDFW010000147.1:0-767 GCA_013286305.1 Bacteroidota bacterium
ATGCTGTCTGAAATAACGCCAAACGGATTAAATAAAACATTGTTTACGGTAGGAGGGGCAGAGGCTATTGAAAATGCTGTAAAACTTGCAAGATTATATACAGGCAGGCATAAAATTATTACACGCTACCGGGCATTTCATGGGGCATCTTATGGCGCGATGACTGCCGGCGGCGACCCCAGGAAGCTTGCAAGCGATGCCCAGCAAATGCCAAATGTTGTTCATGTTGAGGACCCCTATTGCTACCGCTGCCCATGGGGTAAGGAAATAACATCCTGCAACAGGGAATGTGTTAGCCATGTAGAACGCATAATTGAATTTGAAGGGCCTGAAAATGTTGCTGCCATTATTATGGAAGGCGAGAGTGGCTCATCAGGTTGCATAAAATATCCACCGGATTACCTGCAAAAAATAAGGGCTATTTGTGATAAGCATGGCATTCTTTTAATAGCCGATGAAGTAATGAGTGGGTTCGGCAGAACGGGCAAATGGTTTGGCGTTGATAATTATTCGGTAGTGCCTGATATGATAGCTACCGCAAAAGGTATTACATCAGGTTACCTACCCCTTGGTGCTTTGATTGTAAGTGATAAGATTGCGTCATATTTTGACGATAAAGTATTGTGGCTTGGCTTAACGTATTCGGCGCACCCGGTTTGTTGCGCTGCGGGTGTAGAAGTATTGAATATTTATGAAGAAGAAAATATGATTGATAATGCTGTGGAAATGGGCAAGTACATTGAGGAGCAGGTTGAATTGATGAAATT
>JABDFW010000147.1:777-3996 GCA_013286305.1 Bacteroidota bacterium
CAATAGGAGATTTCAGGAACACCGGATTATTGGGTTGCATTGAGCTGGTGAAGAACAGGCAAACCAAAGAACCTATGGCCCCTTTTAATGCAAAGCCTGCTGAGATGGCCATTATGAATAAAGTGGCCGCGAAAATAAAAGAACTGGGTATGTACACTTTTGTACGGTGGAACTATATTTTTGTTGCGCCTCCGTTATGTATAACAAAGGGCCAGGTTGATGAAGGGCTGGCAATAATAAGCGAAGCCATTTTGATTGCTGACGGTTATGTGTATTGATAGCTTGCGCCCTCAGTGGAAGCCCTTTTGGACCAAAGGTGTATTATCGGCTGCGCATCTGTCTGCCGTAGGTCGCCGGTTATTGTAAGAAATATTAAATTTTTGTATATTTGGAGAAAATAGTATATGATTTCTACAGAAGAAGATATATCTACCTTCGCAAGAATCGTAGATAAGTTGCGAGATAAGTCAGAAGAAGATCTGAAATTGCTTTATAATAAATTTTTCCGTAATGAATTGGAGAAAAACTGGAATGAACTTACTTCCGAAATGAATTTTAATGATGCAGGCGATGAAGACATTGTAAAGGCGATACAACAAAAACGCTACCCAAAATAATGATTTCTAAAATTGTATTGGATGCAAATGTTTGGATAAGATTTGCCCGCGCTGCCAGCCTTTCACCGTTAATTGACAGGTTTATACTATATAACTTTTTGCCGGTAGTAAATAGTTATCTGTTGTCAGAAATATTTGATGTTTTACTCAAACATCATTGGGCTTCGCAAAAACAAGCAGGCAAGCTTATTGAATTAATCAAATACCAGTCATTATATATCACCGAAAAAGCTGTATTCAGATTAAGTCCTGATCCAAAAGATAACTATTTGTTTGATTTGGCTATTCAGCAAAATTGTCGTTTTATTATTACCGACGATTTAGTTTTACTTTCTATTCAAATCAAGCCCGTGCCTATATATTCTTCAAACTGGTTTTTAAAGCATTTCCCTCTTTAATTGATAAATAGCCTTGTGCTTCAACCGCGTTGTGCCTTTGTATCAATATTATTTTTTTCATTCAAAAATATTTTTCAAAATTGTCCAAATCTTTTAACCGGCATTGTCTTTAATAAAATCACACTTATATGAAAGAATATCTTTTGATCTTCCGCGGCGGCGATACTGAGCGCAAACAACTATCACCTGAGCAATTGCAGGAGGAAATGAAAAGCTGGCAGGATTGGATCGGGGGCATTGCGCAAACAGGTAAGTTCGGCGGAGGCCATCCTCTGGCACCCGTGGGCAAAGTGCTTAGCGGCGTTGCAAAAAAATTAACCGATGGCCCGTTTATAGAAGGAAAGGAAATTGTTGGAGGGTATATAGTGGTTAAAGCTGATTCTATTGAAGAAGCCACCACAGTCGCCGAAGGCTGCCCCAACCTTAACACAGAAAGCGGAACGGTTGAAATTCGTGAAATAGGTACCATGACAGCCATGTAACTATTAAATGTGCAGCAATGGAAACCAAAACAATAAAACAAACGGCAACATTCAGCGCTACGCCTGCGGAAGTGTATGACCTGATCATGGACGCAAAAAAGCATGCAGCTTTTGCAGGTGGCAAAGTAACCATGAGTAAAAAGCCTGATGGAAAATTTGTTGCGTTTGATGGTTACTGCCATGGATATAATATTGAATTGCAAGAGGGCAAAAAAATAGTACAGGCCTGGCATTTTGCAGAGGACGGCTGGCCGGATGATCATTATTCTACCTGTACCTTTAAGTTTGAGCCAAAAGAGAAAGGCACTAAATTAACTTTTACCCAAACAGGCGTTCCCGCGCATAAGGCAGAATCGCTTACCGGCGGATGGAAAGAATATTATTGGCAGCCCATGAAAGAATATCTTAAAGCGCATGCTAAATAAAAACCTGTCAATGATCATTGTCTCTTTCGTCATAGCGAACCCGCCCCTATAGGTGACCATATACTAACAAAATAAGGGCGGCTGTGGCTATCTGCCTAAATCGAAGCGTGTATAAACAAATAACCGTTGTACCTGCCATCCCTCATATCTTCTCACTTCCTCTTCAAAAAAAAATTCTCTTATTTGTCCAAACCCTTTCTATAGTATTTGTCTTTACATAAACCAATTACAAAAATTAAAAACTAATCATTATGACAACTCAGCAAGTAGCAAACCGTTTAGTAGAACTTTGCCGCCAGGGAAAAATTTTTGAAGCAATCCAGGAATTTTACGGTGAAGATATCGAAAGCATTGAGCCTGCACACGCGCCAACTAAATCTGCAAAGGGCCTTGCCAATGTTATGGCAAAAGGGCAGCAATTTGCATCTATGATCGAAGAAACCCACGGAGGCACTTTCTCCGACCCTATTGTTTGTGGAAAGCACTTTAGCGTAGCTATGACGCTTGATGCAACGTTTAAGGGCATGGGCAGAATGAGTTTTGAAGAAATTTGCGTATATGAAGTAAAAGATGGTAAAATAATATTTGAGCAATTCTTCTTTTAAAGTAACCACAGCCTTAAGCCCGCGGTTATAACAAAACAAAGGAAATAAAGTAACGTTACATTCCGGCAAGTAAGTAATTTGGCGGAAATTATGCCAGGCACCACACAAATAGAAAGCACCGTTAATCATCTTTTCCGTCACCAGGCGGGTAAAATGGTAGCGGTGCTTACCCGTATTTTTGGCGTGCGCAATCTTGAACTGGCGGAAGATGTTGTGCAGGATACTTTAATTGCAGCACTTGAACAATGGAAGATACAGGGCATACCCGATAAACCCGAAAGCTGGCTTTTTATAGTGGCAAAGAATAAAGCCCTTAACCTGATAAAAAAGCAAAAGACAAATATTTTATTTGGCGATGATGATACACAACCGCTTCTTCAGTCAGGTTATACTTTAGAAACCACTTTTAATCAACTGGCAGAAGATGAATATATTAAAGACGACCAGTTAAGGATGATGTTTGCATGCTGCCATCCTGCATAGGCAATAAGATCATTTCACCTTCGGCGGTTAAGCGGCTGTTGCTCCTGCTTGCATGAAAATACATCAACGCCATCAATGCATACACTTCCGGTAACTGTGTAAGGATGTTTTGCGTGAGTAATTTGCAAAGCACCATTGCTTCTTCCATTACGTCCGTCCTTATCAATTCTTCTGCCTGCGTTGAATTATATCCTTCATTAAAAAGCAGG
>JABDFW010000148.1 GCA_013286305.1 Bacteroidota bacterium
AAGCGATGAATTTTTACTGCACCGGGCTGATACATTTATATTTTTAGTTGCCCTGTTTTTACATTTCTCATCAATTGTAAAGTTTTTAGCCCCGAAACCACCATCACTAAAAATGAGCGAGCAACTGTTACTGTCTCGCTTGAGCACGTCATCGTCTACATAAAATGATATTGTCCTGGTACCTGCATCCGATGTAACAGGGAGTGGAAGCGCCTGTATGAAATTTGGATTTAAGTAAGTATAATACTGGTTATTGTCTAACTCTGAATTTTTATCATCCAATAAGGTTATTTTACATTGCACTTTCCATGGCATTTTCTCTAAAAGATCATTATTCATCTTTTCAAGGCTCTTTATTTTAGCTGTCAATTCCGATTTTTTGTCATCATCTATTGACTTCATGATGTTATCCGTTTTTGGATAAATAGCAGCGAATATCACTACATAAATCGCGACTGCCCCGGTAGCATTAATGGTGAATCCGGCAAAACCTCCTTGTGCCAATATCCTGTCTTTTGGGGCTATCCTGTATAATATCCAGGCAGGTAACAGGGGCGATAATATCAGCAGGCTTATACACAATATTTTATAAAGAGGTGTAATATCCTCAACGGATAAAAGTGTCATAACCACTATTTTAATTAATTATTGAAAGGCCGTCTATACTATAGTCGTAATTAAAAGGTAAAAGCAAACATGATAAAACAAACTTTAATCATTTTCTTTAAAACAGATACACCCGAAATGCAGTAGCTATTTCATAAAGTTTTTGTTTGATGCGGGAAAAGCCATCACGTTTCATTACTTTTGTAACCGAAAGGTTACCTAATATGAGAAGAGATGTTTTCCAGGCAATTGCCGACCCTACCAGGAGAGAGATCATTAATATTCTTGCACACAATACTTTAACGCTAAACCGTGTTGCGGAAAATTTTGAGGTGAGCAGGCCTGCCATTTCAAAACACATACGCATATTAACTGAATGCGGGCTTGTAACCATTAAACAAGATGGGCGCGAACGATATTGCACCGCCAATTTAGGCAAACTGAAAGAAGTATCTGACTGGGCAACACAATACCGCCAGTTCTGGAATAAAAAGCTGGATGCGCTGGAATTATTTTTAGCTGAAAAAAAACCTAAAAAAAAGTAAGATACCTTTTAAAACGGCGTACTGTAATCATTGCGTGCGCCCACATGTCGTGATTCAAACTTATAGAGTTGGTTTTTTTTGCTTTTTTCGATCTCTCTCCACGATTTTATAAATGATGGTACCAGGTTTTCAAATTTTGTTATAGGCGATCCCCGCAGATACCAGCCAGTAGCCATATTGGTTTCATAAAATTTCGAGGCCAATGATAACGTACCGTTTTTCGCTGCCAATTTTAGTAATTTACCAAATATATTAGTAGTTTACTAAACAAACATCGCAAAAGGAAAAAACTTATTTGTTATTGCCCAGTTTCCCTGTACAATCCTTTCCAACATATAAAATAAACTTTAAATATAAACAGGCTTAAAAATTGTGGTGTATATACTTACTATAAATTAAACACCAGGCTATTTGCTATAACATACATAAAACTCTTTAAATGAATAATGACGTTACACAATTGTGCATCAATACAGTGCGCGTTTTAGCCGCAGATGCCGTACAAAAAGCAAACTCAGGCCACCCTGGCACACCAATGGCTTTAGCGCCAATGGGGCATGTTCTGTGGACAAAAAGTATGAATTATAATCCACAGAACCCCAACTGGCCTAACCGCGACAGGTTTGTTCTTTCTGCAGGGCATGCCTGTATGCTGCAATACAGTTACCTGTATTTAACAGGGTATGATTTAACGATGGATGATATTAAAAGTTTCAGGCAATTGCACAGTAAAACAGCGGGCCACCCTGAATATGGTTTATTAAGCGGCATTGAGGTAACCACAGGCCCGCTCGGGCAGGGCTTTGCCAATGGTGTTGGCATGGCCATAGCGCAGCAATACCTCGCAAGCCGTTACAACAAACCGGGCTTTGACATTTTTGATTATAAAATATACGCTATTTGCAGCGATGGCGACCTGATGGAAGGCTTATCTGCCGAAGCTGCTTCTATAGCGGGTAATTTTCAATTGGGTAATTTGATATACCTGTATGATGATAACCATATTACTATTGAAGGCGATACATCTATAACTTTTAATAAAGAAGATGTTGCAAAACGCTTTGAAGCTTATGGATGGCATGTACAAGTATTGGAAGATGGCAATGATGTTGATGCCATTAGCATGGCAGTAGAGAATGCCAAAGCAGAAACACAGCACCCATCGTTAATAAAAATAAGAACGCACATAGCCTATGGCAGCCCCAATAAAGTAGATACAAAAGAGGCGCATGGCGCACCCCTGGGCGAGGATGAAGTAAAACTTGTAAAAAAGAATTTTGGCTTTAACCCCGATGAATATTTTGTTGTACCGGATGAGGTGCTTAATTATTACAGAGAAGAAGGTAAAAAAGGCGCCGAAATTGAAAAGGAATGGAATGAACTGTTTGAGAGCTACAAAAAGCAATACCCTGACCTTGCAAAAGAATATGAATTACTAAGCAGCGGCAAATTACCGGACGGATGGCAGCAAAAGTTACCCGTTTTTAAAGCAGGAGATAAAATTGCTACGCGCAAGGCATCCGGTAAAACGCTTAATGCCATTGCAGACAGCCTGCCTTTGTTAATTGGCGGTTCTGCCGACCTTGCCCCTTCTACAGATACCAATTTAGATAAATACGAATCATTTTCAGGTTCAAATCACGGCGGGCGCAATTTTCATTTTGGTATTCGTGAACATTCCATGGGCGCAATATTAAATGGTATTGCCATAACAAAAGGGTTTAACCCGTATGGTGCTACATTCCTTATATTTTCTGAGTATATGAGGCCGCCCATTCGCCTGGCTGCTATCATGAAAATAAAGCCGATTTTTGTTTATACTCACGACAGTATTGGCCTTGGGGAAGACGGTACCACGCATCAGCCGGTTGAACAGTTAGTATCATTACGCTCTATACCAAACCTTATGGTTATTCGCCCGGCAGATGCCAACGAAACTGCCCAGGCATGGCGCGTTGCCTTGCAACATAGCGGCGGCCCGGTAGCAATAATTTTAACGCGGCAAAGCCTGCCTGTTATTGACCAGGACAAATTTACCAAGGCAACTGAACTGGAAAAAGGCGCTTATATTTTATCAGAAAGTTACAGGCTGCCTGATATTATTTTAATTGCCACGGGATCTGAAGTACAATTGATATTAAAAGCGCAAGAGCTATTAAAACAGGAAAGTATAGCAGCCCGCGCGGTAAGCATGCCATCGTGGGAGTTATTTAATATGCAGGATGACGCTTACAAGGAAAAAGTGTTTCCCAAAGCATTAAGAAAGCGCCTTGCAGTTGAGGCGGGCTCACCGCTTGGGTGGCAGCGCTATACAACTGATGATGGCGACGTAATTGGCATAACTAAGTTTGGCGAGTCAGCCCCCGGTGATGAAGTAATGAAAGAATATGGTTTTACTGCCGATAATGTTGTAAATAAAGCAAAAGCGTTATTGGCTGCAAACCGCAAGTGATCATTTTCTGTTTATCTCAAATTGTTTATAAATATAATCACCGTTTGCAGTGATGCCTGTAATGGTTACCGTATAAGTTGCCATATTATCCGCGGTATAAAAACTATCCGCAGCTTTGCCTTTTGTATTCGTGATGATATCCCCATTCCAGTATATGGTTGTACGGGGGTCGGGTATTTTATTATTTTTTACAACCTTGTCATCATAATCCGGCATGGTAAACCGTGGCGCGGTATGGTACGTGTTGGGCCTGAATACTTTTAAACCATAAGTATCCGCACTTTGCCTGGGGCCCGATAACGTATTAATGATTATTGCCCCATTGCCACCCTGTAAACCATATACGGCAGCGTTTCCATCAGTTATCACTTCCACAAAATC
>JABDFW010000149.1:0-3365 GCA_013286305.1 Bacteroidota bacterium
TTTGGCAACCATTTCACGGTCTTCAGGATGAATGCATTGCATAAAATTGGCAAACGAAGGTTTAACTCCTCCCTTCTCAAAGCAAAAAATATTATATGCTTCATCTGACCATTTAACAATATCATCTGTTTTATCAACGCCTCTTTTATTTTGATCAACGTTTCTTTTATCAACACTAAAACTGCCGATGTGCGCCATTCTTTCGGCTGTTTTCAGCAGAGATTCGTTGGCAATTATTTCGGCAATAAATTGTTGCTTTTCTTTTTCCAGCCTGAATTTATCAATAGCACTTGCAATAGCGTTGGGTAAACGCTGCAGCCTGTCCTTCAAAATATAATCTGTTGCGCCCGATTTTATTATTTCAGCAACAAACTCTTCTGAAATATTACCCGTTACCAGTATAAAGGGAATATTCATTTTCAATTGCTGCAAAATATTCAAAGCTCCCATTGCATTAAATGAC
Source organism: Bacteroidota bacterium (assembly GCA_013286305.1). Taxonomy (GTDB): domain Bacteria; phylum Bacteroidota; class Bacteroidia; order Chitinophagales; family Chitinophagaceae; genus JABDFW01. The sequence continues at coordinate 464 of JABDFW010000149.1, forward strand.
GGGAGGGAATTATCGGAAAGAACAATATCAGGCCTGAATTTCTCAAGGGCTTCAATATAAGATTGCCTGTTATCAACGACGGTTATTTCAAAATTTAAGGCAGATTTTTTTAATTGCCGTTCAATTAATTCGGCGTCGGTTGCAATATCTTCAAGATGCAGGATGCGCAGTAATTGCCCCATAATTATTTTTTTAAAAAATAATCCTCACGATCGTTACTGCCTGCTGACAAGGCTTTTTAAGGATATTTGGATATATAAAGTTAACATATAATAATCTTGTATAAATTCAAGATCACAAACTACTTGCTTTTCGGTATAGTTTCATTTATTAACAGCCAGTACATACCCAACTCGCTTACAGCTTTTGCAAAATTCTCAAACTCCACAGGCTTTACAACGTAACTGTTAACCCCAAGGTGGTAACTGTTGATAATGTCCTGCTGCTCTTTTGATGAAGTCATAATTACAACAGGTATATTTTTAGTTATTTCAACGGCTTTTATCTGCCGTAAAACCTCAATGCCATCAACTTTAGGCATTTTTATATCCAGCAGAATAACCCTCGGCATTTGTGATACAGAACGTTCAGAATAATTGCCAACCGCAAAAAGAAAATCAAGTGCTTCAGCCCCATCTTTCAAATGGATTAATTTATTGGCAAGGTTTATTTTTTTTAAGGCCCTTATGGTTAATTCGGCGTCGTTCATGTTATCTTCAACCAATAAGATCTCTACTTCGCTATTATTCATGCTGTAATATTTTTAGGTATGCTAAAATAAAATGTTGAACCTATGCCCGGCTCGCTTTCAGCCCAAACATTCCCGTCGTGTTTATTAATGATGCGTTTAACAAGGGCCAGGCCAACCCCGGTACCCTCAAATTCTTCATTACTGTGTAAACGCTGAAAAACCCCAAATAATTTATGCACATACTTCATATCAAAGCCTACACCATTATCCTTTACATAATATATTGTCGACAGACCATCATCGTTGCTGCCTATTACTACATGTGGCTTAGCATTTTTGGAAGAATATTTTATCGCATTGTCGAGAAGATTTTGCCATACTTGCTTAAGCATGGTTGAATCGCCGAAGCATGCATGCAGGTCGCCGATATCAACTGTATAATTGTGGCTGCTTTTATCAAAAAATAATTCTTCCAGGCATTCATTTACCAATAAATACATATTTATATCGGTCTGGGTTATTTCCTTTCTGCTCATTCTTGAAAATGAAAGCAGGTCATCAATTAACCTGCCCATTCTTTTTGAATTGGTTATAATGTTGTTTAACAGCCTGTTGCCCTCTGCATCAAGGACTTGTTCATAATCTTCCTGTAATATTCTGGAATACCCCCCTATTGCACGCAACGGAGCCCTCAGATCGTGCGAAACAGAATAAGAAAAAGATTCCAGTTCTTTGTTTGCAAGCTCAAGTAGTTGGGTACGGTTATTTACATGTTCTTCAAGCTGCTCATTTAATTTTTTTAGTTCCTCTACTGCATTTTTTCTTTCCGTGATATCCGCCCTTATAGCCACATATTGATAAGGCTTTCCATGTTCATTCAAAAAGGGAACAATGGTTGTATCCACCCAATAATAAGTACCGTCTTTTGCCCTATTCTTAATTTCACCTTTCCAGGTTATTCCGTTACCTATTGTAACCCACAACCTGCGTATAAACTCTTTGGAATGATAGCCCGAATTAATAATGCGGTGGTCCTGCCCTATCAACTCGGCTTCACTGTATTTTGAGATAGAACAAAAATTTTCATTTACATAGGTAATGATGCCTTTTTGATTGGTTATTGCCACTATACAGGCTTTATCCAGCGCATATTTATAATCTGAAACTTCTTTTAAACTATAATGCAACTTTTCGTTGTTAAGCTGCTTTAATTCTTCATTTACCCGTTTCACTTCTTCCCCGGCCTTTTTTAATTCGGTTATATCGCGGCAAATACAAACTGACTCTTCTTCTTCTCCTTTTTCATTTTTTAATATGGTTATAGAGGCAAATATCCAAAGTCTCGCTCCATCCTTTCGCGTGTGTACTAACTCACCTTTCCAAAACCCTTTTTCGGCAAGTTCTTTTTTTATCTCCGTCCCGTGTCTAATGGGTATTTCGGGTTTTAATATTTCAGCGGCGGCCTTTTGTAAAACTTCATCACGGGTATATCCATACAGTATTTCTGCAGCTTTATTCCAGGTCAAAATGCAATTTGATGCATCTATGGAATAAATAGCATCCGAAGCCTTTTCAAGCAAATTTGCAATATGGGCTATCTTTTCTTCTGCTTTTTTACGCTCACTAATATCACGTGTAACTTTTGCAAAACCTATTAAACTGCCTTCAGCATTGTATAAAGCAGTAAAAACAACGTTTGCCCAAAATAGTGATCCATTTTTACGTACACGCCATCCTTCAGTTTCAAAACGCCCGTGCCTGGCCGTTTCTTCCAAATTCTTTAAGGGAACGCCAAGCTCAACATCTTCAGGGGTATAAAACACTGAAATATGCTTTCCCAAAATTTCTTTGGCGAAATACCCTTTAATATTTCTGGCGCCTGCATTCCAGCTTGTAATAAAACCATTAACATCTATCATAAAAATGGCATAGTCCTTTACATTATCTACAAAAAGGCTAATAATATCGCCGGCAGGCTGAAGGAGTTCCTTTGAAGAAGGATTTGTTGTAGTACCAATACCGTTGCCTAAGTTGTTCTGGGACATTGGGAAATACCAAATATTTATACCTAAAGGTTGTTATTAAAAGCAACAACTGCAATTATTTGTTAGATATTTAATGATTTTTTTATTTTTTGGTAGCCAAAGCGCCATTACTAAGTGATTATTAGCAAAGTGATTAAAACATGATTATAATCAGCCGCCAACTAAA
>JABDFW010000149.1:3375-3880 GCA_013286305.1 Bacteroidota bacterium
GTCATTTACGACAACCGGAGTTCCCTATAACTTGCTGATATTTGAAACCGTCAGCCATCATGGAGGAAACAAAACTACTTACTGAGTTAGGATCTAAGATCAAAAGAATTCGCACAAACAAACATTTGTCGCAAAATGATCTGGCAATACTATGTAATTTTGAAAAGGCCAGCATGTCGAGGATCGAGGCCGGTAAAACAAACGTAACGCTTACTACCCTTCATAAAATAAGCAGGGCACTTGAAGTGCATATCGCAGATTTGCTTACTGACGGGTTAGACGGCAAAGAGCGTTAACTGCCGTTCAAAAAAGTTCCAAAGTTCCCCGAGTTCACAAGTTTCAGAAGAAGTTCGCAAGTTCGGGGAACCAGCGTTTAGCCCCTGCTCCAGACTTTCTGACTTACGGATTTTCTGACTTTCTGACTTTTTTATATCTCCCCATACTTTTTCTCATAAGCAATAAGCCACGCAACCACTTCATTATAAGTTTCAATGCCCTTAGGCTG
>JABDFW010000150.1 GCA_013286305.1 Bacteroidota bacterium
TATATATTAAGGATATTGCCCTTTAAGCAAAAGATAGTGGTAAACTGCAATGCGCATCCTGGTATCGTGTCAAGCATAGTGACGATTTTGGGATTTAGAGATATTGTGATTTTATTGGAAAACTGTACGTAAAATAAAATCTCAAAATAACGAAATCAAGAAATCAGCAATAACGGAGGCGACACTTTACAGTTGACATGACACTATTACCATGGGCTTTAATAAGCCCCTATTCATAATACTGTCCGTCGGGTATTTTAAATACAATGCTGTGCAGCATTACCAGCCATTGCTGCATTTCAGATGCATGTTTTTTTACCCATTTTTCGTATTTATCATTATCGGCTACAGGGCCAAAAAGCCATTGGTTATAGGCATCAAAACTTTTGTTTTCTATCAACTGGCGGTGCAGCACAAACAGCCTGTAAGGATACTGTTTTGCGTTATCGGTGCTATACCAGGCAGCAATAAATTTCGCCCTTACATCAGTCATATTTTCAATGGACGGGGTGTCAGGGAAAGTGGAATTATTTTGAACCAAAATATTGGTTACGGCTTTAGTAAAGCCTGTACTCTTACTATTGATGTTTGCCAGGTTATTACTGGTTAAAAGCTTCTTATACGCTTCAAACAAAATATTTTTTATTTCAATGGTGCGCGGGGTAAAGCTTTCAATGTTCACAAAAATTTCGGCATACATTACACACCGGAAAAGGTTGCCATTAGCTGCATAAAATTTTGCTGCGTAATAATAATTATTATTGTGGTTAACATCAGCCATTATGCCTTTTTCCCAAATATCAATAGCGGCATCGGGCTGATTGTTTAATGAAAGCAGGTCGCCGTATTCGCTGTATATCACGCCGCTTTTAGGGAATTTTTTTATTGCAGCCTTGTACATTTTATCGCCTTCTTTATATTCTGCAAGCGCTTTATAGGTTAAACCCAGCAATTGAAAGCATTGTTCATCGGCATCAGGCCTTTCTGTTAAAGCTTTACCCGTTTGAAGCGAGTTTACATAATCCCGTGCAAGATAATAGGCAAAATTCTGGTCTTTTAATAAATCAAGGTCGTTTGGCTTTTGCTGCAGCGCACGCGTAAGTGTTTGGTTGGCCTGCTCAAATTTCGCCTGCTGCATTTGCATTCTTGCAAGTTTTTGCAATGAGTCTGCCTGTTGGGCAAACAATATACCACCTGCGGCCATAAATATTATTAATAACATTGCTTTTTTCATGAGGTTTATTTATTCGTATATCAAATGTGTTAACAATCCGTCTCTTAACTTGGGTTCAAACCAGGTGCTTTTTGGCGGCATAACCTTACCGCTGTCAGCTATTGCAAAAAGTTGTTCAATACTTACAGGGTGCAGGCTAAATGCAGCAGCCATCTCTCCGCTCTTTACTCTTTTCTCCAGTTCGGCAAGCCCTCTTATTCCTCCCACAAAATCAATATTCTTATCTGTCCTTGGGTCTTGTATATCCAGCAATTTACTTAAAATATTATCCTGCAAAATAGTTACATCCAATATGCCAATAGGATCTTCGCCATAAGTGCCGGGTTTGGCGGTTAACTTATACCATTTTTTGTTTAGGTATAATCCAAAATCGTGCAAGTTTTTTGGTTTTACCGCTTCTTTTGATTGCTCTACGTTAAATTGCCCGTTAAGCGCCTGCAAAAATTGTTCGGCGGTATGCCCGTTAAGTGTTTTTACCAGGCGGTTATAATCCATAATATGTAATTCGCCTGAAGGAAATAATGTTGTAAGAAAATAACCCGCATTCCCTGAAGCATCCGGCCCAACCGCTTTGCGCACTTTCGCCGCAGATGCCGCCCTGTGGTGGCCGTCAGCAATATAAGTGCTGGGTACTTCCTTATCAAATAATGCAGTTATCTTTTTCACTGTATCGGTATCATTAACTATCCAAACGGTGTGCTGTATGCCGTCTTCGGCTGTAAAGTCATACACCGGCCCCCTTTCCATCCTTTTCGCCACTATCTCATCAATCTCGTCCACGTTGCGGTATGCCAGGAAAACATTGCCTGTTTGCGCACCGGTTGTTTTAATGTGGTTTATACGATCTTCTTCTTTATCGGGCCTGGTAAGCTCATGTTTTTTGATGATGTTATTTTCATAATCATCCACACTGCTTACGCAAACCAACCCTGTTTGGCTGCGGCCATTCATAATAAGACGATAGACGTAATAACATTCTTTGTCTTCCCTGAACAATACATCGCGTTTAATAAAAGCATCCAGGTTTTGTTTGGCTTTTTCGTACACTTCGGCAGAGTGTGTGTCTGTTCCTTCAGGAAGATCAATTTCACTTTTTGTAATGTGTAAAAACGATGCAGGATTGCCCTGCGCTTCAATTTTTGCTTCTGTGCTGCTCAATACATCATAGGGTTTGCTGGCAACCTGTTTGGCAAGTTGCGCCTGGGGCCGTAATGCTTTAAAGGGTTTGATGTTACTCATAAAGTTTAGATTAATAAAAAAACCGGGTTAACATAACACATAATTTTAAGCGTGCTTATCAGAAAAATCCTTCATCAGGCTGCATAACGCCTGCACACTTTCAAGCGGAAGGGCATTGTAAAAAGATGCCCGCAGGCCGCCTACGCTTCTATGGCCTTTTATTCCCACCATTCCGTTTTGTTTACACTCGTTAAGGAATTCATTTTCCAGTGCCTCATCCTTTATTGTAAAAGTTCCATTCATCCGGCTCCTGTCTTCCTTTGCCACAATTGGCGCGAAAATGGGAAGGCTATCCAGCGTACTGTAAAAAAGATCTGCCCGTTCTTTGGCCCTTCTTTCCATTTCCGCTAACCCACCTTCTTTTTTTATCCACCGCAATGTCAGCATTGCTACATAAATAGCAAATACCGGCGGCGTATTTAATAAAGAATTGGCTTCAATATGTACACGGTAATCTAATATAGTTGGAATTGTTCGTTTAACCTTACCCAACAGGTCTTTTCTTATCACAACAAGCGTTACACCGGCTATTCCCATATTTTTTTGTGCACCGGCATATATCAATCCAAATCTTTTAAAATCCACCGGCCTGCTGAAAATATCGCTGCTCATATCAGTTACCAGCGGAACTGTTGTTTCGGGTATGGTATGCCACTCGGTGCCCTCCACTGTATTATTGGTTGTATAGTGCAGGTATTTTGCATCAGCCGGAACGGCAAAATCTTTGGGTATGTAGGAATGTTTTTTGTCTTTTGAAGATGCCACCACATTTACATTACCAAACAGTTTCGCCTCTTTAATAGCTTTGCTGCCCCAGATGCCGTTGTCGCAATATGCGGCGGTTTCGCCATCATCAAGCAAATTCATAGGCACCTGCATAAACTGCGTTGTACCGCCGCCGTGCAAAAACAATACATCGTACTGCCCGTCAAGCTGCATCAA
>JABDFW010000151.1 GCA_013286305.1 Bacteroidota bacterium
GATTTTACGATGATCGTGGTGGGCCTTGTTATAGGCATGGGCATTTTTAGAACGGCGGCCACATCGGCAAAGGCTGCTCTAAACCCGGGTGTATATTTTGCTGCATGGATAGGCGGGGGCATTATAGCCCTCTGTGGCGCCCTTACCTATGCGGAAATTGGTTCGCGCTATCCCGTTATGGGCGGATACTACAGGGTATTTAGCTATGCATATCATCCCTCCATCGCGTTCTCTATCAACTGTATCATTATTGTAAGCAATGCGGCATCGTTAGGCGCTGTCGCGCTTGTTGGGGCGGGGTATATAAGCCATGTGTTTTATAATCAGCCTGCCACTACTTTAATTCAGCTCATATCTGTAGCCGCGGTGGCGATTTTTTATTTGGTTAACCTTGCAGGTTTAAAAATGAGTGCCAAAACCCAAAGTGTTTTGATGGCAATAAAAATATTAATGCTGCTGGTTATAGTTGCAGCGTTGTTTATGCCGGGTATATACTATCATGAAGGGGCATCGACCAGCCAGGTGATTAACCCATCAACAGGCTATCTTAATTGGATACAGAGTTTTGGCATTTGCCTTATCGCCGTTTCCTTTACGTATGGTGGTTACCAGCACACCATGAATTTTGGCAGCGAAGTAAACAATCCGCAAAAAAATATCCCCCGGGCAATATTTATGGGCATTGCTATTATTATTGTATTGTACCTGCTGGTAAATTATTCTTATTACAAAGTCCTTGGCTTTCATGACCTGGGTAATGAAACAGAAATAGCCTCTACAGTAGTAGGCAAAATGTTTGGCCAAAATAGCGCAAACGCTTTTTCCGCGTTGCTTTTTTTATCTGTGCTTACTTATGTAAACGGGCAGTTGATGAGTAACCCGCGCATTATGCTTGCCATGAGTGAGGATGGCGTATTGCCCGCTTTTTTTCAAAGAAAATCTGCAAAAAGGGATGTACTGGTTGTGTCTTTATCTGTGTTTGCGGCAATCTGTATCATCATCATATTTTTTGCTGATACGTTTGATAAGATACTCAACTTTACCATCTTCCTCGATTCTATGGGCATGGCAGCATCGGCGGCAAGTATTTTCTGGATACGCAGGCGCACCAAACATCTGGATAATACAGGTATTTATAAGATGAAGCTATACCCGCTTCAGCCATTGGTATTTATAAGTGCCTATTTGTTTGTTGCAGTAAGCATCGCCATTCAAACGCCAAATGCAGCCTATATTTCCCTGCTTGTTCTTGCCGCGTGTATGGTTATTTATTTTGTGGTGAAGGGGAAGAAAGGGGGTCAGTAAGTCAGTTCATTGCTTATATTTATTTTCGCATTCTTTAAGTATCATTACTTATAATTTTATTCTATTTTATAAATATGGATATCTCCTACATCATAAACGAATACGCTGAAGACCGTGAAGATTATTTTCGTGCCATCGCACCGCCCATCATTCAAACCAGCAATTTTGCCTTTAAAAAAGTAGATGAGCTGCGCCAGGGTTTTGTAGATGAATACTCCACCTGGCTATACAGCCGCGGCCTAAACCCTACCGTTGAAATATTGCGTAAAAAGCTGGCCGCATTGGATGGCGCTGAGGACTGTCTTGTTTTTAACAGCGGCGCCGCAGCCATTTTTGCTTCAGTGCTTGCTAATGTGAAAAGCGGGGATCATATTGTAAGTGTGAGAGGCGTTTATTCGTGGGCTCAAAAAATGTTTAATGAAATATTGCCGCGCTTTAACGTAAGCACCACCTATATTGACGGAACTGATATAAACAATTTTAAGGAAGCCACTAAACCCAACACCGCCATCTATTATTTAGAAAGCCCCAATAGCTGGAGCTACGAACTGCAGGATTTAAGAGCCGTTGCGCAACTTGCAAAGCAACATAACATCATTACCATCTGCGATAATAGCTATTGTACACCCATTTATCAAAGGCCAATTGAATTGGGTATTGACCTTTCATTACAATCAGCCACCAAATACATTGGCGGCCATAGCGATACGGTTGCGGGTGTGTTAAGCGGTAGCCGTAAAATGATCGAGCGTATTTTTAACAGCGAGTATATGAATATAGGCAGCGGCATTCAGCCATTTAATGCGTGGCTGTTGATAAGAGGATTAAGGACATTACCCGCCCGCCTTGACCGCATTACCCAAACCACCCGCCAGGTAATTGCATACCTGGAAGATCATCCCCGGGTAGAAAAAGTGATCTTTCCTTTCAGCGAATATTTCCCCCAGTATGCATTGGCAAAACAACAAATGCAGGGGGCCTGCGGGTTGCTTACTTTTGTCATTAAAGCAACGAATATTGAATCTATAGAGTTGTTTTGCGAATCCCTTAAACACATACTACTGGCTGTTAGCTGGGGAGGGCATGAGTCGCTCATCATCCCCGGTTGTGCTGCAATAAAGCGGGAAGCATTCAACGCTTCTGCCAATGCACACCGGATGATACGTTTATATGTGGGGCTTGAGGAACCGGGATATATTATTAATGACCTTGAACAGGCTTTTAATGCGGTTACATGGTGAAATAGCGGAACTGCCTCATAAACCGTTTGCTTTCCGTTCATCTAAAAATTAGTTTAAGTAACGCTTGCTTTCAGTTATTTTTGCCTATATGAGAAAGTTTTTTTTCGCTTGTATTCTTTTTTCCTTCACTTTCGGGGTACATGCACAACAAGACATATGGGATTTGAGACGCTGCGTAGAATACGCAATGGCCAACAGTATTTCAGTTAAACAGGCCGATGTTACAGCAAGGATCGCCGCATTGCAAACAAAATTTGCCCATGCGCAATTTTTGCCAAATCTTTCATTTAGCACGCCGCTGGGCTTGCGCTATGGCCGCTCTATTGATCCAACGACCAACCAATACACTACCAACAGTGTGTTTTTTCAAAGTTATTCCGTTAATGCCGGCATTACCATCTTCAATTGGTTTAACTGGAAGAACAATGCAAAATCTGCTGAATTGTTTGAGGAAGCAGATAAAAACAGCCTTGACGCCGCAAGAAATAATATTTCGCTAACGGTGGCCAATTATTACCTGCAATACCTTTTATCTATAGAGCAGGCCAATGCGGCAAAAGTGCAGATAGGGCAAACAACCGCCCAGTTAGGCAATACCCGTAAACTTGTTGATGCAGGCAGCATGCCTGAATTAAGTGCAGCACAACTGGAAGCACAGCTTGCAACAGACAGCAGTACCTATATTACAGACAAAGGCATAGCAGAACAAAATAAGA
>JABDFW010000152.1 GCA_013286305.1 Bacteroidota bacterium
AAAAAGCCTGATTGGCTGCGTGTTAAACTGCCTATTGGTGAAAATTATAAGCATGTACGCGGCCTTGTTGATACCCATAAATTACATACCATTTGCGAAAGCGGCAATTGCCCTAATATGGGCGAGTGCTGGGGTGCAGGCACCGCCACATTTATGATATTGGGTAATATTTGCACACGCAGTTGCGGGTTTTGCGCTGTTGCCACCGGCAGGCCCGAAGCCGTTGACTGGGACGAGCCCCAGCGTGTGGCTGAAGCCATCCATCTTATGAAAGTGAAACACGCGGTTATTACCAGTGTTGACAGGGACGAAATAAAGGACGGCGGCTCCATCATATGGTATAACACTATTAAAGCGGTAAAGGCATTAAACCCGGATACCACCTTAGAAACACTGATACCCGATTTTAAAGGCCAGGTTGAAAATATACAACGTATTATTGATGCCGCCCCGGAAGTGGTAAGCCACAATGTGGAAACCGTTGAGCGCCTTACCCGCCAGGTACGCATACAAGCCAAATACCGGCGCAGCCTGGAGGTGCTCCGTATTTTAAAGCAAGGCGGCATGCGCACCAAAACCGGCATCATGCTTGGGCTGGGTGAAACAAAGGAGGAGGTGATAGAAACACTTAAAGACCTTGCGGCTGTTAATGTGGATGTTGTTACCATAGGCCAGTACCTGCAACCCAGCAAAAAACATCTTGCCGTGCAGCGGTTTGTACATCCCGATGAGTTTGCAGAACTGCGCGAAACTGGCTATGGACTTGGTTTTGACTATGTGGAAAGCGGCCCGCTGGTACGCTCTTCCTATCATAGTGAAAAGCATGTTTTTGAAGGCTATGGCAGAAATAAATGGATGGACGAAAAAAAGCAGGCCGTTTAAATCAGCCTGCTTCAGTTACTATAAAGTTATTGTAGAATACTAACGGTTCTGGCTTAAAAAAGATACTCTTGTAAAATGACTATCGCTTTCGTATGCAAACATTTGTTCTTCAAAGTCAATAATAAAATCCTTTAGCTTGTCAAAATCGCTGCCAAGCCCGTTTCCTTCAAAAGTTACGTTCTCGTCGTCTTTTACAGGCAGCTTTATATAATCATGGTACTTTACCCATAGAGGATGCATTTCGTAATTAGAGTATATCTCTGCTATCAGATCATACTCGAATTGCTCGGCCCTTGCCTCTTTTTTAGCATGTGATAAAACCATAGTTAGGTGTTTTTAGTTGGCGTAAACCTACCAAGTGTTCTTTAAGGCGTATATTAATTTTATGTTACCTTTTTTGCTAAACGGGGAATGGCTCTATTGTGTTAAAGAACAAAGGGTACGGTTCTTTAGACGGCAGGGCATATTAACCCGTTAAAGAATATTCCCTTACCCTGTTTTGAAGGGCCGGGGAAGGGGATTTTGATATGTGTGAAGCAGTGGCATACCCCAATCAGCTAACCCCAAACCGTACACAACCGTACAAATACAGTTATTTTTTTGTTTTTAGTGAGTACCAGCAAACGCAAAATATCCGCCTAACCCGTAGGCTTTTACACCTTCAAGATTCCTTGCCCGTTATTCAGTCTTACACTTTTACGCCAATGGCGATGTTTTTGTAAGGATATATTGTCTGAACCACGATTTGTCCAATGGACTCCTGTGGAGGGTGGATTTATAGCCTGCCCGACTGTGTCATTCAGGCGGGGATGATGAGGATTGAGGTTTTATGCTGAACGCAGACACTTCATCGCGTAAAGGATATAGCTTAAAACCTGCAGCAAATTCCATGGTTTTTCGGTTTGTACTTTGGACTTTTCTTTTTTTAATGCTTTCTTTCCCGTTGAGTTAGGGCAACAACAAGCCAGATGGCGGGGTACGTTACAAAATGTTACGCATGAAGCCTATTTTTACCAAGAATTATACTAAACGAACCGCTAATAGGAATTAGGGCGAATTGGCGCAAAGCCCGGAAACAACCTTCCCGTTTCTTTTAATATTCATAATTTCTTGTTTGTTATTTAAATACTTATTAAAATTCCTTACCGAATGCTTGCTATTCGCACACCATTATTTAAAATGGCTGTCTATAAAAGTTAAATACTGCTGCCAGTCATACCGGGTAACATCATGTTTGCCTGTGCGGATGTGATAACCTATTTGCGCATATACAGGATGGCCTATAGGCGGCATTATTTCGGCAGGCAATCCCTTCGTTCCTAAAAAACGATATACGGGGTCAGCAGCTTTTGCAGTTAAAAATTCCCCTGGCGGGTCGGCATTGTTATCGTCTGCAGCACTGGCAATATATACTGGCCTCGGGGCTATAAGCGATATAACCATGTGCTGGTCAAACGGCAGGCAGGAATCTTTATCCATATACTTCCTGAAATTTGTATTGAACCAGTGAGGAAACACCGTGCACAGCCGCCTGATATTTTCGCCATTGATATGGTGGAATAATTTTGCACCACCCGCGCCGGACTCGTTGCTTATAACAATACCCAAACGCTCATCATTAGCACCAGCCCACAATGCTGCCTTGCCCAGCCTTGACCAGCCGAATGCAACTACGTGTTTTGCGTCAAGGTCTTTGTCTGTTTCAATATAATCCATGGCGCGGCTTAATCCCCATGCCCAGGCGGCAATAGTGGCAAAATTGTCGCCCCTGTTTTGCAGTTCGGGGTATAAAGCATGTACGCCGTTCTTAAAACCATCGTCATAGTCGGGGTCAATATCGCCGCGATAAGCCGTTACCAAAGCATAACCATGCCCAAGTATCATATCAAGCGGCCAGCGGCTGGTATCGGTACCGCGGCCGGCATCTGTCGCCCTGTTATTCACAACCCCGGCATCGTTGTTATCCATCCAGCTTGTGGTTATTTTAACGGCCTTATCTGTACAAACAGCGTGGTTGCCATAAAAGTTTAGCCCGAGTATTACAGGTGGCCGTTTGATGTTGTTAGGAATATAGATCAGCAGGTCCATTTGCGGGCCATCGGCCTGCCCGTTAAAGAATACTGTAATCTGTTTACGGGTAGCTTTACCGTTTAGGGCATGTTTGTCTTCATCAAATACTTTAAAAGCCATATTCTCAGGCCTGCCGGGGCTTTGGCCATACATCTGCAGCCGCAGGAGATGCAGCAGTTCCTGCCGCCTTTCGCGCCATTGGGCTACCGAGGTTACAGCAGTACCGTTGTTCATCACCATTACCGCCGGAAGGGCACAGTTGGTACCGC
>JABDFW010000153.1 GCA_013286305.1 Bacteroidota bacterium
AAAGATTTTATTGACCAGATGGTTAAATATAAATACAACTTATTGCACATGCACCTAACAGATGACCAGGGCTGGCGCATAGAAATAAAAAGTCTTCCGAAGCTTACGGAGGTTGGTTCACTACGTGTGCATAAAGAAGGTTATTTTGGTTCGTTCTCTATTCCAACGCCGGATGAACCCCGCACCGAAGGCGGCTTTTATACACAGGATGATATAAGGGAACTGGTGCAGTATGCAAAAGACAGGTTTGTAAATATTCTGCCCGAAATTGATGTACCGGCGCACAGCCTTGCAGCGGTAGCATCATATCCCGAATTATCCTGCACGCCCGGCGCAGAGAATTATAAAGTAAGCTCGGGAGAATCACGCAGAAGACGGGATAGCACACAGCCTGCCATTGCGCCTGTTGATAATACCCTTTGCCCGGCCAATGAAAATGTATATGTTTTTCTTGATAAAGTTTTTGGTGAAGTAGCGCAATTATTCCCTTTTGAATACATACACATGGGTGGCGACGAGGCTAATAAGCGATTTTGGGCGCAGAGTGATGCGGTAAAAGCACTAATGCAGCGGGAAGGATTGAAAACACAGGAAGAAGTGCAAAGCTATTTTGTAAAACGGGTGGAGAAGATCATTGAATCAAAGGGTAAAAAACTGATGGGATGGGACGAGATACTGGAAGGCGGTTTAGCACCTGACGCGGCAGTAATGAGCTGGCGCAGCATGGAAGGTGGCGTTGTAGCCTCCCGGATGAAACACGATGTAGTGATGAGCCCGGTGCAATATGCCTACCTTGATTATATGCAGGCAGACCAAATTATTGAACCGCGCGTGTATGCTACGCTGCGTTTAAAAACAGTGTATGAGTTTGACCCCGCACCCGACAGCCTTGACCCCAAATACATTAAAGGAGGCCAGGGCAATATTTGGACAGAACAAATGTTTAACGTGCGCCATCTTGAATATATGACATGGCCGCGTGCACTGGCAATTGCAGAATGTGTTTGGAGCCCCAAAGCAAGCAAAGACTGGGACAATTTTGAAAACCGCGTAGAAAAGCAATTTGACAGGTTTGATATAGAAGAAGTAAAATATGCCCGCGCGATTTTTGACCCGTCCTTTGATGTAAAGAAAGATGCAGACGGCAAACTCAGCATCACCTTAACCAATGAGGTGGATGGCCTTGATATTTATTATAGCTTTGATAATTCTTTCCCTGATAATTTTTATCCTAAATACTCCGCGCCATTAACCCCGCCTAAAGATGCAGTAATGCTAAAGGTGGTTACCTACCGGGGCAAGCAGCAGGTGGGGCGCATTATAGCAATGCCAATTGATGAGTTGCAGAAAAGAGCGGATAGAAAAAGATAGAACCGGGATTTTTGGGATTTGAAAAAGATTATTGAGGAAAGTTTTAGCTTCTTTCGCCATTAGAAAAATCAGACAGTTTTCAGTTTATAGTTTACAGTTATCTCGTTCAATTTTTTACTTACCCCTCTCCATAATAAAATCTTATCACTCTCCACCCTTTCACGTTTGACGTTTCACGTCTCACGCCCCGCTATTCCGTTCTCAAACTCTTCACCGGGTTGGCTATTGCAGTTTTTACAGACTGAAAGCTGACTGTTATTAGCGCGATAAATATTACTAATAGTGCAGTAACACTGAATATCCACCAATGCAATGAAGTTCGGTATGGATAATTTTCTAACCATTTATTTGCAGCCAGCCAGCCGGCAGGCAGTGATATAACCAGTGCAATGGCAACCAGCTTTAAAAAATCAATTGACAGGATAGATACAACGTTGCTTACAGAAGCGCCCAACACCTTGCGGATGCCAATTTCTTTTGTTCTTTTTTCGGCTGATAAAACAGACAAGCCAAACAGGCCGATACTGGAAATAAATATGGTGAGTACAGCGCTGAACAGCATAATTTGCTTCCATTTATCCTCGGCTTCATAATTCTTCCGGTTCTCGTCATTCAAAAATGTGTATGAATAAGGATTCATTGGAAACAATTGCTTAAATGTTTGTTGTATATACTTCAGGCTCGCTGTTGCTGTATTAGGCTTTATTTTTATAAGCACTGTTGCATAGTGATTATCATTTTTAGTGGTAAATAGCTGGGGCCCGATCTTTTGTGCCAGGGATTGAAAATGATAATCCTGTACCACGCCAATTACGTGATATATTTTATGCCGGCTCCAGAAATTCACTTTTTCGCCAACAGGGTTTTTCCAGCCGGCGAGTTTTACAAAAGATTCATTTACGATAACAGAATTATTTGAATCTGCAGGAAAAGCCTTTGAGAAATTTCTTCCCTGGAGAATGGGGATTGCCAGTTCGTGAAAATACGATTCATCAATTGTTGCATAGTTAAAACTAATGTTAGAATCATTAGCGACTCTTGCGACCGTCCACCCACGGCCAACATCGTTGGGGGCAGCATCAACAATGTTTGGATTTCTTAGTAGTTCTGCTTTAAATGCGGCAGCCTTATCATGATTTAAATTATAATTACTTACATCCACAACATTGTTATCATCATAACCAAGGTTTGTTTTGGTAAGAAAATTAAACTGCACATAAATAGTAAGTGTTGCGATAATTAAAAATGAGGCTAAAGTAAATTGCAGTACCACCAAAGATTTTTGCAGGTAATTTTTCCCTTTCAAATTAAAGCGGTTGTACAATATTTCAACGGGCTTGTAACCAGATAGCACCAGCGCCGGGTATGCGCCTGCAAGCAAGCCGGTTAGCATAAACAAAATAATATAACCTGCAACCAGTTTCGCATCAAGCAAATAAGAAATAGAAAGCTGTTTGTTGGAAAGATCATTAAAAACAGGCAGTATAAGCTGCGCCAAAAGAATAGCAAACAAAAAAGCAATTGTGCAAAGCAAATATGATTCGCCGAGTAATTGAAAGATCAGTTGTTTTCTACCGCTGCCAACCACTTTACGTATGCCAATTTCTTTTGCGCGCCTAACAGAACGGGCAACCGTTAGGTTAATAAAATTGATGCATGCAATAAGTAAAATAAATAAGGCAATGCCTGAAAGAATATATGAATACATAGGGTTACTGCCATTTACCAGGCCATTTTGCGCAGATAATTCTGTATTCAGGTGCATGTCAGTAAATGGCTGCAAAAAATAATTATCCATTGTGCCACCGCTGCCATATTTTGCTTCCAATTC
>JABDFW010000154.1 GCA_013286305.1 Bacteroidota bacterium
CCCACAGCAATAAACACCTGCCAAAAGCCTTTGCCTAACAGCAACGTAACTGCAAATACTAAAAGTAGGGTTGGTATGCTCCATATTACATTTATTAACCACATAATAATGTCATCTATCCAGCCTTTAAAATAACCCGCAAGTGCACCAAGTAAAATACCAATGGTGAGCGAGATAAGCACGGTTATCAATCCCACACTTAGGCTTACCCTTGTGCCAACAACAAGCCTGCTTAGAATATCCCTGCCAAACTTATCTGTGCCCAGCCAGAAAGTCTGCTTCTTTATATTATACAAACTGCCCGGCGGTGATTTTACAGTTACAGCTGATAACGGGTAGGCAACCCTTTGAGTAACGCCTTCATCCACATATTTCATTACAATTAAACTGTCTTTTTCCGCCGTGTAAGAAATGAGGGGCACATGATCATACACATCTTCTTTACCATTCACTAACCTGTTGATGAAATTTACTGGTTTAATGTCCCTTCCTTTTTTTAACTGCAATAATTGTATGGTAAAACCAGGTTTTTGATTGGCTATTTCGGGTATAATACGGTTGGCATTGGGTGAGCCATCAGGGGCAATGATGTATGCAAACAATGCCAGCAAAATAGATAGTGCAATAATTACAAGCCCAAATACTGCCCCTTTATTTTTTAAAAGCCTTTTGCGGAATAATGTGTTATTAGATATGTTTGACGGCACAGGTTGAAGTTATGTAAATAAAAGATACCAGTATCTGCGTCCAAATTTGAATACATTAAACTGTAAATGTCCTCGCCCTCTCACGTTTCACGTCTGTCGTTTCACGATTGACTTAATTACTTCACTGTTCTTCCTTTCCATTCATACTTGCCAAACTTTCCCAGCCATCCCGATAAAACTGTATAAGCAATATGAAAAGGCTGCATTACCGGAAACCACCAAAGCAATTTTTTAAGCCCGAAAAACTTTGCAACTGGTTGCATAAAGCGTAGCTCTCCAACTGTTTTGCCAACCAGCATAAAGCCCCATAATACCCATAAAGGATAGAATATACAAAGGAATGGAAGCACAAAAAGATACAGGTTGAAAAGATATACCAGCAACAATACCCAGAATATCCTTTTATCATCATAGCTGGTGGCTTTGCTTGCCCAGCGTATGCGCTGGTTTATAAAACTTCTCCAATTTAACATAGGCTGGGTAAGTACAACGGCTTCCGGCGAAAACAAGTATCCTGTTTGCCCGGGACAATGTTCTTTTATTTTATGCATCAGCAGCATATCATCCCCGCTGGCAATATTGTCAACGCCTTTAAAACCATTCACTTCAGTAAATGCCTGTTTGCTGTACGCGATGTTAGCCCCGTTGCACATACTGTGAAACCCTGCTGATACCGATGCGGCGGTTATACCCTGCAGGCTAATAAAATCAAGCGTTTGGAATATTGAAAGAAAGCTGCCGTTATTACTGAACATCACAGGCGCCGCGACAAACACCGTTTTGCTTTTTTGTATATATGCGTCATATAGTGTAAGCCACTGTGTGGGAATAACACAGTCGGCATCGGTGGTAATTATCCAATCATTTCCTGCGTTGCCAATGGCAATTTCTATTGCCTTTTTCTTGTAGGAGTTAAGTTTGCTTTTTACAATATCAACTAATTGTATAAGCTTTATATTGCTGTGTGTTTGTTGCAAGCCTTTTACTACATTGGCAGTGGCGTCGGTTGAAAAATCATCCGCCACTATTATTTCATACAATTCTTTGGGGTAATCATTTTCAAGAATAGAAGCGATGCATTTTTCAATATTATCTTCTTCGTTCCTCGCCGGTATTATAATGGTAAATTTTGTTGCAGGTATAATACGCGGGGATGGCTTAAAAATATTTAGGGCAATAAACCATTGCTGGTAGGTGTAAATCAAAATGATATACCCACCAAACAAAAAGGTACACAGAATAATATTTGCGATAATAAAAACAGCCGGCATAGTCACAAAGAAAAACATTATTATTGATAGAACATCTTCGCAATAACATCGGCGTACTTTTCCTGCATCATCCGGTGGCCCGCATCAATAACAGCTATGTACACATTTTGCACATCATCTTTAAAAATATCGCTTCGTTTGCTTAGTATAATGCCATCGTACCTGCCAAATAAAAAGCGGACAGGGATTTTATGCTCTGAAATTATTTTCTTAAGCTTCAGCAGGTGCGGCTTAAAGGTGCGCATGGTTGTCCATCGCTCGTAAAGCTTTATTCTCTCATCCGGTTCATCTAAATAATAATGTGCCACCTTAATAATACTTTGGTGCAGCAGTTTAGTCTTTTCCGCCAGTTTCATCGTTGCAAACATTTTGCCCGGCTTGCGCATGGTATAGCTAAAAAGCTTATTGCCCAATATTGTTTGCGTAGAAACGGTGTACCAAAAATTCTTGTGCAGGCCATCCGGGGCAACAAGTACGATACGTTCAATGTTTGCAGGTATTTTTTCTAACAACTGAAGCGCTATACGGCCCCCCATGCTGTAGCCGAGCAGGGAAAAAGTTGATCGATTGGTGGCGTGGTGAATTGACCGGATTTCATCTATAATATTTATTAGATCATTCACGGTAAAAAGCAATCCCTCATTCCATTCTGTTTGCCCGTGAAACGGCATATCAATGGCTACGAGCGTAAAATCATTTCCCAACTTTCCCTCCAAAAAAGTAAAACTTTCTGCATCCTCTCCATACCCATGAAAACAAAACAGCAGCTTTGGCCCGTTCCCAAACTGGCAATAGTGGATTTTTGAGCTTTTATATGAAATATAGCAGTGCTGCACCCAGTTATAAATATTTACAAATTTTACAGAAATTAAGCCTTTTAAAATTGGATATATGGCAAAGATATACCAATTTTGAAATTAGTTGCATAACTAACTATATGCCAAACAACCAATTTAAACGGGGCGAATTATACAGTGTTATCAATGGCATGGCCAGTATAGCGGTGGCGCGCAGGCTGCAGAAAAATTTCAGGCAGGCGGGGCTGGATATTACCATTGAGCAATGGAGTATTTTATACCATTTATGGAAAGAAGATTGTTTAAG
>JABDFW010000155.1:0-2952 GCA_013286305.1 Bacteroidota bacterium
GCAAATGGTTTTGCAGGCAAGGGGTACAATCCCGCAACCGGTGCGCCAAAACATAAACCTTGTGGCCTGGCGCAGGGCCCGGACGGGGCTATCTATGTTGCGGATGATACTGGCGGAACGATCTACAAAATACAATATGGGAAATAATTAATTTGGGTAAAAGCAGCGCTGTCAATTATGGGCTGCTACATACTCTAACAAGTTTTTATTTTCAGCGGTAATAAGTGTTATGGTTTCAAAATGATTGGCGACTTCGTCAACCAGCCCGAAAAGTTTTGTCATATCACGGTTCCACAACATTTCATCCTGCAGTACCTCGTAAACAAAGGCCTTCCGTTCTTTGCGCCGGCAATGCCTGTATAACAACTCTGCTTTGTCGTCGTTTATTACATAATCCTTACCGTTTACGCTGCCAGTGTATTGGCCCTGGTCATTTTTTTCACTGCGCATAAAACGCAGGTAGGCCGCAAAACCTAACGCCATCAGTTTTGGCGGTGCGTTATTTTTGGAGTAATGGTTTAATATATTAGGCACATTGCGCATAAGCATTTTAGAAGTGTATTGCAAGGTAATGTTAAGCCATTTATGTTCCATATACGGGTTGCAGAAACGGTCAAGCACCTTAACTGCAAAGTCTCTGGCCTCTTCATAAGAAAGTTCGCTGTTTGTTAACGCAGGCGCTATTTCTTTAAGCATTAAATTGCGCACATAGGTAAAAAAGGTTTCATTCTGCATGGCTTCTTTAACTGTTTCAAAGCCACACAAAACAGCCAGGCCGCAGGAGAGTGTGTGTGCACCATTCAGCAGCCGCAACTTTAATTCGCGGAACTTTGTGATGTCATGCGCCAGCACAACGCCTTTATCAACCACACTGAAAGAAAGTGCCTGCAATACTTTTTCCTTTGCCGATTCAATGGCCCATAAACAATACACTTCGCTCATGATCATTAGGTCGTCGGTATAGCCAAGCTTGTGTTCGGCGGCCATTTTATCATCAACAGGCAACTTACCCGGAACGATCCTGTCCACTAGTGAATTGCAGAAATAATTCTCAGATTCTACCCATTCAATAAACGCTTCGCTTAAATTGTTAGCCCTTGCTTGTGCAATAACAATCTCCTTAAGCCTGTCAGCATTATTAACAATAAGCTCAGTGGGGATTATTACCATGCCGCCTGCTGCACCGCCGTTAAATACTTTGTAACGTTCATATAAAAATGCGAGCAGCTTGCCGGGGAATGACTGGGGTGGTGCGGCATGCACATCATCTTCACTAAAGGTTATTCCTACTTCTGTTGTGTTTGAAATGATGATCTGCATTTGCGGGTTGGCGGCGCATTGCAATATTTCGTTCCATTGCTGTTTTGCTGATAATACCCTGCTGATGGATGCATTAATGATAGTTTCATCCACTGTTTGCCCATCCTCTATTCCGCGTATCAGGTGGGTGTATAAACCATCCTGCTTATCAAATGAATTTGCTCCTCCGCTGTCAGTAGATTTTACAACCACTACCCTGCCATTAAAAATATTTTGTTTATTGGCTTTATCTATAAAGTAATCGCACAAACCACGCAACAAAACGCCCGTGCCAAACTGCAATACCTTTTCAGGTAGTTGAAATATCGCTTCGCTGTTTGGGATAGCTTGTTTATCTATGATGTACTGTTTGGAAAGTTGCATGCAAAATAATTTTAGCAAATTTAATAATGATATGCCTATTCCATTTCAACCATCGCCTTTATAACACCATTAGCCGGATCAAGCCACCCGGCAAATTCTTCTTTTATTTTATTGAAGCTTGTTCTATGTGTAATATAAGTAGAAGGTTTTATCAATCCCTGCTTCATACAGCGCATCACATAAGCAAAATCTTCTTTGGTTGCATTGCGGCTGCTCATCAATGTTGCCTCGCGTTTATGAAATTCGGGGTGGCTAAAATGCAGTTCTTCTTTTTGCAAACCAACCAAAATATATCTTCCGCCATGGGCCACATATTCAAAAGCCTTTATCATGGCATTCCGGTTGCCGGTTGCATCAATTATTACTGTGGGCATGTCACCATGGGTGAGTGTTCTCAGGCGTTCCATCACATTTTCCATCGCACCATTAATGGTATGCTTAACCTTCAGATGTTCCTTACAAAATGCCAGCCTTGTTTCATTAATATCCGTTACAATTACTTCTGCGCCGGCAATGCGGGCAAATTCCATCAATCCAAGCCCAATAGGGCCTGCACCTATGATTAATACAAACTCGCCTGGCTCTATGGCAGCCCGGCGTATGCCATGAGCGCCAATTGACAAAGGTTCAACCAAAGCAAGCTCATCGTAGCTCAACCCATCGCCATGTATAATATATTCAACCGGTACAGAAAAATATTCAGCCATGCCGCCATCTATATGCACTCCGCAAACTTTAATGACAGCACAACAATTGGTTTTTCCTTTTCGGCAGGCAATGCATTTACCACAACTATAATATGGAATGATGGTAACGGCATCACCTGCAGAAAATTCATTTGAATCGTTTATTACTGCAATTTCTGCTGCCAATTCGTGGCCTAATATCCTGGGATAGTTAAAATAAGGTTGTTTGCCTTCATAAGCATGCAGGTCGGTACCGCAAATACCAATTCGCTTTATCTTTAATAAGGCATGCCCTGGCTCTGCAAAAGGAATTTCCATCTCCCTGTATTCTAATTGGCCACGCTGTAAACATATCAATGAATGCATGAGAAATTATTTAGCAAGAGAGGAATATCTAATCGTGAGACGTGAAATGTGAGACGACGAGGATAACGATACCGCCCTTTCACTTTTCATCTTTCACCTTTCACGTTTGTCGTTTCACGCTTTTTCACTTTTCACGTCTGTCGTTTCACGTCTCACGATTGTGATTTCCCACTTTTAACTTTTAACTCTTAACTATTTCTTAAACCCTATCCTATAC
>JABDFW010000155.1:2962-3028 GCA_013286305.1 Bacteroidota bacterium
TGCTCTGAAGGGTATTGTTTTGAAGGTTGGATTAGCAATCCATCTGCTTTCTGCTCCCACATTACT
>JABDFW010000156.1 GCA_013286305.1 Bacteroidota bacterium
ATTGCAGGACAGCATTAAGCTTGGCGATAAATGGCCGGTAAAAATTTCGCCTTCCGGTATTGAGATTGATGATGCAAAACATATCATGTATGTTGTTACCAAAGAGAACAACAGCCTGTACCTGGTTGACCTTAAAACAAAAAACATTGTACAGCAAATGGCCTTGGGCGCTGAGGCTTATACCTGTTTATTATCTCCCGGAAAAGATGAGCTCTATATTTCGCTTTGGGGAGGCGATAAAATTTTGGTGTATAACACAGCTTCGCAAAAGTTCGCTGATTCAGTTGCGGTTGGCGATAATCCTAATGATATATGCTTAACTAAAAACGGGAAATATTTATACGTTGCCAATGCAAACGACAACAGCGTTTCAGTACTTGATATTAAGCAACGCAGAGTTTTAGAAACGTTAGATGCTGCATTATATCCTAATTCAGTTATGGGAAGCACTACCAACAGCGTTGCCTTAAGCACCGATGAAAAAACATTATACATTGCCAATGCTGACAATAACTGCCTCGCCGTATTTGATGTTAGCAGCCCCGGCAGCAGTAAATCAAAAGGGTTCATACCCGTTGGCTGGTACCCAACAGTGGTACGGGTTGTGGGCAATACCGTGTTTGTTGCAAATGGCAAAGGTTTCACTTCAATGGCTAACCCTTACGGGCCTAACCCTTACCATAAAAGGGCACAGGTTAGTTTACAAAAGGGCGTACCGGGCAAAGTACATGATGTGCAGTATATAGGCGGCTTGTTCAAGGGCACTTTAAGCATGTTCAGCACGCCAACGCAAGAGCAGTTGACTGATTATTCAAAACTTGTGTATGAGAATACACCTTATCACAAAGACAAAGAGCTGGTTGCAAAAGGCGAGCCCGGTAACCCCATACCAATGCGTATTGGCGATGCCAGCCCTATTAAATATGTTTTCTACATTATTAAAGAAAACAGGACATACGACCAGGTACTCGGCGATATGCCTGAAGGCAACGGCGATACAAGCCTTGTTTTATTTGGCGAAAAGATAACGCCGAATTTACACGCACTTGCACGTGAATTTGTTTTGCTGGATAATTTTTATGTTGACGCAGAAGTAAGTGCGGACGGGCATAACTGGAGCATGGGCGGATACGCGGATGATTATCTTGAAAAAACATGGCCTACAAGCTATGGCGGCCGCGGCGGGGAATATGACGCGGAAGGCAACCGTGCAATTGCAAATAATAAAGGTGGTTTTATTTGGCAGCATTGCAAGAACGCTGGCGTTAGTTACCGCACATACGGCGAATTTGCAGATGATTACAAACCAAACATACCAGAACTGAAGGGCCATATTTGCCCATACTATACGAGCTGGGACCAAAAGGTGCGCGATACTACGCGCGTAGGCCAGTGGAAACGGGATTTTGATTCATTGGTTGCCGCGAATGCTTTGCCGCAGTTAAATACACTGCGCATAATTAACGATCATACTGAGGGGCTGGCAAAGGGCAGGCCGACACCTTTTGCACATTGCGCGGATAACGACCTTGCAGTGGGGATGTTTATAGACTACTTAAGTAAAAGCTCTGTATGGAAAGAGAGTGTTGTTTTTGTGCTGGAGGATGATGCACAGGATGGGCCCGACCATGTGGATGCACACCGCAGCCCTGCGTATGTTGCCGGCGGGTTTGTTAAACGCCATTTTGTTGACCATACCATGTATTCAACTACTTCGATGTTGCGTACGATAGAACTGATTCTTGGTATTCCTCCAATGAGCCAATATGATGCCGCCGCGATGCCCATGTGGAATTGTTTTACAAGCACACCTAACTTAACAGCTTTTAACGCAAAGCCTCTGCAAACAGATATTAACGAAAAGAATAAAGTGGAAAATGCATGGCAGCGCAAAAGCGAAAAATTTGATTTTAGTAAAGAAGATATGGTGCCAGACCGTGAGTTTACTGAAGTGATATGGAAAGCTGTGAAGGGCGAGAATGCAGTTGTGCCTCCGCCCAAACGCGCGGCTTTTGTAAAGGTTGACGGGAAGAAGGATGATGGGGATTGAGGGGATAAAATTTGTCATGAGGCGCTCATAAGTAATTCTCTAAACCCCCGGGGCATTTTTTGAAACCCCCAGGGTTTATATTATTTCAGATTGACTTACTAATGTTTACTACTTTACCGCAACAGGTTGTTTTAAAAACCATTCTGCAGTTTCAGATATGCCTTTTTGATAAGAGGTTGGTGTAAACCCAAATGCTTTATTAAATTTTGATGAATCGAATATATACGCAAACTCATTTTGATAAAGCATTTCATTCAATTCTTTCATAAGCGGATTAAAAAGCCCCATGCTCTTTAATAACCATTTTGGCGCCACCTGAACCTTATTCTTTGCATGCATTGCTTCAGCAGCAAGCGCAATAAATTCTTTGCCCGTTAAAGCAGGCTCTGCTGTGGGCAAATGCCAGGTTTGGCCAAATGCCTCATTCTTTGTTGCAAGTAAATACAAGGCTTTGCCTGCGTCAGGCGTATAAGTATATGAATGTGGCTGGTTAGCATTTACCATCCATTGAGCTGTGCTGCCTTTCCATAGCTTGTCAAAAACTAAAACGCCCGCAACACTTGTTTGTGTTGCCCGCGGGCCATAAAAATCTGCCGAGCGGGCGATCATCGCAGTAATATTCCCTGCTTTCATTTCATCCAATAGCATGGTTGCAATAGCTGCCCTTACTTCGCCTTTTTTGCTTATTGGGTTGAATGGTGTTTGCTCCGTCATTGCCCCATCTACTTTGCCATACATATAAACATTGTCAAAGAAAACCAGCTTATTGCCGGTTTCTTTACAGGCATTAATTGCATTGCGCATAATAACAGGCCATTGCAGGCGCCATACATCAATTTTATATTGCAGGCCTGCAAGCAA
>JABDFW010000157.1 GCA_013286305.1 Bacteroidota bacterium
GGGTTGGCTTCAGGCAGGTAACCGATCTTTCTTTTAATTTCCAACGGATGCGCCTGTACATCAATATCACAGACTTTGGCATTGCCTGAATCCGGCGAAAGATACCCCGTAATAATTTTCATGGTGGTACTTTTACCTGCACCATTGGGGCCAAGAAATCCAACAATCTCCCCTTTATTAATTGAAAAAGAAATATCGTTCACTGCTTTTTGGGCACCGTACATTTTTAATAACTTAACCACAGAAATTGACATGAAATAATAATTTTTACACTAAACGTAAATTGGGCGAATGATGGTATATAAATATTTAAACTGTGAGGAGTTGTACAAAAATAAGTATCACGGCTATTGCATATATTACAATACTCACCAGGTTTTGCAGCCTCATAACAAACCGCTGGGTACCGGTGTCAGCCATATCTATTGCAACGCCGCTGTACCATCTAAAAATGGAAGATACAATACCCACCACATTACGTTCGTAATCTTTATGAAAGATCACAGTTAGCAATATTTTAAATACTACAAGGCACCCCAATAAAATAAATGCCAGCTTATTATAGTTCGCCAGGAAATATTCCCACATATAAAAATATTCTCACTTGTTACGTTTAAAAATATATTATAAACGGGGCAGGTTTTAAAAACTTTGTTATACGGTTGAATTCAGTTATAAGAACCACGAATTCATCCTCAAATATATCATATAAAATCAAAATGCTTCCTTTTGTGTCATCCCCTCATCATATTCCCCCGCAAGCGCGTATTTTCCAAAAATTATCAATCCAACAGCAATAGGTATAAATATTATTATAATAATGCTCCACTGCAAAATAGTGTTGGTTTTGGCAGCCTCTGCTGCTGCCTTAGCTGCATCTGTTGTTGCAGCAGCAATTATTTTATTCGCTTTTGTAACTGCTTCCAGTGCATTGCTTACCATTAAATAAACGGAAGTTGGTGCCAGCAGTATCCAAACAATTCCAAATATTCTTCTTAACGTATTCATATCAACAAGTTTTAATATTAATGAACAGATGTACTCACTTCACTCGAAATATCTTTATCGCCCTTGCTGGAAAGATATAACAAGCCGATAATAAAACAAATAGATGCTACACATATAGGATACCATAAGCCGGCTAGCGGCAACCCTGAATAAGCTACGATCAATGTGCTTAAAAAAGGTACAAGCCCGCCAAACACCCCATTGCCAATATGGTATGGTAACGACATGGAAGTGTACCGTATGCGGGTAGGGAATAACTCCACCAAAAATGCTGCTATCGGGCCATATACCATGGCCGCATAAACTATTTGTATAAATACTAAAAAAACCATAAGCCAGTAGGTGTGGCTGTCCAGCGATTTTTCTGTAACCACATTTGGTTTAACCGATTTTTTTTCAACCGCCGCAAATACGGTATCGGTTTTTGCAGCGGTTGTTGCTGCAGCAGGCTTTAGGTTAATAAAGCTGGTATCCGCAGGCTTGTTGCCCGTTGAATTTGCAACTAAGGCAAGCACAGTATCGGCATTGCCCTGCACCGTTGCCCGGGCAAATTCATTCGCTAATACTATAGTATCTGTTTTGGTAAATTTATAAACGGCGCCATCTGTGTAAACTGAATCGGCTTTTGATACTACCAGGAATTTCTTTTTATCCTTTGCATCAAGGCTCGCCATTTTTGGTACCGCAGTGGTTTTTGCCGCATCTACCATTTCACGTTTAGCCGCGGGATCGGTTAGTTCCAAAAATTTGCCGTATATAAAATTATAGGATACAACCCCAAGCAGCATACCCAGCAGCATAATCCATTTACGGCCTATCTTGTCGCTTAAGGCGCCAAAGATCACAAAGAAGGGCGTGGC
Organism: Bacteroidota bacterium; assembly: GCA_013286305.1. Classification (GTDB taxonomy): domain Bacteria; phylum Bacteroidota; class Bacteroidia; order Chitinophagales; family Chitinophagaceae; genus JABDFW01. Next base: position 1,869 of record JABDFW010000157.1, read on the forward strand.
AAATATAATGGCCCACATAATAACCGTTCTTGAATCGTCAAAATTCACCTTACAGGTATTCTCAATAAAACTCTGTGCGTAGAACTGGCCTGTGTACCATATAACCCCCTGCCCCATTGTTGCGCCAAACAATGCAAGCAAAACCATTTTAAGGTTTACCTTATTTGTAAAGCTTTCTTTTAACGGGTTTGTAGATGTTTTGCCCTCGCTTTTAAGCTTGGTATATACCGGGCTTTCCTTCATACGAAGGCGGATGTAAATGGATACAACAACCAGTAATGCCGATACTAAAAAGGGTATACGCCAGCCCCAATCGGCAAATTTTTCAATCCCTAATTCGTTGCGCGTTAAACGTATTACCGCGAAGGACAGCAGCAGACCTAAAGTGGCTGTTGTTTGTATCCAGCTTGTAAAAAAGCCGCTCCTGTTTTTTGGCGCATGCTCTGCTACATAAGTTGCGGCACCCCCATACTGGCCGCCCAGCGCAAGCCCCTGCACCAGCCGAAGCAATAATACAATTAACGGGGCGGCAATGCCTATTGACTTATACCCGGGCACAAGCCCCATGGCAAATGTGGACGTGCCCATAAGCACCAGTGTTAGCAAAAAGGTGTATTTACGCCCGATAATATCTCCCAGCCTGCCAAACACCAATGCCCCAAAAGGCCGTACAATAAACCCGGCGGCAAAAATGGCAAGCGTGCTTAATAAAGCTGAAGTGCCTGCATTCTCCGGAAAGAATTGTTTGGCTATTATTGTGGCGAGGCTGCCAAAAATGTAAAAATCGTACCACTCTATTAGTGTGCCTACCGACGAGGCTGAAATAACTTTCCAGATACTGTAGTTTTTGACTGAGTTTTCCATATATGGCAGTGGAGTTTTGGTTTTACTTTTGAGATGCGGAGAAACGCTTGCTCATTTATGGTTTTTCAATACAGGGCTATGTTTTTAACCCTAAAGTGCGCA
>JABDFW010000158.1 GCA_013286305.1 Bacteroidota bacterium
TTGGCAAGGATGGATTTGATGTGAACGCGGTTGTAAATGCTTTAAAGGGCGGTGCAAAACCCGAATTTGACAAGCTCTATCAACATTTGAGGATTAAAAGAAAGGTTAACAAAACCATCAATATCAGATGAAGGATAGCGGGTAACCATACTTTCGTCCAACCCCACCGAAGGGTATTTTTTTATAATGTCAGAAAGTATTTTGTTGGAGTACGACTTAAAAGCAACTTTTACAGCACCATCTTCAAAGTTGAGTGTACCGCTTGCATAGGAATCCTTGAATAAGTCCGCAACTTTGGTCATATTTAATATAGATGATGCCGGGTTGCTTGATGAGTTAACAAAAAATAACATATCAGCGTTTTCTTTAACCACATCGCCAAATTCCTTCACAGATGCAATTGATTCTGATTCTTTTTGAGCAAACAATTTTGTAAGCAATTGTTGGGACAGTGTTCCTTCGCCGGTAGAATAGGAACCGGGCGAAGAGGTACCAGCATGTGCAGCAGCAACAATTACAACATCGCCGTTCCAGCCTGCAATAAAATCGTTGCCCAGGGGCATGTATGAATAGTCGCCGCCATTCTTTACATCTGCAGAAGGGTTTTGCTTTTTCATATATGCCTGGAAGGCCGTAACGTCTTTCAATGCGCCAACAAAACCAAAACTGCCAGATTGGCCGGACATGATAGAACCGGATGATTTAACGAAGCCATAAACTTCTTCATCCATATCCAGCCCTGAGTTTTTAAGATCATTCCATTTTTTTATCATGGTAGTATCTGAACCCTCATCATTGAAATATTTTGACAATGAATCAAGATTCAAATTAGCCCTGCCAATTTTTTCTAACAGGCTTTTGCTGTTAAAACCAAATACAACATACGAATCTTTGGGGATGTATTTGGTTTGCTTTGGAGACGATGTTTTACAGGAGGTCATTAAGGCTGCTGTAACAATCAGTACCAAAACAGCACGCATCATTTTTTTCATAATTAAGTTTTATTGGGTTTACCTTGTAGGGTCATGCCATGGCACAACCAAAATATGTGCATTTAAAAACGAATATATTATTTACCATTGAAATGATAACCGAATTAACCAAATTAAATTAATAAATGGCCGCAGGGTCGTGCCATGACGGGGTCATACCATGGTATGACCCTACGGTATGCCCATTGACCGGTAAATTGTTTCCTGTATATTGGAACGTACATTTAAATGACTGAGTTTTAAATTTTCACCTCCATCGGGGTTTACCCGGTTTGATAAAAAGATATAAACCAGGTTATAGGCAGGGTCAACCCAAACACAAATGCCTGTAAACCCTGTATGCCCGTATGTAAGCGGCGATACACTTTTGGCAGGATAAGCGTCTGCCTCTTTTCGGGTTGGATTGTCTTTTTCCGGTTTATCAAAACCAAGTCCCCGCCTGCTTATATTGCTGTGATAAGCCGTAAAATAATCTATTGTTTCTTTCTTTAAAAAGCGCACACCATTCAATTCTCCCCCGTTCAACAGCATTTGGTACAATTTAGCAAGATCATAGGCATCGCTGAATAAGCCCGCATGCCCTGCAACACCGCCAAACATAGCGGAGCCGGGGTCGTGCACATCACCCCTTATTTCCTGCAGGCGGAATATTTTTTCTCTTTCCGTGGGCGCTATCCTGTCTAAAGGTTCATGCTCGCGCGGCTTAAAGGTGGTGCTTGCCATATTTAATGGCTCGTAAAAGATTTCCCGGGCATACTCATTTAACGGCATGCCTGTAATTTGCTGAACAACCTTGCCCATAAAAATAAAATCGTTGTCACTGTACACATATTTATCAGCCGGGCCAAGTTTACTTTGCAAAATTCTTTTGTACATGGTGTCTATCCAATCTTTGCGCATATACATGTTTTCTGCAACCCGCACGCTGTATAGTTCGTCGGGCGTTGATTTGTAAAAACCCGGTTTGGGCTTGCCGGTAGCAGTATCTATCGTTTCCCTGTAAAAAGGGATAAAGGCGTTTAGGCCTGCCTGATGCAAAATAATTTTTTCTATTGATAGCCCCGCTTTATCTGTTCCCCGAACCCATGGCAAATAATCACCCAGCGTTTTGTGAATATCCAATTTACCTTCCTCATACAATTTCATTAGCGAAACTGTAGTGGCGGAGATCTTTGTTACAGATGCCAGATCGTACATAGTAGCGGTGGTAACGGGCTCGGTACTGTCGTAGGTCATAAAACCATACGCCTTATCAAATACCACTTTGCCATCTTTTGCAACTAATACCACGCAGCCAGGTGTTGCACGTTTTAAAATAGCATCATTGGCGATAGAATCAATTCTGTTTAAAACAACACTATTCATACCCACTAATTCAGGAGCAGCTACAGGCAAAACGGAAGAATCAGCTATGCCAGTTCCGTAGTGGAATGTTTCACTAACAGTTACAGGCAAACTTCCTTTAGCCATAAACTTACCCTGTAGCCAGTCAAAAGCAGCCTTCTGAAATATATCATCATCCTCATAGCAGGCAACAAGGTTTGGAAAAGCGTCTACATTCTTTATTGCATAGGGGTTGCCAAATACCATCATTACAGTTGGTTTTGACTGCTGTATTCTTTTTGCCAGGTTAATGGCTGCATCGCTTATGCCAAAATTGCCGGCAGGGTATTTATTGAATTTGTGCAAACCAATAATCACTACATCGTATTTGGCAAGCACGGCATTATAAATACTATCAGCTTTTGAGGCAACGTCACTGTAACTAAAAAAGTAAGTGTCTGCATGATAGCCCTGCTGAAGCAGGCGGCTTAAATTATTTTCAGAGCCAATGCC
>JABDFW010000159.1 GCA_013286305.1 Bacteroidota bacterium
AATTCTTTTTTTAATTTTGCGAGTTCTTCTTCCGCGCCTTGCAGCATTCCTTCATATTCATATTCTGTTAAAGGCACCTCAAATGAAACAGGCATTTGTATAATATGCAACAATACAAGCTCCGCATTTACAGATAACGCCATATCTGCGGCGTAATTTACTGCGTGAATGGAGTTGTGTGAGAAATTGGTGGGCGCTATTATAGATTTCATATACTTTATTATAGGCTTTAAAAATGTTTTATACTTATCAAAAGTAGATAAGGCCTAAAACAACGGGAATGATATGTGTTAGGGAAAAGAATGATTTTTCTCAGTAATTGTACAAAGAGCAGCGTTTTACACATCACCGCCGCAACTGCCTTTTATCTATATAGGCATAAAATAATCTTTTTGCTACTTCTGCCATCCATATATAGCATGCCACTATAATAAGAACCGCTGCGTAAAAACTAAAAGGTAAAGGCACAAAATTAAATACGCGCGCAAAAGGTGAAAAAGGCAATGCAAGAGTAGCCAGTACTATTAAAATAGTGGTCAGCAACAGGTACTTGCCCGGTTTACTGCGCAAAAACATTTTTCTTGTTCTTATAACCAGTACAATAAGTGTGGCTGATACTACAGATTCAACAAACCAGCCGGTTTGAAACTCGCTTTCTTTTGCTTTAAGTATGCCAAGTAAAACACCAAATGTAATGTAATCAAAAACAGAGCTTAATATGCCAAACACCAGCATAAATTTCCTTATAAAAGATATATCCCACTTGCGGGGAAGGTTTATTAACCCTTCATCAACATTGTCTGTTGAAATGGTCATTTCCGGAAAGTCGGTCAGGAGATTGGTAAGTAAAATTTGTTTGGGCAGGAGGGGGAGAAAAGATAAAAAAGCCGACGCACCTGCCATGCTGAACATATTACCAAAATTGGCGCTGGTAGCCATAAAAATGTACTTGAGTGTGTTTGCAAAAGTTATCCTCCCTTCTTTAACGCCATTGATCAATACTTCCAGGTCGTTATTAAGCAATACAATATCAGCGGCCTCTTTTGCAACATCAACTGCTGTGGCTACTGATATGCCAATGTCGGCAGTATGCAAGGCCGTGGCATCGTTTATACCATCACCCATATAACCTACTACATTATTGTTTTTCCTTAAGGCGAGAATGATGCGCTCCTTCTGGTTGGGCTCAATTTCAGCAAAAACATCAGTGCTTCCCGCTTTTTGTACAAGAGCCGCATCGCTCATTTTACGCAGGTCATCGCCGGTAAGTATAACAGGGGTTTTAATGCCAATAGATTCACTTACCTGTTTTGCCACAAGGGCGTTATCGCCTGTTATCATTTTTAAGGTTATGCCCATTGCCCGGAGTTCTGTAATGGTATTTTGTATGCCGGGTTTTGGGGGATCGTACAGGGTAATAAAACCCCTGAAAGCCATTTCCTTTTCATCCTCTTTAGTAATAGTATTTTTATCCTTAATTGTTTTAGTTGCAATCCCCAATGTTCTAAAGCCCAGGGCGCTGAACTCTTTGTATTTTTCTTCAATAATATTAACTGCATCAGCTATGGGGGTGACCTTGCCGTCTGCCACTTCCATTTGCGAACATATCTCCAAAATATTTTTCAATGCCCCTTTACAAACCATTATTTGATTATTACCGTCAGTTGCTAAAATGCTTAAACGTTTGCGTATAAAGTCGTAAGGAATTTCATTAACGGGGATGTATGTTTTTACATCATTTGTGTTTACTTCGTTAATAGCTTCATCAATAGGGTTTCTAAATCCCTTTTGGCAGTTTGCATTAACCCCTGCATAAAATAATGGCAGCTTACTTTCTTTTCCTTCGGCGTCATAACTGCCCTGTACTTTTACTTTTCCAAGCGTTATTGTTCCTGTTTTATCAGAGCATAAAATATTCATGCTGCCGAAATTTTCTATGGCGCTTAATTTTTTTACAATTACCTGTACATTCGCCATTTTCCTTGCGCCTTTTGCGAGATTTATGCTTATGATGGCGGGCAGCAATTGTGGCGTTAACCCTACAGCTATTGCCAGTGCGAAAAGAAATGAATCTAAAACGGGTTTTTGTAATAACAGGTTAATGCCTAAAATTATCACTACTAATATCAGTGTTATTTCCATAAGCATGTAACCAAAATGTCTTATCCCTTTTTCAAAATCTGTTTCCGGCTGGCTGATCTTTAGCCTTTTTGAAATGGCTCCAAACTCTGTACTCAGCCCGGTATTCACTATAATAATTTGGGCCGTTCCGCTTATTATATGCGATCCCATAAAAACCGAATTGCTTCGCTGGCCTAATGTTGCATCCTGTTTAACAATACCTGCTTTTTTTTCGGCCGGAAAAGTTTCGCCCGTAAAAGCCGCCTCATCAGCAAACAATTCATTTGATTCAAGTATTAGCCCATCACCGGGCACAACATCACCTGCATGAAGCACAATAATATCGCCCGGTACAATTTCATCTACAGCAATCTCTGTTTCTTTGTTATCCCGCAGTACAGTTGCGGTTAGCTTAACCATTTCAAGCAGTTTGTTAACAGCGCCTGATGCGCCTTTTTCCTGCCAAAAGCCAAGCATACTGCTTATAAATATGATAGTGAAAATAATGTATGCATCGGTTTTATCATTTAAATAAAAAGATACAACAGCGGCCGCAAGCAGGATAAGCGTAAGCGGGCTT
>JABDFW010000160.1 GCA_013286305.1 Bacteroidota bacterium
CTTCGCGAACCCTGTAAGGGGTTCAATAATCAAACAATAATTTAATAAATTACGACCGTTTTCCTTAACTGAGCGACATTAACTTTAAAGCTGAGGTTATTTACAAGCTACCAAAAACTTTTTTAAGAATATCAGAAGTTCTTGCAGCAGGGTTCTTTCTTATACTAACTTCTTCCAATGCTATTTCATAAAAAATGCCTGACAATGCTTTTTCTGTAACATAGGCGGTAAGGTCAGGGTTTATCTTTTTTTGAAAAGGTATCTTATTATAAGTCGTAATAATAGTATTCCAGTATTTGGTAGCACCTACTTTTTGCAGCGAGGTATTTATAACAGGCGTAAATGCCGCCGTTAAAGCAGGTGTTGTTTTTATACGCAGGTAAATGGTAGCAGAAGAATCGCTGCCTTTTAAAATGCCAATTGCATCTGATATATTCATTTGCTTTATAGCATCCAAAAATATAGGCGCTGCGCTTTTACACGCATCTTCCGCAGCCCTGTTCATGGAAAGTATTGCCTGGTCAACCTGTGCGCCCATGCCCATGCCACGCAAAGTTTTTTCAACCTTTTGCGCTTCGGGGGGCATTAATATTTTCAATACTGCATCTCTAAAAAAACCATCTGTTACTGATAATTTTGCAGTACCCTCCTGCACCCCTTTATTCAATGCTTCTTTTAACCCGTTTGCAATGTCGCCGCTGCTTAACTGTGCCTGTGCATTTAACGCAGCAATACATATAAGGGCTGAAGTAACTAATATTTTTTTCATCTTGCTAACTTATGCTGCTTGTTTTAATTTGCGCAAATAGAAATGTTAATCCTTTTGCAATAAAAAAAACCGGCGGAATTTCTTCCACCGGTTCACTCATTTACTCTTCAAATAATTCAGTCGTTATTTACTAACTATTTTAAATTCAACCCTGCGGTTTTTATATTCGTCGTTTTTATTTTTTTCGGGATACACTAACGGGTGCTTCATACCGTAACCCGCAAAAGTAAGGCGGTCTGCAGTAACGCCATTTGCTATCAAATAATCATATACCGCTTTTGCCCTGTTATAAGAAAGGCTGTATTCTTTTGTATCCCTGTCAAAACCTTCTTCTCCAAGAGGCCAGCAACATACGTGACCCTGTATCTCAATTTTAAGAGTTGGTATTTCTTTCATAGCCGCTAATACGGCTTCAAGCGATGGCATATCTTTTTTAAGGATCTTATGATAACCGTTATCAAAATTAATGCCTCTTAATACAAGCGACTCGCCAATTTTGCTATTCTTTAATTTATCCGTAACCTGCTGGTTAAGGTCGGAGTTTTTAGTGTCTTCAGCTATTTCTGACGGAGCAGCAGTAGCTGCCGGTGCGGGTGGTGGTGGCGGTGGAGGTTTTACTGCAGCAACAACAGGTTTTGGTTCCTCCATTGTTTCTGATGCAACATATAATTTCCTCATCACAAAAGGCGTATCATTTCTTACATTAACTACGCGTTCAATTTTTAGTATATCGCCTTTGTGCGGAAATTTATGAATGGCCAGCAATTCAGCGGGGTAGGGTGGTGGTACCATTATGTTCTCATTCAAATAAACAGTATCTATTATAACATGTTTTTTTGCAACCACAACAGGAGGTGCCTCGCGCTTGGTTTCAATTATTTGTTTTACCACCGCAAAAGAACCGGTGATAGTTACCACCCTGTTCAATGAATCCTGCGTGCGGGGTGTTCCTATCGCTAACAGTTTGCGTTTACCGTATCCTTTAATAGTATCAATATTATCTGTAGGGAAACCGTTTTTCCTCATAAAGTCTGCAACTGTTTTTGCTCTTTGTACAGAAAGCCAGTCGTTATATTCCAGTGCGCCCCATTTGTCACATCTTCCTACAACATACAAATGCTTATCATTTTTATGCTGCTCCATAAACAATTGTAAATTCTCTTTTCCTTTTTGGGTAAGAAAAAATTTGTTTTTGAAAAAATAAACATTAACGAGGGATGTGTCTTCCTGCGCATAACTTATAACAAAACCGGTTAATAAAAATGCGAGAAGCAATAGTTTTTTAAGTTTCATCGGGATGCGTTTAACGTGATTGGTAGTTGTAAATGTATTGCAGAATTTTATATTACCATAACAAAGTGTTAAAAACAATTATACACAGATGTTGATTTTGCAAGCGTGTACTTGAAAGTTATTAACATAGTGGTACGTAAAATATAAAAACTGATATTAGCATAAAGATAAATAAATTATTTTAATAATAACTAATCGCCATGCTGCCGTCAATCTGGGAAAAGCAAAGTTTTTATGCGCATAAGGATATAATCATAGCCGGAGCGGGTTTAGCGGGGTTATGGACTGCTTTGGAACTAATAAAATTTAAGGACAAATTAAGGATATTGATATTGGATAAGGGCGTAATACCAACAGGGGCGTCCTCACGCAATGCAGGCTTTGCCTGTTTTGGAAGCCCTACTGAATTATTGCATGATGCTGCTTTTATTGGTGAAGATAAAATGTTTCAACTGGCAGAGATGCGTTACAAGGGCATCGAAAAAATAAGGAACACTTTTGCTGATGATGTAATTGATTATGATAATTGCGGCGGTTATGAAATACTGGGGAATGATTACGCGCATTTAAATCAGCTGGATGAAAAATTGCAATGGCTGAATGCCCGCCTTGAAAAGATTACAAAAC
>JABDFW010000161.1:0-987 GCA_013286305.1 Bacteroidota bacterium
TTATTAGTTGCTTGTATCGCTTGTTCTACAATTTTGTTTGCCCAATCAAAACAGGTGTTCTCATTTGGTAAAGAAGTTTTCCTGCTGGATGGTAAACCTATGCAGATAATAAGCGGCGAAATGCACCCAGCCCGCATACCCAGGCCTTACTGGCGCAACAGGATACAAATGGCTAAGGCGATGGGGTGTAATACAATAGCTGTTTATATTTTCTGGAATTATCATGAAACATCGCCCGGCTTATTTGATTTTAAAAGCGAGAACCGCGATATAGCAGCTTTTATACAACTGTGTAAAGAAGAAGGAATGTGGGTGTTGCTTAGGCCCGGCCCATACGTGTGTGCTGAATGGGATTTTGGTGGTTTGCCGCCTTATCTTTTAAAAATACCCGATATTAAAGTACGTTGCCTTGATACACGTTACATGACTGCGGTAACAAGATATATAAACCGCCTTTCGGCAGAAATAAAACCGCTGCTGTGCACCAATGGCGGCCCTATTTTAATGGTGCAAATAGAAAATGAATACGGCAGTTATGGGAATGATAAGAGATACCTGGCTGCTTTAAAAAACCTTTGGCTGGATAATGGTATAAACGTACCTTTTTACACAAGCGACGGCCCGACAGATTATATGCTGGATGCCGGCAATATTGATGGCGCCGCTATAGGTATGGATAGTGGCACGAGTGATGATGATTTTGCCACTGCCGAAAAACATAACCCGAACGTACCGGCATTTAGCAGCGAAACATATCCCGGGTGGCTAACCCATTGGAAGGAAGATTGGCAAAAAACGGATACGGCTTCGTTGCTTAAAGAACTAAAGTATTTATTAGATAATAAGCGGTCGTTCAATTTATATGTTGTTCATGGAGGAACAAACTTTGGTTTTACCGCAGGTGCAAATGCTTTTAACGCTGCCCAATTTCAGCCTGATGTTACCAGTTACGATTATGATGCGCCCATTGATGAGCAAGGCCAGCCA
>JABDFW010000161.1:997-2667 GCA_013286305.1 Bacteroidota bacterium
GTTCTTTCCAGATGGTAGTGAATGGCTGTAATGAGAAAGCCGGAATGTCTATTGAAGGAATTGTTTTTGGCAGATCGGGGATTTTATAAGATACATACCGGCTGATAAGATTGCGGATGCCAAAAACAATTCCTTCAATAGACATTCCGGCTTTCTCATTACAGCCATTCACTACCATCTGGAAAGAACTACCCATACCAATTAATACCCCGCAGCCACAGCCTATGGAATCATTTGGCCAAAAGAGCGGATTTATATTGTACCGGACAAAACTCATAGGCCATAAGAGCGGCAAGCTTACTATTACAGAGCCGCATGATTACGCTTTGGTTTTTTTGAATGGTAAGTTTATAGATACTGTTTACAGGGATGGCGGCAAATGGTCTGTTACACTGCCAAAGACCGATGAAAAAGACCCGCAGCTTGATATTTTGGTGGAAGCAATGGGGCATATAAATTTTGCGCAATACATGATTGACCGCAAGGGTATTACCGACCGGGTTACCTTAAACGGCATGACCTTAATGAACTGGCAAACTTACCTGCTGCCAATGGATGAAAAGTTTGTTAGTTCCCTTAGATCAAAATACCCGGAAGGGTTTCATGAGGGGATATTTTTTAAAGGAAGTTTTACATTGAATGAGCCTGCAGACACGTACCTTGACCTGAGCAACTATTCAAAAGGGGTTGTTTGGGTTAACGGCCATAACTTAGGCAGGTATTGGAGCGTAGGCCCGCAACAGCATTTGTACTGCCCCGCAAATTGGCTAAACAAAGGCGGTAACGAGGTAATTGTTTTTGACCTGCATAAGCAAACAGGTGCGTCAATCAGGGGCGTAAAGACTTTGGAATAGCTTTAAGAGATATTGCTTATTTCTGAAACACCCTTACATAATCCACAATCATTCTTTGCGGGAATTGTGTTGTTCCATCGGGCGAGCCTGGCCAACTGCCACCCACGGCTATATTAAATATTAAAAAGAAATTATTATTGAATGGATTAGAAGCTGTGTTGCCACCTACAATATCCTGGCCTGTAGCAGAAAAAAATTGCTGATCGTCTATCAGCATTTTAATGCTGTCCTGTGCCCAAAGCAGGCTGTACACGTGAAACTGCTGGTCGAACGAGCCACTGCCAAGAACGTAATTAGTCCCTTTAGACAATTGGCCTGCAACACTGGCGCCCCAATGCAGGGTACCATAAATAGTGTTCGGCTGCTGGCCAAGCAATTCCATCAAGTCAATTTCGCCACAGGTAGGCCAGCCAACGGAGCTAATATTGCTACCCAGCAGCCAAAGTGCCGGCCATATACCTTTTCCGGTTGGCATCTTTGCACGAATATCTATTCTTCCATATTGAAAATTTTGTTTGCCTTCGGTTTTCATCCTTGCAGATGTATAACTATTGCCGCCAAATGATTCCTGCCTGGCTTCAATAATAAGGTTGCCGGCAGATACAAATGCATTCTGTGTTCTGTCAGTATAGTTTTCAAGCTCACTGTTGCCCCACCCGTTATTGTTGCCGCTTTCAAATACCCAATTATTGGTGTTAATAGTGCCGCCGCTAAATTCATCGCTCCACGCAAGATTATACCCCGCATAAGAGGCTGGTGTGGAATAGCCGGTATTATCAACCGGAAAGTAAAGACCGTCTTCATCTACTATTGTAC